>DIFH01000042.1 GCA_002427615.1 Paludibacter sp. UBA5753
AATCTATTATGATATTGTTCAGCCCACTTCGGGGCTGGGGTTCTTGGTTATTCAACATCCCCCAGTATCGCTACGCTCACTGGGGGTTATTCACATTTAGCCACTCCGTGGCATAAAATAGTTTTTCAACAGACCCTAAGTATGATTATATAAGTATTACTATGTTTATCTACCTGATTCTATTTATCTTCCCGACTGAATGATATAATTTTTTAACTCATTATTAAAATTATCATTTTCAATTAAATCTTCCATATTGATATGTAAACGGAAACGCCAGCTGAATTTTGAATTGGAAGGTACGTTAATTCGTTCCTCGTGCGGATTCTCACGGCGTACAGTGTCCGAAATGCTTAGTAAATCCTGCATTTGGAAAATTGCCCACATAGCGGGCGAATAAAGATGTTGCAATAGAATATCCCGGCAAATCCACCAATCGCAGAAATAGGGCGCTTCGCCCCAGTGACCGAGTTGTGAATTATAAAACCGTTGCGTTACGCCCCTGTCCTCTTCCCACCAACCGCGAATGGTACTCATATCATGAGTCGAAGGAGTTACTACCGACAAATAAGGAGCATCAGCAGGATGAAAGAATTCAATTTTATCCAATTTGGGCGCCCGTTGTACCTCGAGACTTAATATACCAAGTTCTTTCATTACAGTTGTAACACAATGAGTCATCATGCCCAAATCTTCGCCACAAATCAACATGTTGGTAGCGCGTTTCAGCGCCGGCAGTTTCTCCATGCCCGACTGATACCAATAAGCATCCTGACGGCGATAGAAATAGTCGACATACAGTTCGCGTAATTTACTTTTTGTATAATCATCCAAATCCTGAAAAGTACGCAGACTTTCCATGCCATAACGCGGGTAAAATTGTGTTCTGTCGGTACCTTCAACTTCAAAAAACAATACGTTTGAAATTAAATCGAACAAACCCCATTTTACACGTTCCGAAATTTTTCCATCAGCAAACATTTTTTCAACGTTTTGCTGACTCAAATAAGGAGTTTTCAGGTGCAAAACCCAACCATCTTCAATCTGCAAACAATTGGCTTTGACCCACGAAGCTTCTTCGCCGAAAAAATCCCAGAGAATAGCGTCGGTAATATAAGGTTTGCAAAAACGGTTGTAGTCGAACCAGATGCCTTTTTCGGCAAACTCATTAATGTACACCGGTATGGAAGGGAACAAATGTCCCATAATACCTTCCACCTGATGAATTGGAATTTGCCAGATACGGAAAAACCCAAGGATATGGTCGATACGGAAAGTATCGAAATAATTGGACATTTGAGCGAATCGTTTTTTCCACCAGTCGAAACCGGTACGTTTAATCATGTCCCAGTTATAAGTCGGGAGTTCCCAGTTCTGACCTTTTACGGCAAACATATCGGGCGGCGCGCCGGCCTGCATGTGCATGTGGAAAAGTTCCGGCGAAACCCAGGTATCCACACTGTTGCGGTTGACGCCGATAGGTATATCGCCTTTCAGCACAATGCCATGCGCATGCGCATATTCAGTGGCTTTCGAGAGTTGTACGTGCAAATGATACTGAATAAAATAATTCACGGCAACATTATCGAATCCCGGTGATTCGGGGGAAGTTAATTCTGCAATTTTTGTTTTATCGAAGCGGGCGTAATCTTTCCACTGACGATAATCGGAAGTCCCGTATTGGTCGCGCAGCACACAATAAGCGGCATAAGGAACCAACCAGAATTCATTTTTTTTAAAAAAGGATTGAAACTCTTTATTATTCAAAAATTTATCTTTTTGAATAAAATATAATTCCTTGGCGTATTGCAATTTAAAATTGATTACATCCAAAAACGCAATCAATTCCTGCGCATTCAGTTCGGGTTGACGGGTTTTATAGGCTTGTTGCAACGGATGACTTGCCGGAAGTTTGCCCATAGCCGGCAAGTTCAGGAACAGGGGATTCAGCGCAAAAGCCGAAATAGCGGCATAAGGCAACACGTCGGCGTCAGTGTGCGTTCCTATGGTATCATTCAAAGGCAAAACCTGAATAAGTTTAATCCCAACCTTTTCCGCCCAGTCAACTAAAAGTAATAAATCGCTAAAATCGCCGACGCCGAAACTTTTTTTAGTCCGGATACTGAAAACCGGCAGTCCAACGCCTACGCCGCGCCACGATTGAGACTGAACGCGGATAAAACCATCATTCAGTTGAACAACAGTCTTTGATGAATTCATATTTGGAGCAACACGGTCGGCGCCTGACTCGAAATAACAGAATTTTTTATCCTCCGGATCGTAAATTCCGTATTTGTAATGAGCATCGCCTTGTGCTTTACTCAAATCAATTTCAGTTTGCCAATATCCTTCGTCAGTTTTACGTAATAAAACGGGATGATTTGTCGACCAATTCCCCATTGCTTTACAATCGCCAATAACACAGATCACTTGATTTTTAGTGATTAAAGGAGCTTTCACCTTAAAGATATGAGTAAATTTTACCGGATTTTTTGTCACATCGGTTTCGTGTTCGTCGCGTAATAAAACCTGGGCAAACGGAGCGCTCAAAAAAGTATTTTCGACGGTAGCCGGCGAGTTCCACTGGTCGAAGCAAAAAAAATGATCGGGCTTTTTTACATCGAAACTGAGTTTCCGTTCGTCGCCCCATTCTTCGCTGTATTGTCCGGTTTGTTCTGTAAAAAGAACATACTTGTATTTTAAGTCGAATGAATCGTCGCGCACAATATCAATTTCGCCTATCCAATCCTCTTTGTATTGAAAATTGAGCAATAAAGCCCGGGATAAATCACCGTTTCCCAGTTCAGGAATATTACCCGTAACAAGCAGGCGTTGCCCCCAATAGGTAAAATAGGCTATTTTGAAGTGTATTTTCATAGGATATTGAAATTTAGTTGATTGTAATGCCATCTTGTAAATCAAATTTCAAAAATAGTGTTATTTTTACAATTCGACTTTTTTAAGAATGAAAAACACGCTGATTTTAATTTCAAACGTTTGCGGAAAGGAATTACAAGCGAATAATTTCATGAAATGCAACCTGTCTGTTTTTTAAAACAAATGGATTCGACAGAAAGAATAGTATATCTAAGGCATGAATATTCATTTAATTTTTAAGGATAATTCTGTAATGATTTAAAATATATTTACGTACTTTTGCAGAAAATTTCTGTAACCTTAAAAAAACAGATTCAGTTCATGTCAGTAACTACTGCCCCCTTCAAAATTTTTTCAGGCACAAACAGTCGCTATTTAGCCGAGAAAATATGCAAAAGTTTAGGTTGTTCATTAGGGAATATGAAAATTGAGCATTTTTCGGATGGCGAATTTTCGGTTTCTTATGAAGAATCTATTCGCGGTCAATACATTTATCTGATTCAATCTACCTTTCCGAATTCGGACAATTTAATGGAGCTTTTGCTAATGATCGATGCAGCCAAACGCGCATCGGCCTACAAAATCATTGCTGTAATTCCTTATTTCGGGTGGGCGCGCCAGGACAGGAAAGACAAACCGCGCGTATCCATTGGAGCAAAGCTGATAGCCGATATGCTCAGCGTGGCAGGAGTCGACCGCATTATTACGATGGACTTACATGCCGACCAGATTCAGGGTTTTTTCGATGTGCCGGTCGATCATTTGTATGCTTCCACCATTTTTGTTCCTTATATTAAATCGCTACAACTCGATAATCTGGTTATCGGATCGCCCGATGTTGGTGGTACCAAACGCGCCGGTTCCTATGCCAAACATCTCGATGTGCCCATGGTATTAGGTCATAAAACCCGTGAGAAAGCGAATGTAGTGAGCGAAATGCGCATCATTGGCGATGTAAACGGTAAAGATGTAATTATTGTAGATGACATGGCCGATACAGCCGGAACTCTTTGCAAAGCAGCCAATCTGATTATGGAAACCGGCGCCAACAGCGTAAGAGCCATTGTATCGCATGGAGTCATGTCGGGTAACGCAATCGAAAATATTATGGATTCAGCTTTAACCGAAATTGCTTTTACCGACTCCATTCCTTTCGATTGCAGCAGGTGTTCGAAAGTAAAAATTCTTACAATAGCCGATATGTTTGCCGATACGATTTATCGCGTACAGGAACATAAATCGATTAGTGAACAATACTTGTTGTAATACCGGAGGATAAAAATTTATACAAATATATCAACAAAGACTCCCGACTGGATATTCAGTCGGGAGTCTTTGTTTTGTTTTCCTATTTTTTATCGGTAATTCCGTAAGCCACCCAGTTGACCTGAGGCTCGGCCATTTTAACTGTTTTTTTACCGAGGGCATAGTTTCGCTGAAGTTTGGCGGTTAGCAAGTCCAATTCAGCGGTTTTCGATTTCAATTCACTTTTCAAGCGTTCCTGTTCTTTGTATAATACTCCGTTGCTGGTGATATGGAATCCGTTGGTGGTGATTTCAGCACAATTGCCGATCTGAGCAAATTGCACAAAAAAACTCCCGTACGTATTGATTTGTACGGGAGTTGTTTTTATCTGAAAGTGATCAGTTTTTTGTTATTTAATAGATTACAACATTCTTTACTTCCCAAGTAGCAGCATCACCGTCAATACTTGTATATTTAAACGCAATCCGAACCTTATTTTTCCCCGCCATGCTGCTAATATCAGCATTGCCTGAAGATACGAAAGTCCAGTTAGTTCCGGCAGGATAGGTTGGAACAGTTACCTTAGTCCAGGTTGCAGTTGCCGGTAACCCGCTTTGATAATCGGATGACATCCAAACTGATATATAGTTCAATTTATTGGCAGCATTAGTCACGTAATTTAATGCATGATCGAACATGAGTGTTGCCGAAGTTACTTTAGACAGGTCGATTGCCGGAGAAATCAGCCAACTTTCCGATTCGTAATCAGTTGGACTTTTGTAAGCGCTCGCAGTCATACCGTAAGTGGCAGTCGGAGTCCAGATATATGATAAAGCAGCTGGTATGTTTACATTTTCGATGGTAAAATTACCCTTGCTCGAATTTGCAAAAGTTTCGGAAAAAATAGCTTTAATTGGTTTTGTACCGCCACTGGCGCCATCTTCAAATTTATAGTACGAAACACTTTTTAATCCCGGAGCGCTAAAATAAGAGCTAAGCATACCATACAAGGTTACTTTTTTACCGAAATTGGCTTTGTTTGCCGGAAGATTTAATCCTGTACGCACAACACCGGAAGGTAACTGGACTGCCATTGATTTTGCAACATAAATCTGTGATAAAGCATTGGTATCGGCTATCAATATATTTGTAGCTTGCGTACAGGTGTCGGCGCTAAAGTGATAAGTAGTTTGAACGCCCGACCAAACGTAACCGACAATATAACCTTCGACCCATGCAGAAGCGTTTGTCTGATTCAGCATAGCTTCCCGCACAGTAAAAGGAAATTCCTCGCTTCCATCGTTACCAACAACAACTTCGGCTTCACCTTTTTCGACCAAAAAGTTTTTCAACTCCCATGTTCCGGCTTTGGTTGAAGTGGATACATATTTAAAGGCGATTCTTACTTTCTGACCGGCATATTGAGTCAGACTTATTTGTCCTGAATTACCAAAAGTCCAACTTCCGGGATCGGAAAATGTTTTTGTAGTCAACTGAGTCCAGGTGGCGGTGGCAGGTAAATTACCGGTTACATAGTCCGTTGAGATCCAAACTGTAACATCTGTCAGGATATTGGCAAAATAGCGGGCAGCGTGGTCGAACGATAAGTGTGCGGCGGAAAGCCCGGTTAAATCAATCTCGGGGGAAATTAACCAGTCTTCATTTGCATAGTTTGTTGAATTTACATAACCTGTCATTATTACATATTTACTGCTGTTGTAAACCCATTGCTGGTCGCCTGAAACATTTTGCGTTGTAAATTCGCCCAAATCGTTTTCAAATGTTTCGGAATAAACAACATTATTGGTGTCTTCTATCACCTCGAATGCCGATTCATCCAGATTAGAACAACCCACCAAAGCAAGAGCGAGAGCACCGATCAGCAATTTATATTTATTGAAATTCTTCATTTTATTTTCAATTTATAGTTTAAAGACTTATTTTACACTCTCGATATAGTTTTCGAATCCCGCGCCCAGATCGCTCAAGGTTCTCAACGTAAGCTGCCAGTCGCCGGCATCATCGGTATAGTTTCGGTACCAACCTATAATCACTGTAATATTGCCTCGATAAGTTGAAGCAGGCAATTTATAGTCGGCAAATTTAGCATATTCGCTTGTAGCAATGATAATCGTACCTGTACCATCGGTGATATCCCTTGATTGAGGATAACCGACGCCATCGGTTGAAGGAGCAAAAATCATTTCAGCATCGGATAGAACTTTACCATCTTCACGACCAGTAAAATACGCATTTTTAATACAAACAAGTTTGTTCACCAGATTTTTATGATCGGTAGCTCTTATTTGGGCAATAGTCATGGTATCGGGTACAATAACAGATGGTTTGGGCATGCCATAGGCATGAATATGCGATTGGGCAACAGGCAATGGCATTCGTCCTGGTTCAATTCTGTAAATGGTATCGCCGGTCGATTTTTTCACTTTGAACCTCTCGGTATTGATATATTTCAACCCGATCTGAGGTGATTCGCCATATTTTCCGATATATAAATCGTTGCAACGAATCCATACTTTCTGACCGATCGGATAAACTCCCGATAAGCCCGAAGCGTCTATCGATATTTTGATAGCCTGTCCGTTCGGAGTGTTTTCCTGAACTACAAAATACTTATAAACATTTCCTTCCGTGTCGGTCGAAGTAATGTATCCGCTTATCACGACTTCTCTGTTTGCTTTAATTAAATCGGCAGTATATAAACCGCCCAAATATCTTACTGTATCGGAATAAGCGTCAGCATCAGTCATGAATTCCGTTTTCAGTTGTTCGATGGTGTATGTTGTTGTCAAAGAATCGCCCATCAGTTTATTTGCAGGTATTGCCTCGAAATCAGTATCGGCACACGAGGCAAATAATGCTGCCACCAATATGATTATTCCTGTTATCTTAATTTTTTTCATATTCTTGTTTTGAAATATCTAAATTTTTCTAATCACTAATTTTAAAATTTATATCCAATGTTCAGGAACATATTGAATCCCCATGCATAATAATACTTATTGGGGAATTTATTCAGGTTTGCACCATCAATCGCACTATCGACCAATGGCAAACGTGCCTGTTGATAACCACCGGTAATCATACTGGTGTTATTCAGAATATTACTTACACTTAAATTGAAGTTCAACGAACGACGGTTTTTTAGATAAATAAGTTTACCGACTGATGCGTCAAGCATAAAACCACTTTTTAGTTTTTCCTGAGTAGCTAAAGCTGTTTTCATTACATCGGTAGTATATAAATCCATATTCGATTTCAAAAAACGGTTAGGGGCAAAATCAAGGTAGTTATTGTCGAAATAGTTCAACGTTACATCGGCAAACCACATTTTCGTGTGAAAATAATCGAGCGTGATATTAGCCGCCATTTGAGGTCCCGAAGCAATCTTTAAATCTTTGATCAACACATCATCCATTACATCGGCAAAAGCCCCGTTCTCGGCGCTTTTGATGCCAATTGCATTACTTGTATAACTATAATCGGCATAAGTTCCAGCCATGGATACAGAGAAACTGCCATTAAGCTTAACCGACAGTCCGGCTTCGACTCCCTGGTACAATTTACTCAAATCCGACAACATGAAGTTGACGAATGTTTGTTTTTCATCATCATAATATCCATATAAATCAGAACTTTTACTCACGTCCGTTCTGAAGACACTTACCCGTCCCCGAACCGTAGGATAAACGAATGAATAATTGAGATCGCCAGAGAGAACTTCTTCGTTTTGCATTGGAACGGCTGTGTCTTTTATACGAACCGAAACATAAGAATTGTAGACCTGAGGGGCACGCGATTCGGCAGTAGCATTAAATGACAAACGGTTGCGTCCATCAATTTTATAAGTTATTCCACCTTTGGCTGCGGGATTCATAGTGTACCATACTTTACCTTTACCATACGAAATCACATTCAGCGCTTCGGCACGACCGTTTTTCATGTGACCGTAACGATAGAATTCAGTATAACCGAAATTAACAGCATAATAAATATCAAACTGGGGAAGCACCCATTCGTTTTGAATAAAAGCACTGGCATGTTTAATATTGACATCGTAATTATATCCAAAAATGTCTCCCACCTGAATTTCAGCATTCGGATTGTTCAAGTCGTTCTGGATAATATCTGGATTTGTCGGAAAATCTCGTTCGGCAAACTGGTCAATATCAATCCATTTATTTCCACCAAGCAAATCTTCCATGGTTTTGTAGTGCATGGCTTTCGATGCTTTTGCCTGAATACCGGCAGTTAGTTTCAGTTCTTTAGAAATCTGGTTTGTATAAGTTGAGTTCAAAGTAGTTTCAGCCAGATTATTGTGGCGACGTTCAACAGAATATTTGGCAGTCCCGTTAGGATTAACCTCATTATTCCGATAATTCATCTGATAAAGCAACGCCCAGTTGATTTGTGAAATATTGGAATCGGTTTGCCACAAATCAGTAATAAGATCTTTAGTTGACTGATTGGTTTGAAAACTTGGCAAATTTCGGTAATAATCGGGACGCGGATCGGGTGCATTGTAAAAATTCAATGCTGAGTTGTTGTACATACTGTAATGATAAGCCATACCGGTACGTAAGCGTTGATTTTCATTAATTTTAAAATCATGTGAAAAAATCACAACTGGGTCAAAGCTTTTAACTATACGCGAATTACGGATTTTTCCATCCTGATAACCCCAATAAGGATTATAATAAATTGATCCAGCTAAGTCGAAAACTTCCTGAGTCACAGCTCCCTGTTGAGCTCGTTTAGTTGGTGCTCCGTAAGTTACGAGCGAGAAACTGTGCCGGTTGTTTAGCACTTTCTCGGCCGACAAAAAATAACCCGCAGAATTATAAAAAGTTCCATCCACAATACCCTTGTCCGACCAGCGAACTACGGCCGAAGCTGCAAACGCCCAGCCATTCGGTTGCAGACCGGTAGCATAAGTGTATTGGGCTCTTAATTTGTAAGAACGGTTGCTGTAAGCCAGACTGGCTTTTGAACCAGCAGCATAGGCAGTTGCACGGGTATTAATATTGGTTGTACTTCCAAGATTTCCATAACTGAACGAATTTGGACTTAAACCAACAGTTTCGTCCTGATTTCGCATGGCATCGTTTAAACCACCTAAGCCCGAATAATTAAAATTACCACGTTCGAGTCCGTTAAAAAGTACACCGTTTATATAGGTAGTTTCGTAATTCTGGTCGTAACCGCGCATACGGAAACGCATAGGACTGAATGAATAAGTAGTTTGTGAATTATAAACATCTCCATTTGAAGATAAAGCACCGGAAATATTCTGCGATCTTGAATCATCACCATCGAGTGCGCTTTCGCTTAACTGAAGTACAACTTCCTGCTTCATTTCCTGGTGAGTGTCGGCAACCAAATATACGACACCTAAATCGTTCACTACATCTTGCTTCAGGCTAATTAGTTTTATTTGCGTAAAATAGCCCTTTAATGTCAGACTGATTTCTTCGTCTCCCGGTTGAA
>DIFH01000045.1:0-7988 GCA_002427615.1 Paludibacter sp. UBA5753
TTCTATTGACGGCGTCTGCGATTAGCGGTTATTTTAATTTTGTCATCAAATGTTAAATATATTTTCTACTATTTATTTAAGATCTTCATTTTATGTAATTTACGATATTTTATTTTCCATTTACTCTTTTTTGTTTATTTTTGTTTTCAATTATGGCAATAAAGAAATCAGAATTATATAGTTCGTTGTGGGCAAGCTGTGACGAACTGCGTGGAGGGATGGATGCAAGCCAGTATAAAGATTATGTATTGGTGATGCTCTTTGTTAAGTATATCAGCGACAAGTGGGCAAATCAACTTTATGCACCAATTACAATACCACATGGAGCCAGTTTTAAAGATATGGTTGCCCTCAAAGGTAAAGCGGATATTGGAGACCAAATCAACAAAAAGATTATTGCGCCCCTAAAGGATGCCAATAACCTTTCGGATATGCCCGACTTTAACGATGTAACCAAGCTGGGTGATGGTAAGGAAATGGTCGACCGACTCACCAACCTGATTGCTATTTTTGAAAAACCGGAGTTGGACTTTAGTAAAAACCGTGCCGAAGGTGATGATATTTTAGGTGACGCCTATGAGTACCTGATGCGCCACTTTGCTACCGAAAGTGGAAAAAGTAAAGGACAGTTTTATACCCCTGCGGAAGTCAGCCGCATTATGGCGATGATTATTGGTATTTCCAAAGCGGAAACAACTGCAAAAACAGAAGTTTACGACCCCACTTGTGGTTCCGGTTCTCTGTTGTTACGCATCGGTACAGCTGCAAAAGCCAAAGTAACCCTATTTGGACAGGAAAAAGATTCTGCTACCTCTGCCCTGGCCCGTATGAATATGATTCTGCACGATTACCCAACTGCCGAAATAAAACAAGGCAACACGCTGGCAAAACCACTTTTTGAGGAACACGGAAACATGAAGCAATTCGACTATGTGGTTGCCAATCCTCCATTTAGCGACAAACGTTGGAGTAACGGTTTATCACTTCCTGAAGATGGGAAATACAATCGCTTTGAAAGCTATGGTGTTCCACCATCTAAAAACGGTGATTTCGCTTACCTGCTCCACATTGTACGCTCGCTTAAGCGTCATGGCAAAGGTGCTTGCATTTTGCCGCATGGTGTTTTGTTTCGGGGAAATGCAGAAGCCGAAATTCGCAAGAACCTCATCAAAAAAGGCTATATCAAAGGGATTATTGGCTTACCGGCCAACTTATTCTTTGGCACAGGTATTCCAGCTTGTATTATTGTGCTGGATAAAGAGAATGCTCATAACCGCAAAGCCATTTTTATGATTGATGCCAGCAAAGGCTTCAAAAAAGATGGCAATAAAAACCGTTTGCGCGAACAGGATATTCGCAAAATAACCGACGTGTTCAACAATGAAACCATTATCAGCGGTTACAGCAAAATGATTTATGTTTCCACCATCGAGGAAAACGAGTACAATCTGAATATCCCGCGCTACATCGATGCACAGGAAAAGGAAGACATACAAGATATTGATGCACATTTAAACGGTGGAATCCCCGATGCCGACATCAACGATTTGAAAAGGTACTGGAAGGTGTTTCCAACCTTAAAAGGCGATTTATTCAGCCAATCACGCCCCGGTTATTCCAATTTGAATATTGAGCACGACCAAATCAACAATACCATTTACGGGCATCCCGAATTTGTATCGTTTATGGGCAAAATGAATGTACTTTTTGCCACTTGGGAAAAGGAATCCGAGACTTACCTGAAAGCCTTGGATAAAGACTGCCACCCGAAACAAGTGATAGCAGATATTTCCGATAACCTGTTAAACGCTTACGAAAACAAACCCCTGGTTGACAATTACGATGTGTACCAACACCTGTTAAGTTATTGGTACGATGTAATGCAGGACGATGCCTACATTATTTCTTATGATGGCTGGAAGGCGGAAACCTATCGCATTCTGGTAGAGAACAAGCAGAAGAAAATGGTAGATAAAGGTTGGGCCTGCGACCTTATTCCGAAGGAATTGGTTATTAACCGTTATTTTTTTATTGAAAAAGGCACTCTAACAGAATTGGAAAACACCAAAGAAACATTGAGTAGCGAAATTTCCGAAATGGAGGAAGAACACGGTGGCGAAGAAGGACTTTTTGAAGAACTCGACAAAATAAATAAAGGCAATGCCCAAAAACGCATCCAGGAAATACAACAGGAAAAAGACCCCGATTTAAAAGACGAACTAAAGGCTTTGCAAACCTATGTAAAATTACATACCCAGTTGGCTACTACCAACAAACAGATTAAAGAAAAAGAACAGGAGTTAGATGATAAACTCTATGCCAAATATCCACAACTTACCGTTGAGGAAATAAAATCACTGGTGATAAACGACAAATGGCTGACCTCCATTAAAAATGCCATCAGCTCTGAAATAGACCAGATTAGCCAGCGTTTAACCAACCGTATTAAAGAACTGGCTGAACGCTACGACACCCCACTTCCCGAAACTAATAAACTGGTAGATGATTTGGAAGCTGCCGTTAATGCTCACCTTCAAAAAATGGGATTCTCATGGAATTAGAGGAAGGTTATAAAAATACAGAGGTGGGAGTAATTCCTGAAGATTGGAAGGTAAAATCTTTAGGTAATCTTGGTGATGTTAGAATGTGTAAAAGAATTTTTAGTTATCAAACTAAAGATAGTGGAGATATTCCCTTCTATAAAATTGGCACCTTTGGGAAGGAACCCGATGCATATATTTCCAAAGAAATTTATTGTGAGTTTAGAAAAAAATATTCTTTCCCACGAATAGGGTCTGTTTTAATTTCTGCTGCGGGTACAATTGGAAAAACGATTGTCTATAATGGTGAGGATTCATACTTTCAAGATTCAAATATTGTGTGGATTGAAAATAACAATCAAGTAATTCCCAATGAATATTTAAAACACGTTTTTTCAATTGTTAAATTTAGAACAGAAGGAGGTACTATTCAAAGGCTTTACAATAATATTTTAAAAAATGGATTATTTCCACTTCCCCCAACCCTCACTGAGCAAAAAGCCATTGCCCAGGTACTATCCGATACCGATGCCCTTATTCAAGCCCTCGAAAAAAAGATAGCCAAGAAAAAACTCCTAAGAAAAGGTGTAGTACAAAAATTACTTGAACATAAGGAAGTCTGGGAAACGCAAGATTTTGAAAGTTTATGTAAGACATTCACCAAGCAAACTGGGTTCGACTACTCAACTCATATAAAACCAAATCTACTAAATAGTTATCAGAGAGGGACCATCCCCTTTATCCAAAATAAAGATTTTGAGGGATTTTGGTTCAATTTTGAAACAGACTACTACATCCCAGAGAAGGTTGCCGATAAATTTCCAATGATATTACTGGATGAATGGTGTTTACTGATTTCTATTTCAGGGAAAATTGGCAATGTAGGTATTTTCCAAAATGCAAAAAAATCATTTATCGGAGGAGCAATTGCAATTGCCAAATTTAAAAATCCTAGACTATTAAATTGGGTAATGATTTATCTACAATCGGAGGAAGGACAGGCTAAGCTATTTAATAACGTTAAAGCAGGTTCACATCAGAATCTGATACTTGATGATATTAGAAAAATAATTGTGCCAATTCCCAGACAAGAGGAACAAAAACTCATTGCTGACACTCTTAGCGATATTGACAGAGAAATAGACCAACTTGAGCGAAAGTCTGCCAAATATAAGATGGTAAAGCAAGGCATGATGCAGCAATTACTAACCGGAAAAATCAGATTAGTAAAACCAAATTCAAAAGTAAAGGAAGAAGATTTGGCAATGGTTGCCGAACCCCACGCAAACTATAATTATCAAGCGTATGGGAAATAACGACAAACTAGAAAGCGGAAATTTACTGCACAACCGGGGATTGCTATCCGAAATCAAAAGCCTGATTGATGAAAGCAGACAAAGGGCAGCAAGCGCTGTAAACGCTGAGCTTACAGCGCTCTATTGGAATATCGGCAAACGGATTAGGACCGATATCCTTAAAAACGAACGGGCAGCATATGGAAAACAAATTCTCGCAACACTGTCGCAACAATTAACGCTGGCATACGGAAAAGGGTGGAGTGAGCAGCAACTCAGGCATTGTCTCCGTTTTGCTGAGATTTTTCCCAATAAAGAAATTGTATACGCACTGCGTATAGAATTGAGTTGGACCCATATTCGTCAGCTTATCTTTATTGATGATGAATTAAAACGAACTTTTTACATTGAAATGTGCAAACTCGAAAAATGGAGTTCGCGCACACTTCAAAACCGCATCAATTCCATGCTCTTCGAGCGCACAGCCATCAGCAAAAATCCCGAAGAAACCATTAAGAACGACCTGGCAAAACTTGAAAAAGAACAGAAACTCAATCCCGACCTGGTTTTTCGCGATCCTTACTTTCTCGATTTCCTCGGTTTGTCCGACACCTACTCCGAAAAAGATTTAGAAGAGGCCATCCTCGTCGAGCTTCAACGCTTTATTGTGGAACTGGGTAGCGATTTTGCCTTCCTTGCCCGGCAAAAGCGCATTTCAATCGACAACCGCGATTACTACATCGACCTGCTGTTTTACCACCGCCGCTTAAAATCGCTGGTGGCTATCGACCTGAAAATTGGCGAGTTCGAAGCAGGGTTCAAAGGCCAAATGGAACTTTACCTGAACTACCTCGAAAAGCACGAAATGGTGGAAGGCGAGAACAGTCCCATCGGGCTGATTCTATGTGCCGGTAAAAACCACGAACACATCGAGTTGATGCAACTACGTAATGGCAATATCAGGGTTGCAGAGTACTTGACCCTGTTGCCGCCAAAAGAAGTACTGGAGCAAAAACTGCATAAAGCCATTGAAATAGCGCAATCACGCATGAGTGAAGAATAAAATTATGATCAACATTGATGACTTGGAACGCAAAACGCAAAACCGCGTTGTAAAACTCTTTAAAGAGGAATTAAAATATATCTACCTCGGTAACTGGGAAGAGCGGGAAGGTAATAGTAATATTGAGGAGGAATTGCTAAAAAAATACTTGTCACGCAAAGGGTATTCCGAGCTTCATATTAGCAAAGCCATTTTTGAGTTACAGCAGGTAGCCACCAACTTTAGCGATAGCCTATACACCACCAATAAAAATGTGTATAGCAAACTACGTTTTGGCGTTCAGGTAAAAGTAAGTGCCGGTGAGAATTATGATACGATAAAACTGATTAATTGGCAAGAACCGCAGGAGAATGATTTTTATATAGCGGAAGAAGTTACTTATAAAGGTAATAAAACCAAACGACCTGATATTGTGCTTTACATCAATGGTATTGCCATTGCAGTGTTGGAGCTAAAACGAGGCATTGTGGATATTGGTGAAGGTATTCGTCAAAACATCACCAATTTACAGGACCGTTTCATCAAACCATTTTTCGCAACTAATCAGATTCTCTTTGCTGGAAACGATTCGGAAGGTTTGTGTTATGGTACCATCAGTAGCGAAGAAAAATATTACCTCAAATGGAAAGAAGATGTTGATGATACTTCACGACTGATGCTCGATAAATACCTGATTAAGATGTGCAGCAAAGAACGAATTATTGAATTGCTGTACGATTTTGTCATATACGATGCAGGGATAAAAAAACTCCCCCGTGTTCATCAATATTTTGGTATCAAAGAAGCGCAAAAGTTTGTCAACCGTTATGAAGGAGGCATCATTTGGCATACCCAGGGCAGCGGGAAAAGTTTGACAATGGTTTATTTGGCAAAGTGGATATTGGAAAGTAATTCCAATGCTCGCATTGCCATAATAACCGACAGAGACGAACTCGACAAACAGATAGAAGATGTGTTTACCGATGCCGGTGAAGCCATTTTCCGAACCTCAAGCGGCAACGATTTGATGGGTAAACTGGTACAGCCATTGCCCCGCATATTATGTTCATTGGTACATAAATTCGGCAGAAGGGATGTGGATAATTTTAACCGGTTTATCGCTGAGCTCCAGAATAATCCCATTCAGGTATCAGGGGAGTTGTTTATTTTTGTGGATGAATGCCACCGCACCCAAAGCGGAAAGTTGCACAAAACCATGAAAACCATGTTGCCCAACGCGGTATTTATTGGCTTTACGGGAACTCCTTTGCTTAAAAAAGACAAACAAACCAGTCTGGAGGTTTTTGGCAGGTACATTCACACCTACAAATTCAACGAGGGTGTCGATGATAAAGTAATTCTCGACTTAATGTATGAAGCTCGCGATATCGACCAAAAACTAACTTCCCAAAAAAAAGTGGATGAATGGTTTAAGGCCAAGACAAAGGGTTTGAATGACTTCCAGAGAGCAGAACTTAAAAAGAAATGGGGGACAATGCAAAATGTACTCAGCAGCCGTTCCCGGATGGAAAAAATTGTAATCGACATCATTTTTGATTTTTCAACCAAAAGACTTTTGATGTCATCTCGCAGCAATGCCATCCTGGTTGCCAACTCAATTTACGAAGCATGCGAGTATTATAAACTGTTTCAAAAAACAGCCTTTAAAGACAAATGTGCGGTTGTAACGTCATACAATCCACAATCAAGTGATGTATCTACCGAAGATACCGGAGCAAATACAGAAACACAAAAAGAATCCATTTATAATTTATATGAAGAGTTATTAAAAGACGTAATTCCTCAGGCCAATAAATCCAAAACGGAGGTTTACGAGGATTGGGCAAAAGCAAAGTTCAAGAAAGAACCGGCGAATATGAAACTGTTAATTGTTGTCCAAAAATTATTAACCGGATTTGATGCACCTGCTTGTGCCTACATATATTTGGATAAGACCATGCAAGACCACGGCTTGTTCCAGGCCATTTGCCGAACAAATCGTGTCGATGGCGATGATAAAGACTTTGGATATATCATTGACTACAGAGGCTTGTTTGATAATGTAGGCAAGGCAATTTCAGTATATACTTCTGAATTGGATACAGAAACGTTTCAAAAAGTGGATATAGATATCATGCTTCAAGACCGTTTGGAAGCAGGTAAAAAACGCCTGGATAATGCGATGGAGGAATTGGTATTACTTTGTGAATCGGTTGAAACTCCTAAAGGTGTTTTAGAATACCAGCATTACTTTTGTGGTAATCCGGAAAATGAAAACGACCTCAAGGATACTGCACTGAGACGTACTCAGCTCTACAAAAAAACAGTTGCTTTTATTCGTGCCTATGCCAACATTGCAGAGGAATTGGAAGAAGCCGGTTACACAGTACATGAGATAAAAGACATCGAAAAAGAATTGGATTTTTATATCAAGCTTCGTGAGCAGATTAGAAAAGCTTCCGGTGAAACTTTGGATATGAAAACTTACGAAGCGGATATGCGATACCTGTTGGATGCGTATATTCAGGCGGAGGATCCGGAAGATATCACTCCATTTGATGGGATGTCATTACTGGATATTATTTCAAATGAAGGAGTGGCAGCAGCCCTCGAATCGTTGCCAAAAGGCATGAAAGGGAATCAGGGTGCAATTGCTGAAACCATCGCCAATAATGTTCGGCGCAAAATCATCAAAGATCAACATTTAGACCCTGCATTTTTCGAGTTGATGTCCAAATTGTTGGATGAGCTTATCAAACAACGTAAAGCAAATGCAATAACGTACGAAGAATATTTAAAACGAATTGCAGAGCTGGCTAAAAAAGCCAATTCAGGACAGGATGATGATACTCCTGTCATTATCAAAACCGCAGGAATGAGAGCCTTATACAACAACCTCGATAAAGATGATAAACTGGTTGTGTTGTTAGACAGCGTGATTAAAATCAATAGCCCCGCTGATTGGAGAGGCAACCCGGCAAAGGAAAAAGTAGTCAAAAGAAATATATACCAGGCATTGGTTAAAAACTTGGGGAATGACAATCTCTCTACTGAACAATTAGTAGCAGAACCCCCACAAGGTTACGGCCTTCCCGGCAAAGTAGAGAAGAT
>DIFH01000045.1:8188-8892 GCA_002427615.1 Paludibacter sp. UBA5753
CAGGAACGGGAATCTGAACGGGAGTTCTTGGAACGTGAAAGCCATTATTTTTTCGGCAAAAGATATTTGCTTAAAATAATTGAAGCCGATGCAACGCCGAAAGTTGAAATAGACCACAAATACATCCATCTGCAACTTAGACCAAACTCCGATACATCAAAGCGAGCTGAAATTTTAACGGAATGGTATCGCACCCAGCTTAAACAAATAGTGCCTGATTTAATTTCAAAATGGGAGAGAGCTATTGGTGTTGAATGCAATGAGTTTGGCATAAAGAAAATGAGAACGAAATGGGGTACTTGCAATACCGGGGCAAAACGCATCTGGCTGAATCTGGAATTGGCTAAAAAACCAAAAGAATGTTTGGAATATATCATTGTACATGAGTTGGTTCATCTGATTGAAAGAAGTCACAACCAACGCTTCGTGAAATTGATGGATGAGTTTTTGCCCAAATGGAGATTCTATCGTGATGAATTAAACAGACTGCCCTACAGCCATACGGATTGGAATTATTGAAAAAACTGAAATACTAGTTTATCTAAATCCATTATTGACGATGATTTTTGTTCTCTAAGATTCGGGATCGATTATAATAATTGTAAATAAGAAATATGAAAAGAATCATCATCTGAACGTTTGGTGCGATTGAAACGTTTTGTGAGTATATTGAAGTGTCATGAATAAAATAGTCGACAATTGGA
>DIFH01000063.1:0-18957 GCA_002427615.1 Paludibacter sp. UBA5753
TAGAATAGACAAGGCATGCCTTGTCGCTACGGATACCTGAATTTATAAAAAATGTTCCCTTTCCTTATACTACATTATTTGTTGTTCATGTTTTCTCAAAGATCGTTTTTCTGACAACCCCTAACCCCTGAAGGGGAATAAGGATACACCTCACGGCGTTGTTCGTTGCTTTATTCTGTGCTACTATTAAACAGCTCCCTGTTTAATAACTCGTTTGTGCTGCTTTTCTTCCCTTAAACCCTTGAAGGGTTTGAAACCGTTCCCCCAAAAAAATAGGGGTGAAACGGGCTGCAAAGATAAGCCAAATTTTTAACTCCACCAAAACTTTCAAAAAAAAAATAATCCGATTTGAACCGACCTATCTATACTCCCCCCTTGCCTACCGATTAATTATAAAACCGAAAAACAAAAATAAAAGCTATCTGCCAACCCAAAAATATTCATCCTCCATTCTGGCTTATCTCTTTGCTTATCTCTTAAAGCGGGTGCAAAAGTACTCGTTTTATAGATACTTTCCAAACTTATTCTGCTCTTTTTTCTACTATAAAACACATTTAATTTATAGACTTCTGAAACATAATAACTTCACAAACGAAAATAATTTTCATATTATTCCATACTGGGTCGTTTTCCTGGCAAAATACAGCGTTAGTTGAAGGTTTTCCGTACCGGATGCCCCGAAAACGGCCGTTCAGAGACTATATAGTATTTGCAAGAAAACTCCTAATTCTATTTCTACCAAATTAAAGATTTAACCACAATAGGCACAATAGAAAATATAAATCAAAGATAAAAAGTACACAATAGACAAATGCCTATCGGTATTTTAAGATTTAATCCACTATAATTAATTATGCTGAAAGCGTTGTTTCTATTGTGAACTATTTATTCTATTGTGGTTTAAATATTTTTTAAGTTTTATTTTAGTTAAGTAAAATTATGTAAAAATAGATTTAAACAGCCTGTAAAAATACAGATTTAGAGTAATTTGATTTCTTTTGAATTAAAAATGTGCGGTTTATTGGGGAATTTTTACGACCTTTGTACCTAAATATTATAAAATAAAACTGAACAATGACAAGCAATGAAAAATGGCATGGAAATTCGAGAAACAATTCGAGTTCCGGGGCCGGCCGTGATGGTAAACCGTTTGAAAAACGCGATGTTAAATCAATTTTGAAAGGATCGCGCGGAGCTGCGAAATTTTCATCAGAAAAACCCGCTTACGAAGATAAACGTCAGGTGGATAAATTGGAATTTAAGAAAAAAGATGCAAGCCGTCCTGCTTACGGCGACCGCAAACCTTACGAAAACCGTGGTAATTCCTCTTACGGCGAACGTAAACCTTATGGAAACAGAGATGAACGTCCCGCTTACGGCGAACGTAAACCGTACGAAAACAGAGATGAACGTCCCGCTTACGGCGAACGTAAACCTTATGAAAAACGTGAAGATCGTCCTGCTTATGGCGATAAACCTCGCGAAAACCGTCCGCGTTTCAACGCCCAAAGTGGCGAAAAAACTTTCAGAAAACCCTTTAATTCATCGGATGACAGACCTCAGGGAGAAAAATTAGCCTTTAAAAAACCGGGGGAGAATTCCCCGACAGAATATGTCGAAACCCGTTTCGACAATAAAAAGGATGGCGTTACATTCCGTAAACCACTCCGTAAAAGGGATGACAGTTATGATCCAAATGCCAAATATAGTCAGAAAAAACAAGTTGAATTCCGCAAAAACTATGTCGATCTTACTCAACCTATTCGTTTGAATAAATTTTTGGCAAATGCAGGGATTTGTTCCCGTCGCGAAGCAGATGAATATATACAAGCCGGCGTAATTTCGGTTAACGGTGAAGTGGTTTCGGAATTGGGCGTAAAAGTGATGCATACTGATAAGGTTATGTTCCACAATCAATTGGTGCGTTCCGAACGAAAAGTTTATTTGCTTTTGAATAAACCGAAAGATTGTGTTACAACATCGGAAGATACGCATGATCGTTTGACGGTAGTTGATTTAGTGAAAAATGCTTGCAGTGAACGCATTTATCCGGTAGGTCGCCTCGACCGAAACACAACGGGAGTTATTCTGTTGACCAATGATGGCGATTTAGCTTCACGTTTGACTCATCCCAAATATGATAAAAAGAAAATTTATCATGCGGCATTAGATAAAGCGCTTGAGGAACAAGATTTTCAGACAATTATGAGTGGTGTAACGCTTGACGATGGCGTTATTGCCGCCGATGCGCTGGAATATGTAAAAGAAGGCGATCCGAAACAGGTTGGTATTGAAATTCATTCTGGACAAAATCGTGTAGTGCGTCGTATTTTTGAAAAATTGGGCTATAAAGTGGTACGTCTCGATCGTGTTTACTTTGCAGGATTGACCAAGAAAAATCTTCCCCGCGGTAAATATCGCTTCCTGAACGAACGCGAAATTAATATGTTGAAAATGGGCGCTTACGAATAAATAAGGATTTTAATATGAAATAATCAGCTCCTTTGCAGTTTGTTGCAAGGGAGTTTTTTTATTCAGTTTGCTTTGTAAATTCAGTTCTTTGGTTTACATTTGCTTCTTTCCTGATTTGATTTCAAACTTTAAGACTCAAAAATATGAGAATAATTATAGCCGGAGGTACAGGATTTATAGGCGCTTACTTGAAGAAAAGATTTGAGGAACAAGGCGATGTGGTGAAAATAATTTCACGCGACAATAACCATATTCCATGGGTACATGACCGACTGGTCGAAGAACTTGAACAGACTGATTTACTTATCAATCTTGCAGGAAGAAGTATAAATTGCAGGCATACACCGGAAAATAAAAAACAGATTTTACAATCGCGCCTCGAAAGTACAGCTTTGTTAGGAAATGCTGCAGCGGCATGCAAAAATCCTCCGGTATTATGGATCAATGCAAGTGCTTCGGCTATTTATAAACCAAGCGAAAGGGTTGTTTCTGTCGAACAATCTTCCGAGTTGGCAACTGACTTTTTAGGTACGGTTGTCCGTCAATGGGAGGACGTGTTTTTTGGCTTTCAAACTCCACAAACCCGTCAGGTAGCTTTGCGTACAGCTGTTGTTTTAGGTCGCAACAAAGGCGCATTCCCACCGTTGTTGACTCTTGTCCGCTTGGGACTTGGGGGAAAAGTGGGAACCGGAAAACAAATATTCAGCTGGATACATATTGAGGATTATTTCAGAATAATAATGTTTATAACTCAAAATTCGTCAATTAAAGGCATAGTCAATTGTACATCGCCAAAGCCTGTATCGAATATTGAGTTAATGCGTTCAATCCGGAAAATAGCAGGAAAGCCCATGGGATTGCCGGCACCTGAGTTTGCAGTAAAAATAGGAGCTTTGTTGATTGGGACAGAATCTGATCTATTATTGAATAGCTCAAATCTTTATCCCGAAGTTTTGATGAATGCCGGATTTGAATTTGAATTTAAAGATATTGACAACGCTATAACTGATTTAATTCATTCAAAATGAATATAAATAGACATGTAACTTATATGTAGTGTTGTAGAAATAGTTTTTTTATAAACAATGAAAAATACCTCGAAAAATAAAAACTTTATGTCGCGCTTTTGGCGGCTGATTCGAAATTTGGTTATTTTGTTTTTTGCAACGAGCATTGCTTGGGTCATTTTAGCTCGTTTCATTCCGGTTTATCTCACGCCTTTGATGATTATCCGGTCTGTTGAAGCATTAGCCGATGGCAAAACTCCGCGAAATTCAAAAGACTGGGTGTCGATTGATAACATCTCACCCAATATGGTTCAAGCGGTAGTGGCTTCGGAAGATAATCTGTTCATGGAACATCATGGATTTTCATTGACCGATATAAATAAGGCGATTAAACATAATAAAAAAAGCAAACGGATTCGTGGAGGGAGCACTATTTCTCAACAAACGGCAAAAAATGTATTCCTTTGGCCCCGGCGGTCCTATTTGCGGAAAGGGTTGGAAGCCTATTTCACGGTTCTGATTGAATTGTTTTGGTCTAAAGAGCGCATTATGGAGGTTTATCTCAATGTAATCGAAACCGGTGACGGAACTTATGGCGTCGAAGCCGCTTCGCAAAGATATTTTGGTAAAAGCGCTAAATATCTCACCAAATCGCAAGCTGCGCTTATTGCGGCTTGTCTTCCTAATCCGCGTCGTTTCAGCGCCGGAAATCCTTCGGGTTACATCCTTCGCAGGAAATCAAAAATCATTTATTTAATGGGGAAGATTGAGCAGGTTGATTTTGATAAAAAAGGCACATCTGATGCAAAACAAAAAAAACGTAAAAGAAAATGAACAAAGAAATAAAATTGATAGATTGGGGACTGATAGAATATAATCAGGCATGGACTCAACAAGAATCTATTTTTTCCGAAACAATCAACAGGAAAGTGGAAGGAATGGATACAGAAAATGTACTCGTCTTTTGCGAGCATCCACATGTATACACATTGGGAAAAAGCGGCGATGAACATAATATGTTACTGGATTATATTCAACTTCAGGCTAAAGAAGCTGTTTTTGTAAAAACAAACAGGGGTGGCGATATTACTTATCACGGACCGGGACAAGTGGTCGGTTATCCTATTTTCGATCTGGCAAATTTTGGTTTGGGACTTAAGCAATATATAAATATGATTGAACAAGCCATTATCAATGCACTTTCCTTCTACAATATTTTTGCGCAACGTATGGATGGAGCGACCGGCGTTTGGCTTGATGTCGGTTTGCCAACCTGCCGGAAAATCTGCGCTATCGGCGTTCGCAGTTCGCATTATGTAACCATGCACGGCTTTGCGCTGAATGTAAATACCGACTTAAATTATTTCAACTATATCAATCCCTGCGGTTTTATAGACAAAGGCGTTACGTCGATAGAAAAAGAACTGGGACACACTGTGGATATGGACGAATTGAAGGCTCTGTTGAGAAACGCAATCGAACGACAATTTGCAGGATAAACTTTTTTACCGGATGAATAAAAGCATCTGATAAATAGTAACATCTGCTCACCACCCCTTCAACAACAGATTCCGACAACCCTGCATTATATCCCTGCAATCATAAAGTTTTTTAATCAGGATTCGAAAATAAATATAAATATTGTTGGTGGCATTAAATGGGTTTTGTATTTTTGGACTGTAAAAAAACCAATAGTTGAATCTTAAAATTCACAGAGTTAGAGCCTGACTGCCTTTCCCCACAAAAAATCGGAAAACAACAATCAGACAACAGATTTTTTTAGAGCATATTACTTCTAAGCCCTAAAAAAACAAACGTTTGCAACCACAAATATTTACTTTTTGATTTTGATTAGACCGCATACTTTTTATTATGCTTATATTTGCTTCGTAATTTTTTTGAAATACTCCATTTAAAATTCATTTATTTATGAGAAAACACACCTTGTTATTCGTTGCTATGTTTATAAGCATTTTCAGCATGGCCGAAAATCTATTATCGCCCGACAATAATTTCCAGCTTAACTTCTATTTAAATGAAGCGGGTGAACCTGTATATGCGCTTACTTACAAAAACAAACCGGTTATAATACCTTCGAAACTGGGATTCGAACTACTCAATGCGCCGGCATTAACAACTGGATTCACGACCCTGAAAGTTGAAACAAAAACATGCGACGAAACATGGAAACCGGTTTGGGGCGAAGTAAAAGAAATCCGCAACAACTACAACGAATTATTGGTGGTTTTGGAACAAAAAGCCGAACAGCGCACCATGAAGATTCGTTTCCGTTTGTTTAACGACGGACTGGGTTTCCGTTACGAATTCGATAAGCAACCAAACCTGAATTATTTCAGAATTGCCGACGAAAAAACCGAGTTTGCGCTTACCGGCGATCACAAAGCTTTCTGGATCCCAGGCGACTACGATACCAACGAATATGCTTATACAACGACAAAACTGTCGGAAGTGGATGCCTCGAAAGTTGACGGAACAGGAATCGGCACCCACGGTTTTTTTGCCAAAAATGCCGTGCAAAGTCCTTTAATGATGAAGACCAACGACGGACTTTACATCAATATTTTCGAAGCGGCTTTGGTAGATTATTCGGCTATGCAATTGCTGATTGACCAGAAAAACCTGATACTTACATCATCTCTCGTTCCCGATGCTGTAGGAACTAAAGCATATATGCAAACTCCGCAACACACCCCGTGGCGCACTATTATTGTGAGCGACAAAGCTGCTGATATTCTGGCATCGAAAACTATTCTGAACCTGAACGAACCCAGTAAAATTACTGATCCAAGCTTTATCAAACCTCAGAAATTCATCGGTATCTGGTGGGGAATGCACGTGCCGAACACCATGTCGTGGGATTATGCACACGCGCCCAATATCAAGTTGAAAGATACCGACTGGAATGCACTTACTCCCCTTCCGCAACATGGTGCAACAAACAAAAATGTGCGTCGCTATATCGATTTTGCAGCCGAGCATGGTTTTGCTGGTGTTTTGGTTGAAGGTTGGAACGTCGGTTGGGAAGATTGGTCAGGCAACTGGAAAGAAGAAGTGTTCGACTTTGTAACGCCTTATCCCGATTTTGATGTGAAAGCGCTGAATGCTTATGCCGCTTCGAAAGGTGTAAAACTGATTATGCATCACGAAACTTCGGCTTCGGTAACCAATTACGAACGCAGGATAGACAAAGCCATTGAGTTTATGAAAGAAAACGGTTACAATGCAGTGAAAACCGGCTATGTAGGTTGGATTATTCCACGCGGTGAACGTCACGATGGACAATGGATGGTAAACCATTACATTCGTGTAGCCGAAAAAATGGCCGAAAACCGTATCATGTTGGATGCGCATGAACCGGTTCGGCCAACAGGTTTACATCGCACTTATCCTAACTGGCTGGCTTGCGAAGCTGCACGCGGTAACGAATTCAACGCCTGGAGTGCCGGCAATCCGCCCGAACATGAAACCATTTTGCCTTTTACCCGCTTAATGGGAGGTCCAATGGATTATACCCCCGGCATTTTTGAGATTAAAATGGATTACTATCAAAAAGGAAATACTAATCAGGTTCACACTACTTTAGCTAAACAGTTGGCCTTATACATAACAATGTATAGCCCATTGCAAATGGCTGCCGACCTGCCCGAAAATTACGAAAAACGCTTAGATGCTTTCCAATTCATCAAAGATGTGGCTGTAGATTGGGATGATACTAAATACCTTGAAGCCGAACCGGGCGACTACATAACCATCGCCCGCAAGCAAAAAAATTCCGACAACTGGTTTGTGGGCGGCATTACCGACGAAAACGCCCGCAAAGCAATTATCCCGTTCAACTTTCTTGATGAAGGTGATTGGTATATAGCCACTATTTACGAAGATGGCAAAAATGCCGACTGGAAAGAAAATCCAATGGATTACAATATCCGCAAAGTACTTGTAAATAGCAAAAGTGTGTTGAAACAAAATCTTGCCAATGGAGGCGGTGTGGCTATCAGTCTGAAGAAAACTGCCAAAGCTGAAATGAAAAAATTGAAAAAATTGAAAAAAATCAAATGATTTGAACATTCGTGGAAGTATTGAGAAAGTAAAGGTTTGGCGATTGGTCTCGCGCACCAGGGGTCAACGACCAAAGGGAAATTAATTCCAATTCAGCATATTTAACGCTTGAAAGAAAACCCGGTGTTTGATAAGAAAACGTCAAGGTCAAGGAGCACGAAGCAGCGAAAACACGGAGTCCCGCCAAGGAGGGATGAGTAGTTTTTGCTGTGATGCTGCGCCATAAAACAAATTTTGAACTAACTGCTCCTTAAATTAAAAGATTCAGACTTTCTTCTGTGTCGTTCCTACACAAAATACTATGTCCTCTGCTGACTTCTTGCAAAATATAAATATGCATCGCTGAACGTTCCGCACTATTGGCGCTTCTTACAAGACCTCTCGGGATAAGATACTAAACTTCCCCTGCATTCTGCCTGATTTACTCTTTAGAGTTACGGTTGGATTTCGGGCGTTCCCAATCCATGGCTCGGTTGCCCTCTCTTGTGAGCCTTTTATCAAATTTCTGTGCGTCTGAACTTCAGTTTTGCTTCTGGCTTCTTTCAGATTTGCAGTCGCCCACAACACCCTTGCCATTCGCTGATGTTTCCTATCAACCCTGCACAGGCAGGAACTTACATCCTGCCAACTTAATATCCTGCCCAATATACGAGTACGGCAGATTAACTCCGGGTTAATCTGCTGTATTGTTGTAAAATGGTTCATTAATTTTCCGAATTATTAATTGTCAATTATTAATTATACTCGTATCTTTGCAGCGTGAAAAAACGATACTTCATATATCTTTCGTACAAAGGAACTGCATATCACGGATGGCAGATACAACCTAACGGCATTTCGGTGCAGGAAGCGTTGTCAAAAGCATTATTCACGGTACTTCGGCACGAAATTGAAATTGTCGGAGCCGGACGAACCGATACGGGCGTACATGCCAAACTGATGGTAGCACATTTCGATTTCGATGGCGAACTTCCGAAACTCACTGATTTTACAGCCAAACTAAACAGCCTGCTACCTCACGACATTGCCATTTCAAAAATCGTGGAAGTAAGGGCTAATGCACATGCACGATTCGATGCAATTTCCAGAAAATATGAATATCATGTAGTTACACATAAAAATGTTTTTAAAAACGAATATGCAGCCAGATTGAACGACAATATCGATTTTGGTAAAATGAATCAGGCGGCTGCAATGCTGAAAGAATATAGTGATTTCACCAGTTTCAGCAAACTCCACACCGACGTAAAAACCAATAACTGCTTAATTACGCGCGCCGAATGGACTGAAAAAGATGACGAATGGATTTTCACCATCGAAGCCGACCGTTTTTTACGCAATATGGTTCGAGCCATCGTCGGCACATTATTGGAAGTTGGCCGGGACAAAATGACGATTGAAGAATTCCGGGAAGTAATTGAATCAAAAAACCGTTGTAAAGCAGGGACTTCCGTTCCGGCACAAGGTTTATACTTAGTTGACATTCAATATCCTGAAGAAATATTTCAAACCCCCAACCGGCAAATGGGATTTTAATAAAATGTAAATTAACAGTTTGATAAATTACTTATAATTAGTGTCAGAAAGAAAACCCTGTGTTTGATAAGAAAACGTCAAGATCAAGGCTCACGAAGCAGCAAAAACACGGAGTCCCGCCTTGGCGGGATGAGTAGTTTTTGCTGCGAGTACAACGCAGAGATTGGCGTTTTCTTGCAAACACTAATTACCAAACTCGTTTAAATCGTAAATATACATGTGGTTAGTTCTTGGATTTTTATCTGCGTTGTTACTCGGAATATATGATGTAAGTAAAAAAGTTTCGTTGCAGGACAATGCGGTGATTCCTGTATTGTTGACATCTATCTTATTTTCATCCACAATTTTGCTTCCTTTTTTACTGATTTCCAAGTTTCAACCAACACTGCTTGAAGGAACAGCGTTGTATGTTCCGACAGTTGATTTCAGAACCCATTTATTCCTGATACTGAAGGCTGTCATTGTACTTTCTTCATGGATTTTTGCTTATTTTGCCATGAAGCATTTACCCATCACGCTTGCGTCACCCATCAAAGCGACTCAACCTGTTTGGGTAGTTCTGGGCGGGGTTTTAATATTTGGTGAAAAGTTGTCTGGATTTCAAACAATCGGTGTTGTTATCACTTTGATTTCTTTTTTTATGTTTTCGTTTGCAGGGAAAAAGGAGGGTTTTTCAATCAGGTCAAACAAGTGGATTTGGTTTATTATCATGGCCACCTTTATCGGCGCAATCAGCGGTTTATACGACAAATACCTGTTGGGCAGATTTGATCACATGGCTGTACAAACCTATTACACTTTTTATCAAGCAATTATAATGGGAGTTATCACACTTTTTTTGTGGTATCCCACGCGGAAGAAAACCACTCCTTTTCAGTTCCGGTGGTCAATAGCGCTAATTTCAATATTTCTGGTTTCGGCCGATTTTGCCTATTTTTATGCATTAACAATGCCTGAGTCTTTAATCTCAGTCGTTTCCACAGTTCGGCGGGCAGGGGTTATTGTTCCTTTCTTTTATGGAGTTTTCATTATGCACGATAAAAACCTAAAACTGAAAATTATTGATATGATTGGGGTGATTCTTGGGATGATTTTTCTATTTTTAGGTTCATAAAATCTCAACAGACAATCACATAAAATGCTGAATATCTATTTTTTATCAAGATAAAATTATGCAATGGCAAACAAAAATAAAAAATCAGTGTAATTAATTTGATTATTAGACGAAAAGTTTGTATTTTTGCAAGCCCAAATAGAAAAGTAGAAATAAATAAAAAATAAGATATGAAAAGCGGAATTCACCCAGAAAACTATCGCACCGTGGTATTTAAAGACATGTCGAATGGCGATACTTTTTTCTCACGTTCAACTGTAAACACCAAAGAAACTATCGATATTGACGGGGTAACTTATCCTATCGTTAAGATGGAAATTTCAAGTTCTTCACACCCTTTCTATACCGGCAAATCAAAATTGGTTGATACTGCAGGACGTGTTGACAAGTTTATGAACCGTTATGCAAAACGCATGGAAGGTAAAAAATAACTTATAAACCAAATGTATTTAAAGCCCTGAACCAAATCGTTTCAGGGCTTTTTTTTTATTTTCCGGTTCTTTAATTTTCAATTTTCAAGTACGTTAGTTAAATCTATACACTTTCAGTGCAAGACTTTAGCTTCTACAAATCTCTTTATTCCTATGCAAAGAGAAAGAGAAAACTACGAATTATTTTTATTCGTATAATCAGTGAACCAACGGTGTAAGCGTGGCTAAATTCGTAGTTTGTTTTTTTAGTTTTTCTCATCGGCTTTTAGCCGAAAACTTTTGTAAATTTCATTCGCAATACAACCTATGGATTTCCTTCACAACAATATCAAACTTTAAGCGTTTAGCAATTACTCTGCTGAACGTTTATTATTTTTGAAAAAAAAATTAACAACCCGATGACCTTGAGTTAAAAACAAGTAATCTGTGGGCATACAACTGATTTTTTCATGCGTAAATCAATTAAAAAATCTATCTTTGTAACGAAATGAACGAAATCAAACATACATCCTATAAAATGAGAAATTTCAGAAAGACCTGCTTGCTTCTTGCGGTTATTTTTGCTGTAACAATCGTACATGCACAAACTTATCGGCTTGAAGCAGGTTTCGTCAGTCCCAAACAACATGGCGACGGATTCAGCACAACCTACTTCAACGGAATCCGCTTAGGTGCAACTGCCGAATTTAACCTGAAGCACAACTTCAGTTTACTGACCGGAGCCTTGTATTCTGTGGTATATTCCAACAAAGTTCAGAATTATTCTACTTCTGATTCGGTAATATACAAAACATTTGGACATTTTTTAGATATACCTTTGCGATTGACCTACACTTTACCAATCGCTAAAAATTTGAAGGTTTTTGCCTTCGCTGGACCTAATTTGAATATCGGATTAGCACAACAACAAAAGATTCAGGCAGATTTAAGTAACACATGGAGCGCATATACCGGAATTACGTCGGTCAATTACGGCGATAATGACTTATATAAAAACGCATTGATCAGTCGCATCAACTTCCAAATGGGAGCCGGAGGCGGTGTGCAGTGGAAAAACTATCAGTTAAAAGGCGGCTACGATTTCGGTATCAACAGCATTAATAAAATTGACACAAATAAAATATTGTACCAAAGTGGATGGTATGTATCATTAGTTTATCAGTTTTAATTTTTTTTTTAATCCTCCCATTTCTACTCTTTCTTAAAGTACGGCAAAGTTTTTGTATAGTTATTCGATATACATAAAATCATTAACTACAAAAAAAACGTTATGAAAAGAATTATGAGAAACGGATTATTGATCGCACTGGCGATTTTTTCAGTAAATGCTACTGCTCAATCGTTCGGCATTCAGGCCGGATATATAAATTCAAAAGAATCTGGTTCCAATGAAATAAGCGGTTTCCAGGTTGGCCCAGCCGCCGAATTGTCGTTAAGCAACAACTTGTTAGCGCTACAATACGGCGTGTTATACAACTATTTAACGAAAACGGAATCAGGCGTTGTAGGCACGAACACCTACACAGGACATTTTGTCGACGTCCCTTTACGTTTGAAATTGGGGTTCCCTATTGACGAGAATATACAACTCTTTGCTTTCGGCGGGCCGAATTTCAATATCGGCTTAGCTCAACAAGTAAAAAATGTTTCCAATATTCTTGGTTCTGAGGTTATTACTACAATCGACCGTTATGCAATAGATGCCGACGATGATGCTGTAAATGACATTTCGCGTTTTGACCTTCAGTTAGGTATTGGCGGTGGCGTGCAATATCAAAATATCCAATTAAAAGTAGGCTACGATTGGGGATTACTCGATTTAGATCATAGAACTGATTATTTACTGAAGCGGAATCAATTGACGGCATCGGTTCTTTTCCGGTTCTAAAATGACTCCTTTTGAGATGAAAAAGCTATACACATTACTTTGTGTTTAGCTTTTTTTGTGAATATTATAAGTCATATATCTTTTCATCATATTATTATGCTTATTTTTGCAGATAAAACAAATTGTGATTATAAAAATAATCCAAAGAATTTTTAATTATTAATATCGATGCCGACAAATTATAAGTTTTTGCAATCGGTATAATTCTCTCAAAATGTCGATTGTATAAAAAATGGAGCTTTATTCACTTTTTCAACAACATCCGGTTATCTGTACTGACAGCCGCAACTGCCCCGAAGGCTCCCTGTTTTTCGCGTTGAAAGGCCACAATTTCAACGCCAATGTTTTTGCAAAAACGGCATTGGAAAACGGTTGTGCTTATGCAGTAGTTGACGAAGCTGAATACGCTGTCGATGAAAGATATATACTGGTTAAAGATGTTTTGTCCACTTTGCAACAACTTGCACGGCATCATCGCCGGCAATTGGGCGCCAAAATTCTCGCGATTACAGGCACCAACGGGAAAACCACCACCAAAGAGTTGATTGCAGCTGTATTGAAAGAAAAATACAACGTGCTTTACACACAGGGCAACCTGAACAATCATATCGGCGTTCCGCTCACTTTGTTGCAACTGAAGCCCGTGCATCAAATCGCGGTTATCGAAATGGGAGCGAACCACCCGGGCGAAATTAAAACTTTGGCTGAGATTGCCTGTCCCGATTATGGCATCATTACCAATATGGGCAAAGCGCATCTCGAAGGTTTCGGGTCGTTCGAAGGCGTGAAAAACACCAAAGCTGAATTGTACGATTATATTTTCGAACATGGAAAAGCTATTTTCATTAATAAAGATAACGAACATTTGATGGAAATGGCGGCAAAAGCCGGTTTCAATGAAATAAACCGTATTCGTGAATATAGCCTCGACCCCGAAAATGATGTCTGTTACATTTACGGCAAGGTAACTTCATGTTCGCCGTTTCTGAATATGAAATGCACCATCGACTGCTTTAACGACTTCAATGTACGTACAAAACTGATTGGCGCTTATAATGCCGAAAACGTTTTGGCGGCTGTGGCCATCGGCGAATTTTTCGGAGTGGATATAAAAAAAATAAAACAAGCGCTCGAAAAATACGTTCCGCAAAATAACCGTTCGCAGTTAACAGTAACCGCAAAAAACAAGCTGGTGGTAGATGCTTATAACGCCAACCCGACAAGCATGAAAGCGGCTATCAGTAATTTCGGACAAATGGATGTCGAACACAAAGTGTTGATTTTGGGCGACATGTTCGAGTTAGGCGAGCAAAGTGATTTAGAACATCAAACGGTGGTTGAACTTTTAAAGCAATATGACTTCGAAAAAGTGATATTAGTGGGACCACGATTCAAAAATACTGAAAATTCATTTTTATCCTACGACAATGCGGAATTGCTATTAACTGATTTAACAGGCAAAAATGAAATAAAAAATTGTTATGTACTTATCAAAGGCTCGCGTGGCATAAAACTTGAGAAAGTTTTAGACGCATTATAAAAATAAATTCTGACGACAATATTTTTTTGAAAAAAATATCTCTTGGTTATGAAAAAAAACAACGTAATTATTCTTTCTATACTTTCTGCCGTTATTATCGCGCTTATTGTAGCTGTTATTTATTTCATAAATAAAGCCAATGAAAAGGAAGCCGAGATAGCTGAAGTGGCTGAAATGATGAATTTTGAAAAAGAGCAGGTTGAACGTGAATTTCAGGATTTAACCACCGAGTTCGATGGCTATTCCGTAAATATAAAAAACGATTCTCTTTTCAAGTTACTCAACGATCAGAAAATGAAGGTGCAACAACTATTGGAAGAACTTCGAATAACAAAAGCAACCAATGCCCGCCGTATTGCTGAACTGAGAAAAGAGCTGACAACCGTCCGCAGCGTAATGATTCATTATGTAAATCAGATCGACTCGTTGAACGCCGAAAATAAGGTATTGAAAACCGAGAACGTTGAAGTACGACGCAAATACAACGAAGCATCACAAACCGTTGAGCAACTCTCGAAGGAAAAAGAAAATTTAAATGAAGTGGTAACGCGGGCTTCGAAACTCGACATTTCGAGTTTCAGTATGCAAACCCTGAATAGCCGCAACCGAAAAACAACCTGGTTTTCAAAAGTTGCCAATTTGCAATTCAACTATACCATTTCGAAAAACATAACTGCACAGGCAGGGCAAAAAACCATTTATTTACGCATAATCCGTCCCGACGATGAGGTAATGACCAAAAGTGAAGCCAATGTTTTTCAATTTGAGGATAAACAGATTGCTTATTCTGCAAAAAAGGACTTTGAATACACCGGCGAGGCTATCACGGATGTACTTTACTGGAAAGTGGAGGAAATCCTGCAAAAAGGCGCTTATCGGGCCGACTTTTTTGTGGACGGAAGCAGGATTGGCAGTTTTACTTTTGAAATTAAAAAATAACTCACCTCTAACCTCTCTCTTCATGGAGAGGGAAAACAGGGTTGGTTTTGTCTCTTATACCGATAGTCTTCCGATTATTTTGAATTTTAGATATAGTTAAAAATATAAACAATATTTCTTGTTTCCTCTTTAGGAGATGAAAGTCCAATGTCAAACAGTCATAACTTTAAAATCGCCGCTAAAAAAATCGCTTCCGACGAAGGTCATCGGAAAACGATTCAGTTCAATATCTCGCGTTACGATGCGGCGGTGAGTAAAGGAATGGCGCGTTACAAAAATGTGGAACTTGCCAAGCAGGAGGCGGCAGCCATCAAGCGTGATGTGTTGCAAAACTGGGACAACTATCTGATTGAATTCGAAGAAAAAATCTCAGCACGAGGCGTCGAAGTGCTTTGGGCAAAAGATACCGAAGAAGCCACAGCATACATAAAGCAAATTTTGAAAGACAACGAGGCTCGGTTGTTGGTTAAAAGCAAATCGATGACCACCGAAGAGATAGAGCTGAATCATGTAGCCGAAAGTGTGGGTTGCGAATCGGTGGAAACGGATTTGGGCGAATTTATTGTGCAGGTAGCGGGCGAGCGACCTTACCATATTGTAACGCCGGCAATGCACAAATCCAAAGGCGACATTGCAAAGCTTTTCAACGAAAAGTTCAATACGCCCATTAACAGCACCCCCGAAGAAATGACCGAATACGTTCGTCAGGTACTTCGGAAAAAGTATACAAGCGCTCAGGTTGGAGTTACAGGTGCTAATTTTCTGATTGCCGACATCGGCGGCATCTCGGTAACAGAAAATGAAGGGAATGGCTTAATGACAACAGCTTTCCCGAAAGTGCATATTGTGTTGGCAGGTATTGAGAAAATTATTCCGAAAATGAATCAGCTGGGATTGTTTTATCCCTTGCTTGCAGCGCACGGAACCGGACAGCAAATGACGGCTTACAATACCATCTTTACCGGACCGCGAAGTCTTAACGAAGCAGATGGCCCGGAAAAAATGTTTGTCATTTTGCTCGACAACGGAAGAACCAATGTTTATGCCGACGACGAAGCTTACGAATCGCTGGCGTGCATTCGTTGCGGGGCATGCCTGAATGGCTGCCCTGTGTATAAAACTATTGGCGGCTACACTTACGATACTACTTACAGCGGTCCTATCGGCTCGGTATTAACGCCTTTCTTGCGTGGATTCAAAGATTTTTCACATTTGAGTTTTGCGTCAACGCTTTGCGGAAAATGCGTGGAAGTTTGTCCGGTAAAAATACCGCTTACCGATATTTTATTGGCAAACCGTAGAAAAACGGCTGAACAGAATTTACGACCAGGAGCTGAAAAAATGCTGATGCAAGGATTTAAACTGATGGGGTCGAAAAGATGGGGATTCGATTTTATTCCCGGAAAACTGAAAAACTTCGGAACGAAACCCCTCAATTATTTGGGCTGGGGTCCGGAGCGTACAATGCCGGATTTTGCCAATAAATCATTTTCGCAACAATATAGAAACAAAAAAACAAAATAAAATACTTTCTCATAACATAAATAAAATGAAACGAATAACTTTTTTACCATTTCTTTTGTTATTAATCACACTGGCGCTTGGTTCGTGTGAAGAAGATAACTATGCCGACTGGAAAATTTTAAACGATGAATGGCTCGAAACACACAAAACCGATTCCGGATTTATTCAGACCGAAAGCGGCTTGTGCTACAAAGTAATTCATCAGGGGGAAATGGGCAGACCGAACTTAAAGGACAGTTACATAACAGCTAACTACAAAGGGGAGTTAATCACTGGAACTGTTTTTGACAGCGGTCAATATAAAGCCTATCTTTTCGAGGCAATTGCCGGTTGGCAGGAAGCTATTGTAAAAATGAATGTGGGTGGTAAATATATATTATACATACCTTCCTCTTTGGGTTACGGCAAAGATGGTTCAGGTGATATACCACCTCATTCAACGCTGATTTTTGTAATTGAACTGCTGGATTCAAAAAATCAACTGTAAAAATACAACAAGTAAGACATGAAAAAATTGCTGTTTCTTTTTTTTATTTCGGTATCTTCTTTCCTTTACGGAGCAGAATATACAGTTGAATCCATTCCCAATCCGAAGACACAGGACGCGAACGCTTATGTGAGCAATCCCGATGGTATTCTGAAACAGGAAACAGTTTCGCGCATAAACGTTTTGCTCGATTCGTTAGAAGCGCAAAACGGTTCTGAAGTTGCAGTGGTGGCTGTCAATTCTATCGGTTACGAAGATATAAAATCTTTTGCCACAACATTGTTTAAAACATGGGGCATTGGAAAATCCCGGAACAACAATGGTTTGTTGGTGCTTTTTGTGCTCGATCAACGAAAAGTTACTTTCGAAACCGGATACGGACTCGAAGGAGTTTTACCCGATGCCATTAGCAAACGAATTCAGACACAGTCCATGATTCCCGAATTCAAAAACGGAAATTATGATGCAGGAATATTAGCCGGAGTAGAAAGAATCGTGAGCACGGTAAAAAATGAACCTTTCGAAACAAAAGCAGAAACTCCCATCGCCTGGAACGAGATTTTACCTCTTGCGGCAGGAGTTTATTTGATCCTTATTATTCTTTCACTGGTTTGGGTGAGCAATATTGTTCGAAAAATCAGGAAAGATGCCAGATTTCCCAATAATCTTGCCCGTTACAAAGCTATAAAAAGCGAAAAAACAGGAGTTGTCGTTTTGATTTCGGTATTGATTCCCGTCATAGCTTTTGTCGCCATTTTATTATTGAAATTACCGCTTTATTTATTGGTTCTGCTGGTGGTAGTCCCTTTCACTACCATTCCTGCCAATATTTACGGTAAAATCATGATGCGAAAAATCCGCCGTGAACCGATTCAATGTAACGAATGCGAGGGTAAAATGCACATATTAAGCGAGAAACAGGAGGACGCGCATCTCAAACTGGCTCAGCAATTTGAAGAACAATTACAAGCCATTGATTACGACGTGTTTGTTTGCGACAATTGCAAAAATGAAGCTATATTTACGCTCGATAAACCGAGCGCCTATTCCGAATGCCCTAAATGTGGAACAAAAGCATTTATCCTGAAAGATAAACGAACAGTGGTAGCGCCAACCTATATCAGCGCCGGAACCGAACGAACCACTTATCATTGCAAATTCTGCGGATACGAAGAACACCACAACAACAATATCCCGAGACTGCAACGCAACAGCGGGGCATTTGTAGGTGGAGCTGTTGCCGGAAGTTTGTTCAGCGGACGAGGCGGATTTGGAGGCGGTGGCGGCTTCAGCGGTGGAAGTTTTGGAGGCGGAATGTCAGGCGGTGGCGGTTCTACAAGCGGTTGGTAATTACATTTACCATTTTATCACTTACAATTTAAAACAAGATAAATCAAACAATAAAAAACAAGACACTTATGAAAAAAAATTCAATTGCTCTTCTTTCAATAGGAGCCATATTATTGATTGCAATTTTTTGGGGAATTTCAAAATATAACGGTTTAGTAACTAAGGACGAAGCTGTCAGCGGACAATGGGCAAACGTTGAAAACCAATATCAGCGCCGCACCGATTTAATCCCGAACCTGGTAGCAACCGTCAAAGGTTATGCCGCCCACGAAAGTGAAACGCTCGAAGGAGTGGTGGCTGCACGTGCCAAAGCTACTCAAATCACCGTTGATCCTGAAAACCTGACTCCCGAAAACCTTCAGAAATATCAGGCCGCTCAGGGTGAACTAAGCGCCGCATTGGGGAAACTGTTGATGATTACCGAAAATTATCCCGACCTGAAAGCCAATCAGAATTTTCTCGAACTTCAAGCCCAACTGGAAGGAACGGAAAACAGAATTTCGACCGAACGTGGCAGGTTCAATGATTTATCCAAGGAATTTAATGCTGCCATTCGCAAATTCCCTACAAACATCATTGCTTCAATCGG
>DIFH01000063.1:19074-35314 GCA_002427615.1 Paludibacter sp. UBA5753
TACACTCCCAATCCCGATCGGTACGTCCATCCGGTAGGTTATAATTTTTGCGGTAAAAGCGGCTTGCAACTCCCAAAATTGTCACTCGGTTTGTGGCACAATTTTGGCGATGTGGACGATGCCGACGAAGCGTTGAAAATGATTCAACATGCTTTCGATAAAGGAATTACCCATTTCGATTTAGCCAACAATTATGGAACTCCGTTCGGAAGCGCCGAGAAAAACTTTGGAAAAATATTGAAAAATAATTTTTCATCTTATCGCGACGAAATGATTATAAGCACCAAAGCCGGACATGAAATGTGGCCGGGGCCTTACGGCGATGGCGGTTCGCGTAAATATCTGATCGCGAGCCTCGAACAAAGCCTTAAGCGCATGAAACTCGACTATGTGGATATTTTTTATTCGCATCGTTACGACCCGAACACGCCCATGGAGGAAACTATGGGAGCTTTATCAGATATGGTGAAGCAAGGAAAAGCTTTGTACGTAGGTATCTCGAAATATCCCGAGGACAAAGCCCGCGAAGCATACCGTATTCTCCGTGAAAACGGCGCTCCATGCCTGATCTATCAGGGACGATACAGCATTTTGCACCGCGAGATTGAACAGGAAGTTCTTCCCTTAGCCGGCGAAAATGGAGTTGGATTTATCGGATTCTCTCCCTTGGCACAAGGTTTACTGAGCGATAAATATTTGCATGGAATCCCTGAAAATTCAAGGGCAGCCCACAGTTACGGATTTTTACAGAAAAGCCAAATTACGCCTGAGCTTGTCGAAAAAATAAGTAAGTTAAACGACATTGCCGCTCAACGGGGTCAGACATTGGCGCAAATGGCGCTGGCATGGTGCTTCCATAAAGAAGAAGTAAATTCGGTCATCGTTGGAACCAGTTCGGTGAAACAATTGCAGGACAACATCGATGCCCTGAATAATCTGCATTTTACCGACGACGAACTTTGGAGAATCGGTGAATTGGGCTAAGTATTTCTTACTGATAAACAAGTTTTTATCAATGTTTGCTAAAACAAAAACATATCTACTATTATTCGTCGCCACTTTTTTATGTGGCTGCGACGATAGTTATGTTTCGTCCATTCCCTCCTATCCCGTGAGTTTGCAACTTTATCTCACAAGCACCTATCCCAATTTCAAATATTCGACCAACCAGTTTTTACTTTTTGAAAAAAGAATAAACGAAACCGACCGGATTGGATACGGAGGCATCCTGGTTTGTTCGGGTGTCGATTTTGATGACAGTGGAAACACCATTTATTATGCGTTCGATATGGCTTGTCCCTACGAAGCAAAAAAAGATGTCAGGGTTTATCCCGTAAAGGATGGATTGGGTCAAGTGAAATGTGAAAAATGCGGTTCGGTTTATAATGTCGGTTATGGAAGGGGTGATCCGGCTTCCGGTCCCGCAACCGAAATTTTAAAACAATACAAAACATCTTTATCGGGAGATGTTTTGTACATTTACCCTTAAATTTCAGGTTTACTTCCAATGTGTTTTACCCCCCAACCCCGCCAAAGCTACCATCACAATATAAAACGGATAGAACAAGGATAAAATAAATGAATTTATACCCAGATTCCGCAGGTTGAAAAAGTACCGCACGTATGAAAGGAAAAATAAGTCTGTCAGATATTTGGTAATAAAAAGAATCATAAAAAGCACGGCAAATTTGCCATTGAAAAACATCAATAGAAGCGAAACGATTTCCAACACCGAAATCGAAAACACAGCACAGGCAGTCAGAATGATTTGCCAATCGGAGTAAGCCGTCGACTTCGACGCCCAACGTTTTCGTTGCCTGATAAATGATTTTATGGTTGGAGAAGAAGGCGTGGAAACAAAAGCATTAGCCGATTTTAAAAACCTGATTGTCCCTTTTCTTTTCTTGATGGCAAGTAACAGGAACACATCATCTCCCGACATTTCTTCCACATGTAAATCGTCTTGGCTTTCGAGCCACGCTTTTTTTGTAAAGGCCAGATTGGCGCCATTGCATAGAATGGGCATGGTAACTCCGGCGGCTCCCGCTCCCGAAGCTACAAGCGTGGCAAATTCCAAAGCCTGTAATTTAGAAAACAAGGTATCGCCGGTAGAAAATTTTACCGGACAAATAATCAAATCGGAAGGAAATTTTTGTTGAAATTGCCCTATCGTTTCAATCCAGGTCGTTTCTGGTCTGCAATCTGCATCGGTTGTAACAATTAATTCTCCTTTTGCAATTCCGACGGCTTGTTTTACTGCTTGCTTCTTCCCAAATCCTTCAGCATCAATAATAACCACATTCTCCAATTTCGATTGCTCCGAATCCATTATCACTCTTGTTGCATCGGTCGAATGATCGTTTACCAGAATCAGTTCAAAATTTTTGACCGATTGGTTTTGTAAAGCTTCAAGCAGCTTTTTTAAATTCGGTTCCTCGTTGCGACAAGCTACAACAACCGATATGTTTTGTTCTGCGGTTTTGTGTTTTTCAACCGAAAAATAAGGTGTGCGCACCCACCCTGTTATAAAAACGATAACAAGCGCAACATACAAAAACAGTATTAATAATGAGGAAAAAACGATGAATCCTGACATTGTTAAAATAAGTAATTCAAACCGATATAAAATCCGGAATTACCATCTTGCTTATTCAATGCCGTCCCAAAATCGGCCGAAATCACAAAGTTTTCGTTCCAACCTATTTTGAGACCGGCGCCCACGCCCGAATGAAATTTACCTGATTCATAATCATTTAATTTAAGCTCGGCTTTTTGAGATGAAGTCAATGAGGCTAATCCGGCTCGGTTAGCTTCAATATCAATCGGTTTTAATATTATTCCAGAATCGAAAAAAATATTGGTTCCCAAATAAAAGTTTTGTTTCAACCATTCAAAACGTAGAAATTTATACCGAAATTCAAAATTTCCAAACCCGACAGCATCACCCACAACACGGTTACGCAACACCCCGCGAATAGAATTTTTTCCTCCCATTCCCTGATTCGATGCTGCAGTCAGAAAACTGGTTATCAACAAAGGTTGTGCATAGAAAGGAACAAAACTGTTTCCCACCGTAGTTTGATAATCAATGCGGTAAGCCAGCGACATATCTTTCGTCAAAGTAAAATACTGGCGATGAATCAAGGCAAATTTTGTATGGGGAAATTCATTGATAAAACCAGGAGCCGTTTGTATAATGGCTTCAGTCCAAACACCCTTCATAGGGCACGCCCGTTGATCACGCGTGTCATATTTCAGTCCTAATTTCAGATAGTTTATGCTACCGCCATCCGATTCGGTTGTGCTGATTAATCCGTATTTCATGTAACGCTGAAACAAGGTTCCGCCCTGAACGGGATCAAGCTCCAGCTTGTCGATATCCACAGTATCGATGGCAAAATTATAAAAAGTATAACCGGCGACCCAACCTAATTTCGATTCACCGAAATTTCCCTGGAAATCAGCCTTTATACGAAACATATTGCGTTCGTTTTTATAAAAATGTCGCGTCGATTTACTCAAATCAACATCATATTGGGTCTGGTAACCGTTAAATCCGTAAAAGTCCATCATTTGATCGGTGAGGTAAGTAACATCAACAGTTGTCCGCACTTTCGGTATTAAACGTTCTGAATCGTACATAAACCGGTTAATTCCGGTTCCTTTGGTGTAACGTGAATATTCGAGGTACAAAGAGTGGTCGTATTTCGGATAACGCGAACCATCGCCGTAATGATACAGATTAACTAACGCACCGTATTGAAGTCCCAAATCCGAATCGTAGGAAATAGCAGGTAAGGCTCCGAAACCGAAGCCTTTTTTTACTTTTTGTTGCGAATATAATGCAATGATAAAAAATAACAAGCTGATTGTCAATGTGAATTTTTTCATAAACAGGGTGTTTTTATGTTAGCAATAACATTTTAATATAAAATACTCGCTTCAAAGATATGAAAAAATGTATAAAAAAAGCACACATAAATGTGTGCCTCTTAATTTTGTTAGCCCTGATTAGCTTTCTTTACAGGCGTTACATAAACCACTGTACGAGATTTCGACCGAATGAATAGTGAAATTCGGGTGTTGAGGAATTTCAAACAATTCGGGTTTCAAATTAAAAATATCATGTACTTTTCCGCAGCTTTTGCATATAAAGTGAGCGTGAGATGAAGTATCCACATCAAAACGTGCATTCTTCTCATCGATAACCAATGCCTGAACAGCTCCACGTTCAATAAAAAGATTAAGCGTGTTGTAAACAGTGGTTTTTGATAAGGTCGGCATCGACGGGCTTAAAGCCGTGTAAATTTCGTCAATCGTCGGATGCGTTCTGTTTTTCATCAAATAGTCCATCACGGCAGTGCGTTGAACGGAGGGTTTAATAGAGAACTGAAGAAGATAGCGGTGTGTTTGTAATGAGGCATTCATAAGTTTAATTTATTCCTATTTTATAATGAGTACAAAGATATGATAAACGCATCAATTGTAAGGTTGAATTTTAAGGCAAAAAGGATGTTTTATATCTACAAACCCAATAATTTAACTTTTTTTGACTATCACAACTGGCATAATAACCGATCAGCAAAGGACAAAATCAAAAAGAAATAAGTCGCGACACTAAAATGCCGCGACTTATTTATTAAAATTGCATAAACAAAAAAACGATGTTTACAATGCTTTGATTTCTCTGAGTACATTGTTAGTACCACGGACAGCAGCAGCGCTTTTTTCGAAAAGTGCAGTTTCTTCTGCATTCAGTTTGTAATCCAGAATTTCTTCGAGACCATTTTTGCCGATTACGCACGGAACGCCAACACAGATGTCGTTTTGTCCGTATTCGCCTTCCAGAGCCACACAGCATGGAATTACTTTTTTCTGATTGTGGATAATTGATTCCACCACATAAGCGGCAGCAGCTCCGGGTGCATACCAGGCCGAAGTGCCGAGCAGCCCTGTTAGAGTGGCTCCACCCACCATAGTGTCGGCCACTACCTTGTCAAGGATTTCCTGACTAAGAAGCTCCGATACCGGACGCCCTTTGTATGAGGCAAAACGTGTCAGAGGAATCATGGTAGTATCACCGTGACCGCCAATTACCATTGCTTCGACTTCGTTGGGGTTTACATCGAGCGCTTTACTCAGGTAGCCGCGGAAACGCGCGCTGTCGAGTGCTCCTCCCATACCGATCACTTTATTTTTAGGAAGACCGGTAGCCTTTAGAGCAAGGTAGGTCATTGTATCCATCGGATTACTTACCACGACAATAATAGCTTCGGGCGAATATTTGAGAATATTTTCGGCCACGCTTTTTACAATGCCAGCATTAACACCAATTAATTCTTCACGCGTCATTCCTGGTTTGCGGGGAATTCCAGAAGTGATTACCACCACATCCGATCCTGCTGTCCGGGCATAATCGTTGGTACAACCTGTGATTTTTGAGTCGAATCCGAGCAAAGCTGCTGTTTGGAACATATCAAGAGCTTTACCTTCTGAAATACCTTCTTTCACATCGAGCATTACTACCTCGTCTGCTACTTCGTTGAATGCAAGAACATTTGCACATGTGGCGCCCACATTGCCGGCGCCAATTACCGTTACTTTTGACATATTAATTTTTTATTTTAAGTTTTTCATTTATCTCTTTTTTCAAGGACACAAAGGTAAATATATTTGCTCAATTAAGGAAATATTTCTTTAATATTTTAGGTTTTTAAGGATTTGTAGCTTTTGAAATCTACGGGCGGTCGTTTCGCCATTAAAAACAGGGTGTGTCCGCAAGTCTGTAAAAACCAATATAAATTGAATAACAAGCAATTAAACCAAGATTATTATTTCATTTAAGACTCATATAAACTTGACACAGAACCTGGACTGAATAATTTTGAAACAATGATTATTTCACACAAAATACCTGACTGTATAAATTTTCGGTCAGATTATACACCTCCAAAAATGTCTCGAAAGTTCTCCGGAAAAACCGGTTTGGAAAAATCCCAAAATTGCTGTACATTTGCAAGCTACAATATAAAATTAACTCTTACATCCCATGAAGAAATATCTTATTATTGCGATTACTTTGGTTGGATTAATTGCCTGTAACTCGTCAGACAACTTTAGAATAAAAGGCAAAATACTTAACGCCGGTAAAGAAACCGTTTATCTCGATCATATCGGACTGTTAAAAACAACTACGCTGGATTCGGCAAGATTAAAAGAAAACGGAGAATTTAAGTTCAAAGCGCCTCGTCCTGAATATCCCGACTTTTATCGTTTACGGCTGGGACTGAAGACCATCGATTTTGCAATAGATTCCTGCGAAGAAATTTCCATCGAAGTTGATGCGAAAGTTTTTTCGACCGATTATAAACTCGAAGGATCACAAAGCAGCAACGACATACAAAAACTCCGTAAATCCGTTTCGAATATCCAACGAAAAGTAAATACTTTAACTCCCGAAATGAACGCCACCGAACGGAACGCAAAAATTGTCGAAATTGAGGCTGACATAGAAGCACATAAAGAAATGGCACGTAAACTGATTTTACAAAATCCACGTTCAACAACAGCTTATTTCGCTATATATCAAAAAATAAACAATGCGTATATTTTCTCGCCGTACATAAAAGCAGACAAACCTTTTTGCGCTGCCGTAGCAACCTCATACAACACATTTATGCCCGAATACGACCGCAGCAAAAACTTGTATGGACTGGTTATGGACGCCATACGCGCCGAACGGAAAGAAAGAGCCAACCAGGAATGGGAAAAAATTATCGACAATGCTTCGGCAGGATACATAGACATTGAGCTGTCCGACAAAAACGGACAAACGCGCAAACTTTCAGAACTCGAAGGCAAAGTTATTCTGATAGATTTCTCGGCTTACGAAATGGAGAACAGTGTTCAATATACCTTTCAGTTACGTGAACTTTACAACAAATACCACAATCGCGGATTGGAAATTTATCAGGTTTCGCTTGATAAAAGCAAATTGCTCTGGCAAGAATCAGCCGCCAATATCCCCTGGATATGTGTAAGAGATGAACAGGGCGCTAACACAAAATATATTGCTTCGTACAATATTCAATCTATTCCCACGCTTTTCCTTATGAACAGAAAAGGTGTGATTGTTGGCCGCGACATTGAATTCAAATCGTTGGATGCAGCAATTGCAAAAAACCTGTAAACTTTTTGGGTCTGCGATAGGCAAGGGTTTTGGTATCTATACTATTTTTTTAGTTTTACTTTGATAGATTAGAATCAGCAAAATTGCACGTATCTTTTTCCGGTATCTTTTAGTTTATTCCGGGCTTTTATACTTCCAAACCTGTCAGATTTCAAAAATCTGACAGGTTAAAACAGACAATGAAACCGCTCTGTCAAAGCAGAATTAAATAATTCATCAAAAGAAATGCTCCATCTCGCCAAGGCAAGACGACGTTTTGAAGGTCAACTTTTACAGCTATTAAAAAAAAACTCCAGATGCATCAATTCATCAAACAAACTGCACTCTCGGTCGGATTTGATGCTTGTGGCATAGCCAAAGCCACAGCGCTAACCGAAGATGCTGAATTTATGCAACAATGGCTGCACAACGGCAAGCAGGGCGAAATGCATTATCTTGAACGCAATTTTGAAAAGCGAACCGATCCACGCCTATTGGTTCCGGGCTGCAAATCGGTAGTTGTTGTTTTGATGAATTATTTTCCTGAAAAGACACAACCGGAAACGGCTCCTAAAATTGCCCGTTACGCTTATTCTGAAATCGATTACCACACGGTTTTAAGAAGCAAACTGAAGAAGCTCGAAGACATCATTATCGAAAAATCAGGTACCGAAAGTGTGAATTCTTTGTATCAGCATTCATTCGTCGACTCGGCTCCTGTACTCGAACGGCGATGGGCGGAGCGAGCCGGACTCGGTTGGATTGGCAAACACACACAGTTGATAACTCCCGGATGGGGTTCGTATTGTTTTATCGGCGTACTTATGCTTAATTTTGAAACCGGATATGATGTTCCGGTAGCAAACCGTTGTGGTAGCTGTACCCGTTGCATAGAGACCTGCCCCACAAATGCGTTAAACGGAAAAAGTATCGATGCCCGGCGCTGCATTTCGTACCAAACCATTGAATTGAAAAAAACTGTCGAGAATGAAATTCAACCGCTCTTATCGGGTTGTGCTTTAGGTTGTGATATCTGCGCCGATATTTGTCCGTGGAATAAAAAATGGGCAAAACCACATATTCACCCTGAACTTAAACCGGTTGAAGAAATTCTGAGTTGGGAGAAACCCGATTGGCAACAACTCACTGCCGAAAAATTCAACACTACTTTTCGCAGTTCGGCAATTAAACGAGCCGGATTCGCGAAATTAAAAGAGAATATAGCTTTTGCAACAAAAAACAAAGAGAAATACGATTAACTTTTTTCGGATTTTGTTGTTTATTGTATGAAGTTATATGTAAAACAGCAATATCAAACAATCGTAAATTGTAAATAATATGTGGAAAATAAATCCTTTTAAATACAGCCGTCGTCCGACCGATGAAGTAAAAATCGGGGAAGTAAAACTTGGAGGCGCATACCCGGTACGCGTTCAGTCGATGGCAAATACCGACACTAACGACATTGAAAATTCAGTGGCACAATGCATCCGGATTGTTGATGCCGGAGCTGATATTGTACGGTTTACAACCCAGGGAATTCGCGAGGCGGAAAGTGTGAAATTAATCCACGATGCTATCCGTGAAAAAGGATATAACACTCCGCTTGTGGCCGACATTCATTTCAATGCCAACGCGGCAGACGTGGCAGCACGCAATGTGGAAAAAGTGCGTATCAATCCGGGAAATTATATCGGAAGCATAAAAATTGGCGATAATTCGGACTATACTGACGAAGAGTTTGCATTGGAATACAAAAAAATCCGCGCCCGTTTTATTCCGTTTCTGAATATCTGCAAAGAACACAAAACGGCTATCCGCATCGGCGTGAATCACGGTTCGTTGAGCGAACGCATGATGAACCGTTACGGCGACACTCCGCGCGGTATGGTGGAATCGTGCATGGAGTTTTTGCACATTTGCCGCGAACAGGATTTCCACGATGTGGTTATTTCGATGAAAACATCGAACACCGTGATGATGGTTCAAACTGTCCGTTTGTTAGTGGACGAAATGGAAAAAGCCGATTTGCATTATCCGCTGCATTTGGGAGTTACCGAAGCCGGCGATGGTGAAGATGGCCGTATTAAATCGGCAGTAGGGATCGGTGGGCTTTTACTCGACGGTATTGGCGACACCATTCGCGTTTCGCTGAGCGAAGAACCCGAAGCCGAAATTCCGGTAGCCCGTTTGTTGGTTTCATACATCTCCGAACAGGCAAATGCCCCGGCTATTCAGGCGGTGGAAAGCCAACTGTACTCACGTTACGAATATAGCCGCCGGAAAACACATGCCGTAGGCAATATCGGCGGCGAAAATGTTCCGGTGGTTTTTGCCCATAAAGATGGAGGATTTGCCACTATTCCCGATTATTTACTAACCGATAACCGTGTTTTGAGCACTAACGGCGAGACTTACCCCATCTTTGAAGCCGATTATATTCAAACACTTTTGTCGGACAATGCCGAAATCAAATTCCTGAAATTAAGCTATACTGATTTAACTCCTGAATTATTAGGTGTATTGACCGAAAGCACCGATATCGTAGTTTTACTGAGCACCAACCATCCGAACGGAGTAGGCGAACAACGCGCGTTCTTCCACACTTTACTGAATGCCGGTTGCACTGTTCCGGTCGTTCTTTGCCGTGAATACGCCGAAAACGATTTGCAGTATTTACAAATAAAATCAGCCACCGACCTGGGCGTGTTGTTGATTGATGGTTTTGGAGATGGAATTTTTCTCGAAAATCAGGGCGGAATTTCGGTAGAAGCAATATGCTCTGTCGCCTTCGGCATTTTACAAGCCACCCGGGTACGCACTACCAAAACCGAATATGTTTCGTGCCCAAGTTGCGGACGCACCATGTTTAACCTGCAAACTGTCATTGCCCGTATCAAAGCCAGGACTTCACATCTGAAAGGGTTGAAAATAGGCATCATGGGTTGTATTGTTAACGGCCCGGGCGAAATGGCCGATGCCGATTACGGTTATGTGGGCGCCGGACGCGGCAAAGTGAGCCTTTACAAAAAGAAAGAATGTGTGGAACGGAATATTCCTGAAGACGATGCCGTGGATAAGTTGATTGAGTTAATCACAGTAAACGGCGATTGGCACGAATAAGCCTTCGCGCCAGAAATAGGTCGAGGCTCATGTGAGCTGCTTGCTGAAGAAATGGGACGAACAACTTTTTCATATATACGGCGATGAATTAGTTTTTTTAAAATCGGTTACAATGTTACTGTGTTTTTTTAGAAATTTGACAAGATATTAAAACCTAACCAAGATTTTCAAATAAACAAACATAACTCATACTGTAAAAGAATCATGTCTTGGGTTAAAAGAATACTTTTCTGTACATAATTATCTCATAAAACCTTTCCAATAACTATTAAAAGTAAGTTCCCCAATATAGTTCATACTTCATAAGATGAATTATTTGAAATACATAGCTATTTCTAAACCTTTAGAAATATTTTATTTTTATATAGAAAGTATAAAAATATCCAGACTAAGAAAACGTATATTGACGCACTCAATATAGGTTGAACGCATTCAGGCATAATATTAATAAATGTGCCGAACAAAAAATCTCGTACTTTATTGAAATCAATAATTTTATATTGAACAAGGTATATTGTAATGGAATTTAAACCAATGACAACAAAAAAGAACGACCATTTTTTATAATCGAGGGCATCAATAATAAAGTAAAAAATGCCAAAAAGCATTAAGCTTAATCCACCCACAAAAAGGACAAAAGAACTTGTCCAAAGCATTTTATTTATTGGAAAAAATGTACTCCAGGCCAACCCGGCAATTAAAATAATAATACCCGCTGCAATGATGACAGCACTTTTTCTTATTCTATCAATTTTATGATCGTCAATCATTAAAAAACGACCCGTAAACACACCCAACAAAGCAGTACTTATAGCCGGAAGTGTACTTAATATTCCTTCAGCTTCCATTGTGTTTTCTATGTAAAGCCTACCCGGCAATATTAATCTATCAATATATCCTGACAGATTCCCTTCCAGGGTTAATGTCCCTGCTCCAAAACCTGGAACGGGTACAAAAAGCATCACCAAACAATAACCGATTAAGATACTCGAAAACCAAATTATCTGACCGCGCAACGAAGTGTTTAGATAGATTAACGCCGCAAAAAACCAGGCTACTCCGATTCGTCCCAAAACACTTGCAAAGCGCATCTCGCTAAACGACGAGTGAAACACTCCATTATAAATCATTCCGAAAAGTACTAATAGCAACATTCGTTTTAGTGCGTGCAAAGAGATTTTATTTTTAGAGTCTCCTTTTTCCATCCTTTTTGAAAATGAAAATGGCATTGACACACCTGAAAGAAAAAGGAATAGCGGGAAAATCATATCGTAAAATGCAAAACCATTCCACTCAACGTGATGCATTTGAGTGTTCAGCCATTGCAACGAAGGCAATCCGGTAACCGTAGCTAACGCAAATATAATTTTTTGCCCTCCGGTAATCCAAAGCATGTCGAAACCTCTAAGTGCATCTAACGATAGCAACCTGCCTTTTTGAACTTCGTATCTCATAATTTTGTGAATACTATTTATTAGTTGTATTTAAAAATGTCTCAGCGTACCTTTGTCCCAATTTACGTTGAGAATCGGCATCAAAATGGATATTATCGTTGTTTGGTGTTAAATCACTTGTTTGAATTACATAAATGTTCAAATCTTTATTTGCTACCTTATGAATTATTTTATTAATTATACTCCAATTTTTCTTAGTTTCTTTTTTTACTGAATATGCACCAAGCTCGCCCACAAAAATTGGCAAGTTCTGATTGCCTGCTTTGTTGCGTATTATTCCAAATAGCTCTTTAAGATTATTCGCATAAAATGGTATGTTGGATTTGGTAGCATCACTTTCGCCCTGATGCCAAATTATGCCTTTGAGGACTCCGTTCTGATTTGCTATCTGAATTTTTTCAAACAAATTGCTTTGAAGATGAACTCCATTAAATATAGAATCGTTCAGCCAATAATTGATTGAGCTTCCTCCCACAGCTGTCGGTAAAATTGCAATTGTAATATCATTGCTGATATTTTTAGCTACATATTTTGCAAAAGACATTCCGCAATCTAACCCGGTTAATTTGGGTTGATAAAAATGTAGTGGTTCTTTTGCATATATCCATTCATTTCTCTTGTTTATGGTTATGATATTTGATTGAGGAATAGTATCATCCGGTTGTACAATGCCTCTACCAGCCATATTTGATTGTCCGGCCATAATAAAAACCCAAAGTTTATCTTTTTCCGGAAGTTTAGCTACCGGAATTTCTTGTTTAGGAAAATGCTGAGTTCTTACATTATCACTTGCTTTTTTTATAGATGAATCATTAAAAAATATATGATTTAATTTCCAACGACTTTTTAGTTCCCCAAGCGATTCCAAGAACCTGTTGTAGTCTTTATTTTTTGTTTCAGTCCAACCAACTTCGGCATACGCTGCCAAACGTGGAAAAATTTGCTTTTCCATAATTTCGACCGTTGGAACCCATTCACTCCACATTTGTGTACCCAACCCAAGTATGTGTGAATGGTATTTCGGATCTAATCCTTCTGGTACTGGATTAAAAGCATAAGATTTTGACAATGGAATCCTTTCATAAGTATAGTCTAAATAGGTGTCCCAGTGATTTGAATTTACAACATCATAGCCGTCTTGCACTGCTTTATTTATCAAATCAAGATTTCCTTTCCAAAAATGCACGATAGCAGATTTAGCTAACTTTTGTCCGGTATGAGTTGTAACATCTTTTCGTTCGCCGTGAATATCGTCTCCCAGAATCTCATTCCATCCCATCATTCGTTTTCCAACGCTGTCAATATAATTTGAGATATGGTTGGTGAAATGAATTTGTAAACCAACCGGAGAATCTAAATTTTGCTGTTTAATAAAATCCTGTATTTTTTCTGAATTTTCCCACGTTTTGAAAACGACCTCATCGCCACCTATATGTATAACTTTGCCCGGGAACAAGTACATTACTTCATTTAATACATCTTTTAAGAAATTAATTACTGTTGAATCGGATATATTGAAGGAATCTTCCATTCTTTCGAATACCACAGGAACTTCTTTTGTTGTCCCCAACGAACCTAACCAAGGATAAGAAGCAATAGCTGCCGTTGCGTGACCAGGCATCTCAATTTCGGGAACGATAGTGATGTGCCTTTCCTCAGCATACGAAATAATTTCCTTAATCTGTTCCTGAGTATAAAATCCTTCGTGAGGTACACCAGTCCTTCCTTCACTCTTTCTGCTTGTTTGGGTATTAGCTCTTTTTGAACCTATTTGAGTAAGCAGTGGGTATTTTTTTATTTCAATTCTCCACCCTTGATCATCTGTAAGATGCCAATGAAAAACGTTCATTTTTAGTAACGCCATTTGATCTAACAAACGTTTTACCTCTTCAGCACCTTTAAAGTGTCTTGATTCATCAAGCATAAATGAACGCCATTGGAATCTCGGTTTATCTGTGATTTTTACTTGTGGAATTTTAATGCTTTTTTCTTTTGAACCTAATTCAAAATCAACAGGCAATAACTGTTTTATCGTTTGAATGCCATAAAAAACTCCGGTGGAAGTTGCTCCTTTTATGGTTATACTTTTGCCTACACTGGAAAAAATGTAACCTTCTGCTCCAAGTTGCGATTGTAAGTTTTGATCAACGATTAACTCTATTCCATTTCCTGTTTTTTGTATTTTTGATTCTTTTCCAAATCCTTTTTTTAAAATATCGGCTAAAAAAACAGCTTCATTCTGTAAATCATCATTTGCGATAATATTAACGCCGCCTTTTACGGTATGATACCCTGCAACATATTCAACATTATTTGGTTGAGGTATTATTTTTATATCCTGAGTTGAAAATGCCGAATTACTTACAAATGCAATGATTATGACTGAAATTATACGCTTTATTGGTTTCATGGTTTTGTTATTTACTTATTCTAACTACTCTTTTATAGATGTTCAATAAATCCATCATCCGAAATTCATTCTGTTGTTCAATTTCAGATTTATAAAGAAATTCTTTGTTCAAATTGTAGAAACGTTTATCCAGCTTTTTAGACTGCTTTATGAGTTGTTCAAATTGTGGGAGCATTTTTTTAGCCATATCTCTTGAAAAAATGGGCGAATTATATACTGATTTCAGTTCCTGATACTTTAAATAAAATTCTCTTAAATCAATCATCAATCTGAAATGTTCAAACTCCATTTTATTTTTTTGTGGAGATAATGCATACAGCGTGTTTTTTATATTTTCTGTTTCGCTCAACAAGTCATTAATTGAACCACTTTTTACCGGAAATCCATCTTTTATCAGTTCTTGCTGGGTGATAAAAGTCTGCCAAAATTTTTCACTCTCAGTATTTGTAAAACCAAATCTGTCGGATGCATATTTTATAATGTATGATTTTACATCCAGTGGTTCTTTATTTTTTATTGCATGCGCATATGAAGATACAAGAATACGAAACCCTGAAAGAGGATAAGTATTTCTTATTTGTTTCATATCCAAAACTTCATAGTTTGTATCCCAAGTAAAACCATAAAGTCCGGTTGTTGACCACGAAGTCATTATAATTCCTTTGTAACCCGCCTCTCTTGCATAAGGAATAAAATCTCGCTGGTTATTAAAATGTTTTTCCCATTCTGTTATGTACCAATTGTCGGGATGGCTTCTAATAGAAGGTGAGCCCCAAAACACAAGTCCTTTATTTTGAAGCGCCTTTATATCTCCAAAATAATTGGATTTCCAACCATAATTCCAATCGATAAAGATTGTTTGTTTAGGTAATTCATCTGCTGCTTCAGGGTGTTTTAACAGAATATCTGCCCACATAATTGGGATTTTACCCTCTTTAATCACAAGATTACACATCATTTTCATATAATCAACAAATAGTTTGGATTTACCCTCTTTTTCTGCTTTTTGACTACATTTATCACATTTGCCTAAAAGATATGTTTCGTCTCCACCAATGTGTATGTACTTTGACGTATGTAACGATGAAATATCAGCAAATAAATCAGAGAAAAGTAAACTATCAGCTTCAACTTCCATTGGGCAAATTTGCGAAATTTCCTTTCTATCCTCACGTAGTTTGCTGTATCGTTGATTTCGAAGAATGTACTCTACGTGCCCAAAACATTGCTGCAATGGTATTACTTCTATGTTAAGTGCGTTACAGTATTCAATAAAAGATGTAATATCATTACGCGTATAAGCGAGGTTATTAGAGATTACGGCGTGTTTTTGGTAGGGATAAGAAGCTTCCCATTCAACAATTAACGTATTAATGCCAAAACCAGACAATTCTTTTGCAAAATCTCTCAAAGCCTGAGGAGTCATTACTTGAATACGGAGGTCGAGATGAAAGCCTTTTACCTGAAAATCTCCCGAAAGATTGCTTTGAGCGTTTGAATCTATGTTATTGGAAACTATAAATAAAAACAACAAAGTGATGATGATTTGTGTTTTTTTAATCATACAAAACATATTTAGAATATTTCAAATGGTTTGTCGGTATTCTTGTTGAGAATTTCTACCGTTTTAGAACTGGGATTTAAGAACAACAGCGTTTTGGTTCGTTTATTTTTCTGTTTTACGACTAAACCGGCACCGTCAGCTTTATATTTTGTTTCAATTTGAATGTCTTGTTTATTATCCGGAGTAAAAATAAAGAATGAATGAAAATCTCCGTTTACATTGATGGTGTATTGAATATAATTTGTATTTACATTTTTACCGTCGATGCTTGTAAACCCTTCTTTTACTGCAAATTTATGTTTTTTATTTGATGAAATAATATTGAATGTTAACGCATTTTTTTTTAGCGACAGAACGTTTTTTTTATCTGAAAAAACAACAGAATCTCCAACGTGCAATAAAAAATCATATTTATGATTACCATTTGCTTTAAAAAAATCGTGTAATACCAAATACGAGCTATCAACCAGAACAATAGTTCTATACCAATCAACAGAAGAATTAGTTTTTTCAGTTGATGG
>DIFH01000090.1:0-2007 GCA_002427615.1 Paludibacter sp. UBA5753
ACATGGCGGCGTGCTCCGGTCGTTGCTATCTATCTTGAACAACCTGAAATTACCCGAGGATATTCCCGTAGAGTTGATTAATAAACTTTTTGATTGGATGATTTCTCCGCGATCAGATGTTTCGCACCAGGCGTTTTCGATGAAACTCTTGTACAAACTGAGCCTGATTCAGCCCGATTTTAGACCCGAATTACTTGCATACCTCGAAAATATTCCGGTCGACGACTATACTCCCGGATTTATTTCTGCAAGAAAAAAAATACATAAGCTCCTGAAATAGAAATTCAAACTGAAAGATGCAATTGTAAGCGTTGTAATAATTGCACATTTTAATAATAAAAGCGTTATTTTTGTACCTGAATTTAAGTTTGGTCAAAATAATTTGACCGGTATTTAATTTTAAGTTTAATCAAAAAAATATTATGACCACGAAGAAAAACATTCTGGCTTTACGACAAAAGAAAGCCATTATCGAAAAAGGAGGCGGAGACAAAGCTATACAGAAACAGACAGCTATGGGTAAACTGACAGCCCGCGAACGTATTCTTGTTTTATTGGACGCAGGTTCGTTTCACGAATATGATCTTTTTGTAGAACATGAAGAGCAAAATTTTGGAATGGCTAACAAAGAACTTCCGGGCGATGGTGTAATTACAGGCACAGGTACCATCAATGGCGCTCCTATTTGTATTTACGCACAGGATTTCACCGTTATGGGCGGTTCGTTAGGTTTGAAACATGCGCGTAAGATTACCAAAATCATGGATCACGCCTTGAAAATGAAAGTACCTTGTATCGGCATCAACGACTCGGGAGGCGCCCGTATCCAAGAAGGTATCGGCGCTTTGGCCGGTTACGGTGAAATATTCTATCGAAATACTATGGCTTCGGGAGTAATTCCGCAAATCTCTGTTATTTTAGGTCCCTGCGCCGGTGGGGCAGTTTATTCACCTGCACTTACCGATTTCGTATTCGTGGTTGAAAACATTTCGAAAATGTTTATCACCGGACCGAACGTAATTGAGACTGTTTTAGGTGAAAAAATTTCGCAAGAAGACCTTGGAGGCGCGCGCGTTCACGCCGAAATTACCGGAAATGCACATTTTTATGCGTTAAGTGAGTTGCAATGCATGGAACAAATAAAAAATTTAATATCGCTTATTCCACACAGCAATCAAGAAAAAGCTGCACGTATTGAACCTAAAAAACCAAAGTTCAGAAAAAATATTGAAAATATTATTCCTTCCGATCCGAAACACCCTTATGATGTTCGTGAAATTATATACGCTTTAACCGACGAATCAAAATTTCTTGAAGTTCAGGAACTTTGGGCGCCCAATATTGTCATCGGATTCGGACGAATGGATGGTGAAACCGTTGGATTCGTTGCCAATCAGCCGATGTATTTAGCCGGAGTACTTGATTGCGATGCTTCGGACAAGTCTGCCCGTTTCATCCGTTTCTGCGATGCATTTAATATTCCTATCATTACGTTGGAAGATATGCCGGGTTATTTGCCTGGAGTCGATCAGGAACATGCGGGAGTAATACGCCACGGAGCCAAAGTGCTTTATGCTTATTCCGAAGCCACAGTGCCTAAAATAACCGTAATCCTTCGTAAAGCTTATGGTGGAGGCTATATTGCCATGAACTCACGTCACTTGGGCGCCGACTTTATGTTTGCGTGGCCGGGTGCCGAAATTGCAGTCATGGGACCTGAAGGCGCTGCTAATATTATTTTCCGTAAAGAAATAATGGAAGCAGAAGACGAAGATGCAATGCGCCAACAAAAAGTGAAGGAATATATCGAAAAATTCGCTAATCCTTTTGTAGCAGCTTCCAAAGGCTATATCGACGCAGTAATCGAACCGAACGAAACCCGTGAATTATTGTTACATGCACTGGGTGTTTCGAAAAACAAGGACGATTATCGTCCGGCAAAAAAACATGGCGTTCCTCCATTTTGATATATTTAGTGTCAGCAGGAAAACTCGGTATTTGATAAAA
>DIFH01000090.1:2167-2559 GCA_002427615.1 Paludibacter sp. UBA5753
TTGAAACTAAAAAACATGAAAAAAGAAACTCCTGAATATGTCGATTTTGCAATAACAGCCCGAAAATACAAAACACTTTTAACTAAAAAATATTTGAATCGAAAAGTGTGGGTTGAACCGAATCCTTACGAAATAAAATCGTTTATACCCGGAACCATCATTCATATTTCGGTCAAAGAAGGCGATTTAGTCGAGAAAGGAGCTCCATTGCTGATACTCGAAGCCATGAAAATGCAAAACCGTATAGTGATGCCTTTCACCGCCAAAATCAAAAAAATCAATGTATCGGTAGGCGACCGCATTCCGAAAGAAACATTGATGATTGAATTAGAAGTTCCTGAAACCGAGTAACTGAAGTATCCTCAAAAAGGAAAGAAAATCAATAATAAAAC
>DIFH01000105.1 GCA_002427615.1 Paludibacter sp. UBA5753
TAACAATAAAAAAACCGTATAAACAAATATCTATGCGGTTTTTTTCAATTTTCTATTACCTATTTTTTTAGGGTTTGGGTTTAAAAACAGATAGCCGGCGCTTATAGGAGGTAATTTTAAGATAAACTCTCTATGCCCAATTTACTATAATAACTTGAGTGGAATTGAGATACCGACCGCAAGTCCCAGTATTTTTGAAACGCCATAGCTGGAACTCAAGGATTTGTATATTTTATCAGAAATAGCTGTTGAACCGACAAATCCAATAGGTTGTTTAGTCGTTAAATTGTAGGTGATATCGAACAACGAAACTCTTAACGAAGTATACGTCAACAAATACCAATACCATTTCTTTTTATCATAATCAATAAAAAAAGGGGTTACCAATAAAGTCCCGATCGATGCTGCATTGAAAACATGCCCCATGGTTTTCGTACGTGTATTATTTAAACCATCACCTATTCCGTTTAAAATAATAGCTGTTGAATATAAACCCACCAGCTTCCATTTATCAAGTTTAATTTTATTTGCAAGCCTGACTTGTTTAAGTTTTGAATTCGAGTCTATTATTTCATGATTATTTAAACTTGTATTCATTTTATCGATCACATTATTCAAAGAATCAAGTTTGCTGATGATAATCTTGTAATTATTTTCAACTACCGAAAGTCTCATTTTATTTATATCCTGCCGTAATTCTTTGTTAGTCTCCATATCTTCGGCACCGGAGACGGCTTCTTCATCCGTAATAGTTTGTGTTGTGTTAAAATCTATCGTATTTATTATCACTTCCTCGCTGACTGTTTTTACAGTATCAACTGCATCACCATCAATATTTTTCGTTTCATTCAGGCTCTTATTCGTATCTTCTGCGAGAACAAAAACATGAACAGAAAACAATAATGTTAATAATATTACGACTACCTTTTCATATAACATAAATTTTAGATTTAACGATATTTTAGCTTTAACAGTAATTGGTTAAAGAAATTATTGTTGTTTTACATTTTGCGGAAAAAGAATAATTAGAATGCATAATACTGTTTGGCAGATCAAGATCAGATTACAAAGGCTGTCCCTGTTTCGGGACAGCCTTAGGTAAATCAATCTTTCAATGCAGCCTGTGCAGCAGCCAGACGGGCGATAGGTACCCGGAAAGGAGAACAACTTACGTAGTTCAATCCCACGCGGTGGCAGAATTCAACCGACGATGGTTCACCTCCGTGTTCGCCGCAAATACCCACTTTAAGATCGGGACGAACAGAGCGTCCTTTTTCGGTAGCCATTTGTATTAATTGTCCTACGCCAATTTGATCGAGAATCTGGAACGGATCGGCTTCCAGGATTTTCTTTTCAAGATAAATTGGTAAGAATGATGCAATATCGTCGCGCGAATAACCGAAAGTCATCTGAGTTAAGTCGTTGGTTCCAAATGAGAAGAACTCAGCTTTTTCGGCAATACGATCAGCAGTTAAAGCTGCACGCGGAATTTCAATCATAGTACCCACTTTGAATTCAATGCTGTCGCCTTTTTCTTCGAATAATTTGGCCGCTGTATCGCGAATGATTTTATCCTGTACGTTGAACTCTGATTTGATACCTACCAACGGAACCATGATTTCAGGTTTAGCAACGATACCTTTGGCTTTCAATGTCAACGCGGCTCCAAGGATAGCGCGGGTCTGCATTTCGGTAATTTCAGGATAAGTATTTCCCAACCGGCAACCACGGTGACCCAACATCGGGTTTTGTTCGTGCAATGAATCTACCCGTTGTTTAATTACTTTGATCGAAACTCCCATGGCTTCCGCCATTTCCTGTTGACCTTTTTCATCGTGAGGAACAAACTCATGTAAAGGTGGGTCGAGCAGGCGAACTGTAACCGGACAACCTTCCATAGCGGCAAAAATACCTTCAAAGTCGGCTTCCTGGTAAGGCAGAATTTTTGCCAAAGCAATGCGACGACCGGCTTCATCTTTTGCCAGAATCATTTCGCGCATAGCTTTTATTTTTTCACCTTCGAAGAACATGTGTTCCGTGCGGCAGAGTCCGATACCGGTAGCGCCGAATTTACGGGCAACTTGTGCATCGTGTGGTGTATCGGCATTGGTACGAACCGTCATTTTAGTATGTTTGTCGGCCAATGTCATTAATTCGGCAAAGTCGGCATCCAGTTCTGCTTCCATGGTGGCTACTTTTCCTAAGAAAATATCGCCGGTGGAACCGTTTAACGAAATATAATCGCCTTCTTTTACTACTATACCATCAACTTCCATGGTTTTGGCGGCATAGTCAATTTTCAAGGTTCCGGCGCCTGAAACACAGCATTTACCCATACCGCGCGCCACAACGGCAGCGTGCGAGGTCATACCGCCACGCGCGGTCAGAATTCCCTGGGCGGCAGCCATGCCGGCTAAATCTTCGGGAGAAGTTTCAACGCGCACCATGATTACTTTTTCGCCACTTGCAGCCCAATCGGCAGCATCATCGGCATTGAAAACAACACGACCTGAAGCAGCTCCCGGCGAAGCAGCCAAACCTTTAGCAACCAGTTTAGCCTCTTTAATTGCTTTTTTATCGAAAACAGGGTGAAGTAATTCATCCAAACGGTTTGGGTCAATACGTAAGATGGCTGATTTTTCGTCAAGCATACCTTGATGGAACATGTCGATGGCAATTTTTACCATGGCAGCGCCGGTACGTTTTCCGTTTCGGGTTTGCAGGAACCACAATTTACCTTCCTGTACGGTAAATTCCATATCCTGCATATCTTTGTAGTGGTTTTCAAGTTTTGTCTGGATAGCATCCAATTCTTTGTAAATCGAAGGCATTGCCTCTTCCATTGAAGGGAATTTTGCCACACGTACTTCTTCCGGAATTCCAGCCAGTAAAGCCCAACGTTGCGAACCTTCTTTGGTGATTTGTTGGGGAGTACGGATACCGGCCACCACATCTTCGCCCTGTGCATTGATCAGGTATTCACCCATGAAAATATCTTCACCGGTAGCGGCATCGCGGCTGAAGCATACGCCTGTTGCCGAAGTTTCACCCATATTACCAAATACCATTGCCTGAACATTAACGGCTGTTCCCCATTCAGCGGGAATTCCTTCCATTTTACGATACAGGATGGCGCGATCGTTCATCCATGAGTCGAATACAGCGCAAATAGCGCCCCAGAGTTGTTCGTAAGCCGATTCGGGAAAATTATGTCCGGTTTGTTTCAATACGGCAGCCTTGAATTTTGTTACCAGTTCTTTCAGGTCATCAACCGAAAGTTCGGTATCCAAATGAACCCCTTTTGCTTTTTTTACCTGTTCGATAATTTCTTCAAACGGATCAATGTCGTTTTTATTTACAGGCTTCATTCCCAAAACAACATCCCCGTACATTTGTATAAAGCGGCGATAAGAGTCCCAGGCGAAACGGGCGTTTCCGGTTTTGCGAATCAAACCTTCAACCACTGCATCGTTCAAACCCAGATTCAGAATGGTATCCATCATCCCGGGCATCGAAGCGCGAGCGCCCGAACGTACCGAAACCAACAAAGGATTTTCGATATCCCCGAATTTAGAATTCATTAGTTTTTCAACTCCTGCAATGGCTTTTTCCACTTCAGGTTTGAGCAGTTCAACTACTTTGTTTTTACCCAGTTCGAAATATTCGGTACAAACCTCGGTAGTAATGGTGAAACCCGGAGGAACTGGAACACCGATCAAATTCATTTCGGCAAGATTTGCTCCTTTTCCGCCAAGCAAATTCTTCATGTCAGCTTTACCTTCGGCTTGTCCGTTGCCAAAGGTATAGACTCTTTTTGTGTCGTTCATAGTGTGTATTATTGTGTTTAAAAATTAATTACAGTTATCAATTGTTCGCAAAAATAGCATTTTTTACTCAAAAATTAAAATAACAAACAAAAAACTATGGTGAAGTTTTGAAAAGTATGATATAAAGTCTTATTAACAGACATACTATAACAATATTATTCGGCGATAATATTATTCTTGATAAGTTTGAATAAATGGATTTATAGTGTAGCTACACATCCTGTTTTAATATTATAATTCATTTTAATATATTGATATTCAAATGATAATGCTATGATACTTTTTGTATCACCGCCAAAACTATTATGATTTTACATTTAAAACAGCCAAGTGTCTGGTTCTACTTGCAACGAGTTTTATATTATTTTGTTGGCTTCCATTCGTAAGCTCCGGCATCAGGTGCATTGTCTTCGAGCCGGCTGTTTCCGTTTAAATCGAGAGGAAAATGTTTTGCGATTTCAGGATCGGCCAAACCTCTGGCGGGAGAAACGGAGTCGGGGGTAAAATCGAAATAACGTTTTTTTTCATAATCGAAGCGCGCTTGTTTAAAAACAGTATCTTGAACGGCATACCATCGAATGTTTTGAAACTGCGAGAGTTCATAAGGAACTTTCCGGCGGATATATGAATTGGAAAAAACGCCTTTGTATTGAGATATAAAACGGCTGGCGATGCTTAACTCGGTTTCGAGTCCACCTGATATAATGCAGTTTTGAAATTCCGTTTCCATAGGGACTGTCCTGTAAAGTCCCATAATCATTACAGCCGGGTTTTTGTCGCGCGAAGTGGGTTCGAAGGAATTGCCGTTGTAGTAATTGGCAATGGTACTCTGCACAAAAACGTGTTTGCCACCGCTTAAATAAACACTGTAACTGCCTGTATTCGAAATTTCGGAGTTGCTTACCGTTACATTGCCGTTTTGCGCTACCAAACCGTAATAAACAAAATTATGTATCCGGCAATCGGTGATTTCCAGGGATGGCAAAAAGTTTCTGTCGTTGTTCGAAAAGGACACGCCTACGTAACCGCTATTGATGTTCACATGACGTAAAACATGATTTCCTTTGTTCCATAGCAAATAAAGTCCGCCCCATTGCCCTGCTATATAATTATAAGGCACAGGATCCATAAATTTCACTTTGTCGAGTCTGTCGCCTCGCATTTCGATCGGTTTCTCAAAAGTGCCTTCCGCTTTCAGGTTTCCGTAAACAATTAAATCGGCGTTGTTATGAAAATACAATTGGCAACCGGCAGGGATATTAAGCGTTTTAGCGGAATCGACAACCAGGTATCCATAAATAAGGTAAGGACGCTGTGCACTTAAAGTTGTATCGTTCAGGATTGTTTTGTTTCTCATCAAAATCATATCCTGTCCGAAAGCCTCCAGACGAACCCGTTGTTCCACTCCATTTGTCTGAAAAACAACAGAATCGTCGATCAGAATTGGAGAGTCGGCATTGTTGGGGTCGACCGTTACTTCGACAAAAATATACAGACTGTCGTTGGCGCTGATATCAATGTTGCGAAACTGATTGTCGGCGCTGGTATTTCCATCCACATTGAGGCGAAATTGCGAGTTTTTCCCTCCGGCCAACCCGATTGAGCTTATATGCAGTGCGCGGTTATTGCGATTGTAAACCAGAAATTTTTCGGTCGTGCTGCCTATTGTTGTAAAAACCGTATCGAAAGTCAGTGTATCGGTTGAAAAAGCAAGTGTTTTTTGGGGATTGTCCGTAAAAAGTTCATCATCGCAACTGCCGAAAGAGCAAGCTGCAAGGATAAACAAAACCGGATAAAAAATAAAAAATGATTTATTACATCTCATAAATTGAGTTTGATTTTGTAAACAGAAACGCAAATCTTACCAAATTATTTTTCCAAATTTACCCGAAAAGATGCTACTGTTATAATATTGACTTATATTTGTGCCTGAAATCAATAAGTTGTCCAAGATCACTGATCAGTAATATTAAAAATTTAAGCTATGGCAAGTCGCAGAAATTTTAAAAAAACAATTCAGTTTGTTTCGTCCGAACTGATTACCGATGTTTACTTTCGTTGTTTGATGTCCAATAAAATTGAAGAAGACAAAGTTGACAAAATTGTACTGGAAATTGCAGAAAACAGCCGTGAATATATTTTGAGAGCCAACCGCCCGACAGGCAAAGACAACCCGCAACTTGTAAAAGCCTATTTCAGGAAATTGTATGCCGACTGGCAAAAGACCATGGAAAAAATTGTCGGTGAAATTGAAAAACTCTGATTTTATTCAAAGTTGAATGTGAGCGTAATCACTTTCGATGTCAATTTCTTAAGCGCTAACGAGTATTTTTTATCATCTTCGCTCAAAGTACCTTCTCCTTCTCTTTCTTCGAGAGGGACAAACAGGTTATTTCCACCAATGGCAAATTTAAGCTCGGGAGCTAATTTGAAAAATGAGAAATAAATATCGCAACCTACGCCAAATTCGAGATAAACATCCAAAGGCTTCAGGTAGACAGGTTTTTCCTTGTCCCTACCCAAATCCAAACCTACTCCTCCGCCGCCTATCAAGTAAGGGCGAAAATCTCCATATCGTTCGGCGCTGTATTTCAAATACAAGGGTAAACACAAGGGAGCCGACCCGACAGAGACAGAACCTCCTCCTTTCACACTATCATTTTCAATATAACTATAGCTTAATTCTCTCTCGCCAAAATGAAGTGTAGGTGTAAAACGAAGATTGAAATAACGATTCAGCTGCATATCGCTGATGATGCCCACCGAAAATCCGGGTTTCAAACGCGAAACATCCACCTGGTAAACTTTTCCATCGATCGATTGCAAACTTGGCGTAATCCCGAAATCCATGGTATTCATACCCAGTAAAAACCCGAAATGAATAATTTTATCATCGCCTATATAATTGCTGAATTGAGCAGAGCTGTACACACTTACCTGAACTAAAATAAGAATGAGCCATAAGCGCATTTTATTTTTTATCATAAATAGTTATATTTTTTGAGTTTAAACAATGAATAAACGGTTGCCAAACTATATTATTGTACGGGATGACGGAATTCCGATTCCGTCGAAAAAGAAACCGGAAATTCCCAACATATTGATTTAAAATATTAAATTTGCAGTGAAGAACCGGAGAAATAACGAGCCGGAGTTAACAAATATCTGGCCATCAGCGCCTGAAAATTAATTTGCAAAAAAACATGCGTTACTTTTTAATAGCCGGCGAAGCTTCGGGCGATTTACATGCATCAAACCTGATGCGCGAACTCAGGAACAACGATCCGAATGCAGAATTTTGCTTCCTTGGGGGCGATTTAATGCAGGCGCAAGGCGGAACGATGATAAAACATTATCGCCAAATGGCATTTATGGGTTTCTGGGCGGTGATTAAAAATGCAGGAAAAGTACTCAACAATATCAATGATTGCAAAAAAGCATTGGCCGGCTTTCAACCCGATGTGCTTATCCTGGTTGATTACCCCGGTTTTAACCTGCGTATGGCGCGTTTTGCGAAAAAACAACTTGCCATTCCGGTTTATTACTACATTTCGCCCAAACTGTGGGCGTGGAAAGAATATCGCATCAAAGATATCAAGCGCTACGTGGATAAAATGTTTACCATCTTTCCTTTTGAAACCGGATTTTATAAAAAACACAATTATTCCGTCGAGTATGTAGGTAACCCGTCAGTCGATTCGGTATTTTTGCGTCCCAACCAAAATCAGACTTTTGAAGAATTTTGTTCGAAAAATAAGATAGAGCATAAACCGGTCATAGCCATTTTAGCGGGAAGCAGGAAGCAGGAAATATCGGCTTGTTTACCCCGCATGCTCGAAAGCGCCAGGCAATTTCGAGAGTATCAGATTGTTGTAGGCGGAGCGCCGGGAATTGATCCCGCGTTTTATAAATCGGTTGTGGGGGATAACGAGGTAAACATCGTTTTCGGACAAACTTATGATTTACTGCAACATGCCCGTGCTGCCATAGTGAACTCAGGAACTGCCACATTGGAAACAGCTTTAATCGGCACCCCGCAGGTAGTCGTATATCATGTAATGTTTGGCTGGATTGCTTACGTCATAAAAAATATTTTAATAAAAGTGAAATTCGTTTCCCTGGTAAACCTGATTTGTCAAAAAGAGGTTGTAAAAGAACTGGTGGCGCATTACTTTACAGTCGAAAATGTAACAAATGAATTAGATAAATTATTGCATAACGAAACTTACCGTCAAAATATGCTCCACGAATATGCCGAAATAATAAAAACTTTGGGAGTACCGGGAACAGCTGAAAGAGCTGCGAAAAAAATGGTTGAAGAATTGGGCAAATAATTTCAGGCAGCAAAATCAACTGAATATGGAAGATTAGGCCAGAATACACGCCATGGCAATACTGTAAAATTTAGACTGAACGCTTTCGCTGCGCGAAGTCAATACGACGGGTTTTTCGGTTCCCTGCAACAATCCGCCCATCTCGGCGCCACCAAAAAGTGAAACTCCTTTATAAAAACAATTGGCGCTTTCAAAATTTGGGAAAATCAAGATGTCGGCATCGCCAAGCACAGGAGTAGGCACTTTTTTAATCCCTCCACGTTCGCTGTCAAGAGCAAGAAAAATATCCAGTGGCCCATCCATAATTACATTTCCGAATTCACCTTTGCGCCATTCATCCATAATATCGAGATAATCCTGCATATACTGAATTTTCGGATTAGCCACTTCGGTAGCATGAATCAATGCCACTTTGGGTTTGGAAATGCCGAATTTATTAGCCGTAGCAATGGCATATTTTATCATGGCTGTCCGCTGATGCAGATTGGGCGAAGGAATTACAACCGGATCGGAGAAGAAAAGTAATTTGTGGTATCCGGGAATCTCCAGGGCTGCATTGTAAGTCATTACATTTCCGGGAGTGAACAATCCTTTTTCCTTATCCAGGATAGCACGCAAAATCACGTCCGTGTTCACCAAACCTTTCATAAGGATGTCGGCTTCGCCCGACTTTACCATACGAACCGCTTCGAGGGTGGCTTCCTTTACTTCAGGAATATCGATAATATGAATAAAAGGAGATAATGTATGCTCTTCGAATAAATAGGGGGATTCAATAGCCGCCACATCGCCGATCAAATAAGCTTCCACAATTCCTGCCTCTACAGCCATTAACACAGCATCCAAGGTGTGTGAGTCCACGGCATTAGCTACGGCTAAACGTTTACGGCTATTCACACTTTGCAAATGTGCAGTCAGTTCGGCAAATGAAGAAATTGAGCTCATATATCGAATAAATTATCGATGGCGTTTTGAAAAGTATGATACAATAAAGTCTTATTAACAGGCATACTATAACAGTATTAGGCGATAATTTAGTTTTTATTATTCTTGATAAGTAGTGTCATAAAGAAAACCCTGTGTTTGATAAGAAAACGTCAAGATCAAGGCTCACGAAGCAGCAAAAACTACTCATCCCGCCTTGGCGGGACTCCGTGTTTTTGCTGCGAGTACAACGCAGAGATTGGCGTTTTCTTGCAAACACTAAGTATGAATAAATGGGTTTACAGTGTAGCTATACATCCTATTTCAATAGTATTATTCATTTTATTATATTGATATTCAACTGATAATACTATCATGCTTTTTGTATCACCGCCAAATTATCTAATACAGGACAAATATAACTATATTTTTTTAGCGCCGCAACTCTTTTAATCCATGGAAATGCACTTATTAACGCTTTGTTTTTCATGTTTTTACTGTTGTCTTAAAAGTTGATTCGATTTGCTTTTTAAATATTTGTTTTTAGTTGAAAAATGATTTTTTTTATATCAATCTATCACTTCAGAAAAAGATGTTTTTTTGAAATTTTTTTTGAAAATACATACAATCATTTAATTTTAACCAAAAAGAAAAGTTCATCTCTTTTATCATAAAATTTCTTTGTATCTTTGAACGCTTTTTATTGAAAATAATGGATTAAGCCAATAATAATTTTATTTATTACTTCATGAAACGATTCAAATTACTGAACAACATTTTCGGTTGGGTAGCATTTGCTATTGCTGCAGCCACTTACTTACTCACAATGGAGCCTACTGCCAGTTTTTGGGATTGTGGCGAATTTATTTCAACGGCATATAAGTTAGATGTAGGTCACCCTCCCGGAGCGCCATTTTTCATGTTAACGGGTCGCTTTTTCTCTCTTTTTGCTTCCGATCCTACACAGGTTGCCATAATGATTAATACTTTGTCGGCGTTGGCAAGCGCTTTTACCATTCTGTTTCTTTTTTGGACGATCACCCATTTAGCCCGCAAAGTGGTGGCAAAAAAGGAAGAAGAATACACTTTAGCCAACATCATCGGCATTCTGGGTTCGGGGATGGTTGGAGCTTTGGCTTATACATTTTCGGATACATTCTGGTTTTCGGCAGTCGAGGGCGAAGTATATGCATATTCATCGCTGTTTACGGCGGTGGTTTTCTGGGCAATTCTAAAATGGGAACGCGTTGCCGACCGTCCTGGTTCGGACCGTTGGTTAATTCTGATTGCCTATTTAATGGGGTTATCCATTGGTGTTCACTTGCTCAACCTGTTGGCTATTCCCGCTATTGTGCTGGTATATTATTTTCGCAATTACAAACCATCGACCAAAGGCGTTATGATGGCTATGCTCGCATCCGTTGTCATTCTCGGCGTTGTGCTTTACGGCATTATACCGGGTTTTGTTGAAGTGGCAAGCTGGTTTGAATTGTTGTTTGTAAATGCTCTTGGAATGCCGTTCAACACCGGTTTATATATTTATATATTGCTTACAATTGCCGTTTTGGTCTGGGGTTTGTACGAGTCGTACACCGAGAAAAATTACAAGCGCATAGCTGCATCTTTCATTCTTGCAGTTTCGATGGTGGGCATCCCTTTTTTCGGATCGCATATTATTCTCGGCATATTGATCATAATCGGGATAAGTTTATTTTTTTATTACAAAAAGGAAAAAATCAATACCCGTTGGCTTAACACCGCTTTAGCCATGATAACCGTAGTTTTAATCGGTTATTCATCCTACACGGTCATTGTGATTCGTTCGGCGGCCAATCCACCTATGGATCAAAACTCCCCCGACAATGTTTTTGCCCTGAAATATTACCTCAACCGAGAGCAATACGGCGATCGTCCGTTGTTTTACGGTTCGGTTTACAATGCGCCCGTCAAACTGCGCGTTGAAGGAAATATGTGTGTGCCCGAAGAAAAAAAGGGAGAAGCGCAATATGCTCCGAAACCCAAAACGTCGGCAAACGAAAAAGATAAGTATTTCATAACCGGGTATAAAACCGATTATAAAATGGACGAACGTTTCGATATGTTGTTCCCGCGTATGTACAGTTCAACGCCATCGCATGTCGAAGCTTATAAAACATGGGGAAACATTACCGGCGAACCGATTACATTTGATTATTGCGGACAACAAAAAACGGAAATTAAACCCACTTTTGGCGAAAATCTTCGCTTTTTCTTCGATTACCAGGTTCGCTTTATGTATTTGCGGTATTTTATGTGGAACTTCAGCGGACGCCAGAACGACATACAAGGTAATGGTGAAATTGACCATGGTAACTGGATTACCGGAATTAACTTTATCGACAAATGGCTGGTGGGCGACCAAACTAAATTACCCAGTGAATTAGCCGAGAATAAAGGTCGCAATACCTATTTCATGTTACCTTTGTTATTGGGTATTTTCGGAATTTTATTCCTTATTTATAACGGGAAAGAAGGGAAACACGGTTTCTGGATTACTGCCTTATTATTTGTGCTTACAGGTCTTGCCATCGTGGTTTATCTGAATCAAACGCCTTACCAGCCGCGTGAACGCGATTACGCGTATGCCGGCTCGTTCTATGCTTTCAGTATTTGGATAGGACTTGGTGTTTTGGGGATTATGAAAGCTATTGACAAATATATTCCAAAAGCTCCAAAAGTTATAATTGCATCGGTAGTTACCATCCTGGCTCTTGGAGTTCCCATGTTAATGGCTACTGAAAACTGGGACGACCACGACAGGAGCAATCGTTATGTAGCTCGTGATTTTGGCGGAAATTATTTAGCTTCGTTAAAACCTAATGCCATTATTTTCTCGAATGGCGATAACGATACTTTCCCGCTTTGGTACAATCAGGAAGTGGAAGGCAAGCGTACCGATGTACGCGTTTGTAACCTCAGTTACCTGCAAACCGACTGGTACATCGACCAAATGAAACGCGGCGCTTATAAATCGGCTCCACTCCCTATTTCGTGGGAACCCAAAGATTATGTGGTGGGTAAAAACGAAGTGCTTTGGGTGGAAGACTTGGTAAAAGAGCCTTTGGATATGAAAACTGCCTTCGATTTCATCTTATCTGACGATCCGGCAACTAAAACAAACGGTGAATCCTTTATTCCTTCAAAGCAATTGTTCTTGCCTGTTGATGCAAATCAGGTAGTTAAGACCGGAACTCTGGCGCCCGAAAGAGCCGCTGAAATTGTCCCGCGAATGAATATTGATTTAACGCAACGCAGATTGACCAAAAGTGAATTGATGATACTCGAAATGCTGAAAACCAACAATTGGGAACGGCCCATTTATTTTGCCGTTACGGTTGGCGACGATTATTATCTGGGACTGAACGATTATTTCGAGCTTACAGGTTTGGCATATCAGATTTTACCTGTTGGTGTGAAAGGCGCAGGACCTCAGGTTAACACCAAAGAAATGTACGAAAACATGATGACTAAATTCCGGTATGGCAATATAAGTGACCCGAAAGTGTATTTAGATGAAAATACGCTGCGCATGTGCCGTACACACCGCATGATGTTCTCGCAACTTGTAGCGGGTTTATACAATGAAGGCGATTCTGTAAAAGCCCTGAAAGCCCTGAATTATTGCGAAAAAATGATTCCGGGAGCTACTGTTCGTCACGATTATGTTTCCACCATGTTGGCTGAATATTATTACAAACTGGGTGAAACTCGAAAGGGCGATGCCATTATGGATGCCGTGGCCAAGGATTGCGTTGAAAACCTGGAATGGTATTACAGCTTGACAACTTCACAACGCAACAGCGTTACTAACAGGATCGGACACAATTTAGCCGTTTTGAATCAGGTACTTCGTATTTGCGACCAGGAGAATCAGAAAACGATCCTGGATAAATATTTACCAGTATATATGAAATATACCAAAAACGTTGATAGGTAGATGAATGTGCAGTTTCCCCGTATATTCCGGCCGTTCTTTGGCAAAACTATCTGGCGCAAAACACCATCGGAGAAAGTGATTTATCTCACTTTCGACGATGGCCCCGTGCCTGAAGTAACGCCGCAGGTGCTTGACATTCTCGATCAATATAACTGGAAAGCCACATTTTTTTGCGTGGGTGAGAATGTTCAAAAGTACCCCGAACTTTACAACGAGATTTTACAACGAGGTCACAAAACGGGGAATCACAGTTTCAACCATCTGAAAGGATTCAACCACACCACAGGGGAATACGTGGACAATGTAAATAAGGCTTCGGAATATATCGATAGTAAATTATTCCGGCCGCCTTACGGAAGGATTACAAAACAGCAAATCAACGCATTAAAAGATAATTATCAGATTATTATGTGGGATTTAATCACATACGATTATGATAATAAACTTTCTGCAGAACAGGTTTTCGGTAATGTGAAACGTAATTTGCGTAAAGGATCTATCGTTGTATTTCACGATTCGGTAAAAGCCAAAGGAAATGTGTTGACCGTTTTGCCAAAGGCTATCGAGTTTTGGCAAGAGAAAGGATATAGATTTGGAGCGCTGTAAGTTTATGAAGTTTAAGTTGTAATTACAAAACACTTAAAATGATGAATTATCTAATTTGTCCGAAGAAATTTCCAAAATGTTACCCTGTCTGATAAAAACATTGTAGTTGTCAACTTTCAACTTTTATCAACTTCAAACTCAATGAAAGAATCTATTTTACACTACATCTGGCAACAGAAATTATTTACCGCTCATTCACTTCACACAACTGAAGATGAAGCTGTGGAGGTGATTGATGTAGGAAAGTTGAATACCGATGCAGGCCCCGACTTTTTTAATGCAAAAGTTCGTATCGGCAATACGCTTTGGGCCGGCAATGTTGAAATTCATACGCGGGCGAGCGAATGGTACAAACATAATCATCAGCATGATAAGGCTTACGATAGCGTTATTCTTCATGTGGTGAAATATGCCGACGCGTCGGTCTCGCGAAGCGATGGAGAAAAAATTCCCCAATTAGAACTTGTTTATCCGGTTCGCATCGAGGAAAATTACGAAAAATTAATTAGCGGGCAAAAATGGATTTCGTGTTCGGATAAAATAGCTGACATTCCGGCTATTTTTATTCAAAGTTGGGAAACTGCCTTGTTGACCGAAAGGTTGGAGCAGAAAATGAATGCCATTCAGCAATTGTTGAACGGGAACAATCAACATTGGGAAGAAGCGTTTTACATTATTCTGGCACGCAGTTTCGGATTTGGCGCCAACAGCCAGGCTTTCGAAATGCTGGCTAAATCGTTGCCGCTTACGGCTCTTGCAAAACACAAAAACCATCTTTTTCAGATTGAAGCTCTACTCTTCGGACAAGCCGGTTTTTTGGACGATGAACTCTTGGATGAATATGGACTTCAGTTGAAAAAGGAATACGATTTTCTGAAAATTAAATTCAGTCTTCGACCCATAAACGTTGAACAATGGAGGTTACTGCGTTTAAGACCTGATAATTTTCCACAGATCAGAATTGCCCAGTTTGCAGCTTTAATTCACGGTTCCACAAAATTATTTTCGCGTATTCTGGAGCGCCCTGAATTGGAGTATTTAAACGGGATATTGAAAACCGAACCTTCGGATTATTGGAAAACACATTATTTATTCGGACACGAAAGTCCGCAAAAATCGAAAAAATTAGGAAAAGATTCAATCAACAGCATATTAATCAATACGATAGTTCCTTTCCTGTTTTGTTACGCAACGCAAAAAGGCAATCAGGATTTAAAAGATAAATCAATACAATTGCTTGAGCAAATTCCGGCTGAAAAAAACACTATCGTCATCGGGTGGCAAAATATCGGTTTAAAAGTTGAAAACGCTTTTGAATCACAGGCTTTATTACAACTGAAAAAACGCTATTGCGACGAAAAGAAATGTTTACGTTGCCGGATTGGACATAAAGTGCTCACAATTTAGCCCTGTCTGCCGCAGGCAATTTGTTGGAATAAAACAGCCTATACTTTGATCTTTATACACTTTACAAACTTCACGTACTATAATGAGAAGAATACTTGCATCTATCATAATCATTGCCATTGGGTTTATTGTATATTCATGTGCCAATAAGGCGCAAGGACCTACCGGAGGGTCGAAGGATGAAACGCCGCCGGTGGTGTTGAAATCGACGCCCGTAAACGGAGCAGTAAATTTTAAGAAAAAGGAAATCCAGATTTTTTTTGATGAAAATATCTCGGTTGAAAATGTATCCGACAATGTGTTAATTTCACCCCCGCAAATCAAACAACCTGATGTAAGAGGAAATTCCAAAACTTTGACTGTCAGGTTTGAAGAAGAATTATTGGACAGTACTACCTATACCATTAACTTTGGAAATGCCATCGTGGATTTGAACGAAAAAAACCCGTTAAAGGATTACCGTTTTGCCTTCTCCACCGGAAATGCAATAGACACCCTCAAAATTTCAGGAATACTTATTAATGCCGAGGATTTGAATCCATTGTCTAAAATTTTGATAGGCATTTACCGCGAGAACGATGACTCTGTGTTTTTCCGGAAGCCTTTTCTGCGCATTGGCAGAACCGACGAAAACGGGCATTTTGTTATTGACAATGTAAAGGCAGGAACTTACAAAATATTTGCTTTAGAGGATATTAATAAAGATTATTATTATCAGACAGGCGAAGGCATAGCTTTTATCGACTCTTTGGTTACTCCGACCTCCCGGATCGAAGAAATGCAGGATACGGTTTGGGAAGATTCGATCCATATTGATAGTATTCGCACCTATATGGGAACGCGGTTTTTGCCCGATAACCTGATTTTGAGATTTTTCAAGGAAAGTAAAAAACGTCAGTATCTGGTAAAATCGGAACGTAAACTTCCTCAGTCGTTCCAACTTTATTTCAACGCTAAATTAACCGAACTTCCGGTTATCAAACCGTTGAACTTCGAGTGGGAAGGGAAATACCTGTTACAAAGAAATAATACTTTAGATAGTTTAACTTATTGGATAACAGATTCGGCAGTTTACAATATGGATACCTTGCAAATGTCGCTTACTTACCTGAAAACGGATTCGGTATATAATCTGGTTCCACAAACCGATACTTTAAGTGTTTTCATGCGTAAAGGGCGTGTAAATCCACGCGCCAAAAAAGCTAAAGATAAATTGCCTGAGGCTTCGTTCTACAAGTTTACAAGCAATGCAAATGGTTCATTTGAAGTATATAATCCAATATACATCCGTTTCGATGCTCCTTTAGCCGATGTCGATTTGTCGAAAATAAAACTTTCGGAAAAGATAGATACAATATTTAAAAATTTGCCTGTCAAGTGGAGGCAAAGCGATTCCACCAAAATGGCTTATGCCATCGATTATAAATTCGAACCGGAAAAATCGTATGAATTAAAAATTGACTCAACTGCTTTCCTGAGTATTTATAACTTGTACAGCGATAAATTCAGCGGGCAGTTTAAAGTCAAATCGCTGGACGAATATTCAAGTATAAAAATGTTATTACCCACTTTCGATTCCCTCGTTGTATTTCAGGTACTCGATACAAAAGACCTTGTTTTAGCTTCAAAACCGGCATTACCGGAAGGCGCGCTTTTCGAATACCTGAGACCGGGCGATTATTATATGCGAGCGTTTATCGATTCAAATCGCAACGGCATTTGGGATACGGGCGATTTGTATGCCCGGCGCCAGCCCGAAGAAGTTTTTTATTATAACAAAAAACTCAGCCTTCGTGCAAACTGGGAATTTGAAGAAATATGGGATTTAAGAGCCATTCCGCTACTTCAGCAAAAACCCGCTGCCCTGAGAAAAGATGTAAATAAAAAACAGGAATAGCAATAAATGATATAAATGACTATATAACAGACAGATATTTCTTTTGCTGCAATCCAACCGATCACTTTGAGTCATTGGATGAGTTGTTATTTTCTTACACATTTTTTGCTCAATACATCGCTTGTTGTGCAAAAAATAATTAAAATCTCGGGAAAATGCATTTTTTTTGTATCTTTATAAATCTAACTATCAATCAGATATAAAATTGTTCATTATTTAGTTCAATTTTACCCCTGCTAAATTTGATGTAATACCAAAATAATATGTACTTTTGCGCTCAAATTGCAATGTCGACATTACAAAATGAGCCAAAAAATCGAACATACAGGAATAATCACGCACATCGACGAAAAGATTGTGCAAGTCATGATTATCCAAAAATCAGCTTGTAGCGACTGTCATGCCAAGGCTGCTTGTTCAGCTTCAGACATGGATGAGAAAATCATTGAAGCTGTCAATACCGGCGGTAACTACAAAGTCGGCGAAAGAGTCATGTTGACCGGCGAAACTTCCATGGGATTTCTGGCTGTTTTACTCGCTTTTGTCATTCCCTTTTTACTTATCCTCCTTAGTTTATTTATTTTGCGGTCATATACCGACAACGAAGCCCTTTCGGGTACAATTTCTTTGTCGGTGCTTGTTCCGTACTATATTATATTATCCCTGTTCAATAAAAAACTAAAAAAGAAATTTCAGTTTCATATTGAAAAAGAAATAAGCAATTAACGCTTTGACTTTGAGATATAACTGAATAGAATTTTATTATTTCATCACGATGAATTTAATTGTTATTGCGTTGCTTACCCTGGGAATAATAGGTGCAGTTTCGGCCATTATTCTGTATTTTGTTGCTAAAAAGTTTCATGTGTACGAAGATCCCCGTATCGATCAGGTTGAAGCCGCTTTGCCGGCAGCCAATTGTGGGGGTTGTGGTTTTCCCGGCTGTCGCGGGTTTGCCAATGCTTGTGTAAAAGCCGATACTCTGGATGGTTTATTTTGTCCGGTAGGAGGTAACGACACCATGAAAAATGTAGCCGGAATTCTTGGTAAAAATGCTGTTGCGGTGGCGCCGACTGTTGCAGTCGTTCGTTGTGGCGGCACCTGCGACCATCGCCCGCGCATGAACGAATATGATGGCGTGAAACATTGCTTCATAGCACATAACTTATACAGTGGAGAAACCGGTTGCTCCTGGGGCTGTCTTGGCTTGGGCGATTGCGAAGTTTCGTGCGAGTTTGATGCCATCAAGGTAAATCAGGTTACGAAACTTCCCGAAGTGGATGAAGATAAATGTACTTCGTGTGGCGCCTGTGTGAAAGCCTGTCCGAAATTGTTGATTGAGCTTCGCAAAAAAGGACCGAAATCGCGTCGGATTTATGTGAATTGCCGCAACGAAGATAAAGGGCATATTTCCAGAAAATCCTGTGATGTTAGCTGTATCAGTTGTTTGAAATGTGAGAAAGTTTGTCCGTACGAAGCCATCACCATCACCAACAACCTGGCATTTATCCATGATGACAAATGTAAACTTTGCCGCAAATGCGTTGATATTTGTCCGACTAACGCCATCGTGGAATTGAATTTTCCGCCACGAAAAGTGAAGGAAGAATCTATGAACACCAAAGAGGAACAATTAGTTGGTTAGTCCTGATTTTGAATAAAAGAAAATTAAGCGTTTTAATTCCTTTTAAAAAGGGATTGAAGCAATAAATAAACACAGCTCTTTAACTCCTTGAGGGGTTTGGGGTTTTATTAAAGTATATGAAAACTTTCAGAATGGGTGGTATTCATCCGAAAGAAAACAAATTTTCAGCCGGGAAACAAATTCAGGTAGCTGAACTTCCCAAACAAGTGGTTATTCCTTTGTCGCACTATATCGGTACGCCGAGTGAAGCCGTTGTAAAAAAAGGAGATGTTGTAAAAGTAGGTCAGTTAATTGGTAAGGCAAACGGATTGATTTCGGCCAATGTTCATTCTTCGGTTTCGGGCAAGGTCAACAAAATTGATGTCCAGCTCGATGCTACGGGTTACAAACGTTCCGCCGTTTACATCGATGTGGATGGCGACGAATGGCTCGAAACCATCGACCGCAGTACTGAAATTAAACGCGAATGCAATTTATCGAAAGAAGAAATTATTCGTAAAATTCAGGATGCAGGAATTGTAGGACTCGGTGGAGCAACTTTTCCCACTCACGTCAAACTATCGCCTCCTCCGGGGAAAAAAGCGAATATACTGATTATAAACGCTGTTGAATGTGAGTCGTACCTGACTTGCGACCACCAGTTGATGCTCGAAAAAGGCGAAGAAATACTTGTTGGCACAACTATCTTAATGAAAGCGCTGGAAGTAAACCGTGCTGTTATCGGGATAGAAAACAATAAAAAAGATGCAATAGTTCATTTGCAACAACTGGCAAAAAACTTCAAAGGCATTAAAGTCGAAGCATTGAAAGTTCGTTACCCGCAAGGTGGCGAAAAACAATTGATCGATGCTATCATTCGTCGCCAGGTGCCCAGCGGACGTATTCCGATTGAAGTAGGCGCCGTGGTACAAAATGTAGGAACAACCTATGCCGTTTATGAAGCTGTTCAGAAAAATAAGCCGATGATTGAACGTGTAATGACCATCAGCGGTAAAACTGCGCCTAATCCGGGCAATTATCTGGTTCGTCTCGGGACTTATCTTGCATCGGTCGTCGATCAGGCTGGTGGAATTCCCGAAGGAACCGGTAAAATTGTGGGTGGAGGTCCTATGATGGGTCGTTCGTTGATGAATCTGAATGTGCCAATGGCTAAAGGGAGTTCGGGAGTTGTGTTTATCAGAAAGGAAGAATCGGTTCGTAAACCTGTAAAAAATTGTATTCGTTGTGCCAAATGTGTAACGGTTTGCCCTATGGGACTTGAACCGTTTTTGTTGATGAGCCAGAGCGAACGTAATATGTGGGATGAGATGGAGGACAACTGCACTATGGACTGCATCGAATGTGGCAGTTGCAGCTATACCTGTCCGTCGAACCGTCCGTTGCTCGATTATATACGTTTTGGTAAAACTACTGTCGGTGGAATTATTCGCAACAGAGCAACAAAGAAGTAAGTTGCTTATATGATGGAGTAATAGAGTGATGAAATGATCGAATCAAAAAATTCACGAAACACTGAACACGAAACACCGAACCTGACTGCCGTCAGGTAAGCATGAAACACTGAATATAAAACACTGAATTTTATAAATATATATGGATAAACTAATTATATCACCTGCTCCACATATTCACGGGGGTGATTCCGTTTCGAAAGATATGACGGGCGTTATCATTGCGCTTGTGCCTGCTTTGCTGGTAGGTTTGTATTTCTTCGGACTTGGCGCTCTTGTTGTTACGTTGACGGCTGTGGCTTCATGCGTATTGTTCGAGTATCTTATTCAGAAATTTATGCTGAAGGGTTCAAATACCGTTATGGATGGTTCGGCGGCTTTGACAGGTTTATTACTGGCATTGAATCTACCTTCGAACATTCCGGTATGGATGGTTGTAATAGGTTCGCTTGTTGCCATAGGAATCGGTAAAATGAGTTTCGGCGGACTTGGAAATAATCCTTTTAATCCGGCATTAATCGGACGGGTTTTCCTGTTAATTTCTTTCCCGGTGGAAATGACTACATGGCCGCGACCTGTTCCATTTTCCGCCGCCTATCTCGATGCCGAAACCGCACCTACAACTTTAGCTATGATCAAGGACCATTTTGGCGAAATACCTTCGACGCTCGATTTATTCATAGGCAATATGGGTGGTTCTCTGGGTGAAATTTCGGCAGTTGCCATTTTGATTGGCTTGGTTTATCTACTTGTCAAAAAAATCATCACCTGGCATATTCCGGTTAGCATACTGGCTACGGTTTTTGTATTTACAGGTATTTTGAATCTTGCTAACCCTGAACTTTATGCATCGCCTGTGGTACATTTGTTTTCGGGGGGATTGATGCTCGGAGCCGTATTTATGGCTACCGATTACGTTACTTCGCCAATGAATCCGCGGGGTATGTTGGTTTATGGCGTCGGAATCGGAATAATAACGGTGGTAATTCGCGCTTTTGGAGCTTACCCTGAAGGCGTTTCGTTCGCCATTCTGATTATGAACGCATTCACGCCACTCATCAATACCTATATTAAGCCGAAGAGGTTTGGTGAAAAGGTAAAAATATAATCGCGAACCAGAAAGAACAATATAAATTAAAATTGAATACAGTTGTAAATTAATTCAGGGAATAAACATCCTTTATAAACTTTCGACTTTTAACTTTCAACTAAAAAATGGCACATTTAGAATCAAGTTTTAAAAATATGGTGTTGGCGCTTTCGGCTATCACTTTATTTGCAGCTGTTACTTTGGCATCGGTTTATACGCTGACCAAAGAGCCGATTGCCGTTTCGAAGACGGCAAAACAACAAAATGCTATCAAAGAAGTATTGCCGGCATACGAGAAACTGGGCGATGTTGAAAAAATTGCCATAGAAACGGGCGATAGTTTGAACGTTTTCAAAGCTTACGATAAAAGCAATCAATTTATAGGCGCCGCTGTTGAATCGGTTTCGCACAAAGGTTTTGCGGGGGATATTAAAATTATGGTCGGCTTCGACAAAGATGGCAACATTGTAAATTATTCCGTGCTGGAACAAAAAGAAACTCCCGGATTAGGTACCAAAATGGTGGACTGGTTCAAAACTGACAAGGGAAATCAAAATGTGAGAGGAAAAAATCCTGTAACCAACAAGCTGACGGTAAATAAAGATGGAGGGGAAGTAGATGCAATTACCGCAGCCACTATCAGTTCGCGTGCGTTTCTGGATGCCGTTCGTAACGCATACAATGCCTACGCCAAAAACTCAGATGCTCCGGGCGTAGATGGAGAAAGCGGAGCCACACACGTTGAGGAAGCCTCTGCCGATTCGGTAAATTCAAATGATATTAAATAATAAAGGGAAAAACCATGAGCAATAATTCGAACCTGAAAGTATTTCTAAACGGATTTTTCAAAGAAAATCCTATTTTTGTACTTATCCTCGGGATGTGTCCCACCCTGGCAACGACTTCGTCGGCCCTCAACGGTTTAAGCATGGGACTTGCCACAGCATTTGTACTGCTTGGCTCTAATGTGGTTATTTCGTTATTGAAAAACTTAATCCCCGACAATGTACGTATTCCGGCTTATGTAGTGGTTATTGCCACTTTCGTAAGTGTGGTCGAAATGAGTATGCAGGCTTATGTTCCTGCATTGTACGACAGTCTTGGCATCTTTATTCCCCTGATTGTTGTAAACTGTATCGTTTTGGGACGTGCCGAAGCCTTTGCCGCAAAAAACACGGTATTCAAATCGGCCCTTGACGGGTTGGGAATGGGGCTCGGCTTTTCTATGGCATTAACCCTGCTCGGCTCCATCCGCGAAATACTGGGAACAGGAAAAATTTTCGGATTTATGTTGTATCCCGACCGATATGGTATGTTGATCTTCGTATTGGCTCCGGGCGCTTTTATCGCGTTGGGCTACCTGATTGCCGTGATGAATAAATTGAAAAAAGCATAAAGCCCCAAGTAATAATAAAAGGACGAAAAGCAAAATTGTAAAATTGTAAAATTGTAAATTGTAGATTAAAATGACCTATATTCTTATTTTTATTAGCGCCGTATTTGTGAACAATATCGTGTTGTCGCAATTTTTGGGAATATGTCCCTTTTTAGGCGTTTCGAAAAAAATTGATACTGCCCTGGGAATGAGCGGTGCGGTAGCTTTTGTTATGACAATTGCAACCATATTCACCTATATAATTCAAAAAACAGTGTTGGAACCTTTCAATATCGGTTTTTTGCAGACCATTACGTTTATCCTGATTATTGCAGCGTTGGTGCAGTTGGTCGAAATTATTCTGAAAAAGGTTTCGCCGGCGCTTTACCAGGCTTTGGGTGTATTTCTCCCGCTTATTACCACCAATTGTACTATTCTGGGCGTTGCGATTATGGTTATCCAGAAAGATTTTAACCTGCTCGAAAGTGTTGTTTTTGCTATTTCGACGGCATTGGGTTTCGGGCTTGCCTTAATATTATTTGCCGGTATCCGCGAACAACTTAGCATGGCAAAATTGCCCAAAGGTATGCAAGGAACCCCAATTTCGCTGTTAACAGCCGGTTTGTTGGCCATGGCATTTATGGGTTTTGCAGGAATAGTAAAATAAATACAGATGAATACTACTTTGACAAATTAAAATAATAAATTACAAGACAAGATGAAAAGGATTTACGTGTTTCATTTTTGAGAACAGACGATCGAAACAACATACATTCAGCATTTTTTTCATTTGGAATATAATTTAGGGTCTGCTGAAAACTATTTTATGCCACGGAGTGGCTAAATGTGAATAACCCCCAGTGAGCGTAGCGATAC
>DIFH01000150.1:0-122 GCA_002427615.1 Paludibacter sp. UBA5753
TCGGGAATCATTTTATAAGGATGACAGAACCAACGGTCGGAACCAAAGGAATTAATTTCGATTCCGATGGAAATACGAGAAATGGTTTTTTGTTGCAGGAGTCGGAACTCCGGCATCCCGCC
>DIFH01000150.1:240-9553 GCA_002427615.1 Paludibacter sp. UBA5753
GTGGCAACCAAAGGGAGTAATTCCGTTTCCGTCGGAAACAGGAGCAGTAGTTTTTTCTTGCCGGATTCGGAACTCCGGCATCCCGCTTTTCTGCCATGATATTTAAATTCTTTAGTTCAGGTAATTAAAAATTTAACATCCTGTTTGTTGAACAAATAATTTCACAATGTTTGATAGTTGTTAAATATAGCACGACAATATTTATTCTTACTTCTCACTTAGGTTAAAAAGGGGTTTTATCTTTCTAAAACAGCTTATATTAAAATTATTTTCCCTATTTTTGAACTTTAATCGACGAGAATAAAGCATTATTTTATCAGACAATATTATGGAAACGGGAATTATTTTTAATAACAAGGTATTGGATATTGTTTTAATTTCCATGTTATCAGCTCAACTTTATAAGCTGTTCGAAACTCTTTTCAGAAAGAAAAAAATGATTTGGTCGCGTCTATGGGAGACAGGCGGAATGCCCAGTTCGCATTCCTCATCCGTTGTTGCACTGGCAACCGCAGTAGCAATTACCGAAGGATTAAATAGTGTAGGGTTTGCCATCAGCACTGTTTTTGCCATTATCGTAATGTACGATGCAGCCGGTATCCGAAAAGCCGCCGGCGAACATGCCAGCGTCATCAACCAGTTGACCGAATTCTTTATGACGGCTTTTGATAAAAAGTTTAAGAACGAAAAGTTGAAAGAACTCCTGGGGCACAGCTATGCCGAAGTTTTTGCCGGCGCTGTTCTTGGTTTTGTGATTGCCCTGCTTATGAAAGGATATTTGCTTCGATAGCATATTCTCGCTTTACAAAAACTCCGACCAGACAGCCTCGTCACTTATCTTAAGAAATTTGAATGAACTTTGGATTTTCATGGTTGGTCGTGAGCCTCAGCAAACGCTTTCAGGCGTTCGTCCAATAACGGAATCTGGTCAAAACGCACAAATGAAACACAGGCGCGCAGTCCGTTAGGATTTTCACTACCGGTAATAGCCAAGGAAATAGCGCTGATACCGTAATATAGAAACTCTTTCATCAACTTGCCGCTCGTCATGCCCGGGTAGGCAATGGTAAAGTAAAAACCATCGGCCAGATCGCCGGCTTCGTCCTTGTAAACAATATAAAAACCGTGTTTCACAAAAATTTCCTTCATTTGCCGGGCTTTTTCGCCGTAAGGATGCAGGTCGGCAACGAAATCGATTTCACCGTCATTGGCTGCTTTCAGCATCTTGGCCAACGCGTATTGCGCTGTGTGTGAAGTTCCAGCGGTAGTAGCATAAAGCACGCCGTAAGGGATAAAATGTCCGAGCGTATCAGCGGTAAAATAGTTTTTCAGAGGAGGATAATGACGCGTACGCAGTTTCTCGGAAATTATAATCATTCCTATTCGTTGCCCTGCATAACTGAAAATTTTGGATGCCGAAAGCAACAAAATATAGTTTTCGGTGTAATGCGCCACCGTAGGTTGATAGGGTGCAACGCCCGGTTTGCCGTAATCGTGCCGAAAATCCATGCAGCAATAAGCCAGGTCTTCTACCACAATGATATCGTATTTAGCTGCCAGTTCACCGATAATCCGCAACTCCTGTTCGCTCAGACTGATCCACGAAGGATTGTTGGGCGAAGAATAGGTGATGGTGCATACATTTCCTTCCGAAAGATAAGATTCAATTTTTTCACGAAGTTTTTCTCCCCTGAAATTCAGAATATCAAACGATTTGAAAGGCAAACCGAGCAAATGAAGTTGTGATTTATTCACCGGAAAGCCCGGATCGATAAACAGGGTGTAGGGTTTTTCAGGATCGGTACGTCCGGCAGCCAACAAAGCCGCGAAGCTTCCCTGCATCCCTCCTACTGTCGGGACACAATTCAGCGGTGAAACATCGAGGTTGATAAACAGTTTGGCAAAACGGGCTATTTCGGTTTTTGCAAAAGGAATGCCTTCAATATTCGGATATGAATTGGCTAGTCCGAGTTCGAGGGCTTCTTTCTCGGCAGCCACGCCAATGGCAGCAGCCGGCATACCCGGCGCTCCCATTTCCATGTGGATAAATTCCTGTCCGCTTTGTTGTTCAATTTGCGACACAAGCCTTCCCACTTCACGAATGGACAAGCGGGTAATATCCGATTCGCCGAATTGAGAAAACAAGGAATCGACAAGTTCTTTTTGTATGCTCATTAAATCTCCCCCATTCCCTTAAAAAGGGATTTTAAGTATGTTTTGTAAATATAACTCGAACTAAGATTTCCCAAATTCAAATTATTTTGGGAAAAACAAAAAAATAAAGCTAATAAAGCTAAAGTCAAATTATTTTTTCCTGTTATCCACTACCCTCACGGCTTTTCCTTCGCTGCGGGCAATAGTTTTCGGTTCAACGAGCGTTACCTTCACACTTAAACCAATAGCGCTGTTGAGCGCATGTTGAATTTTGCGCGAAAGCGTTTGCAGGTCGCGAATGGTTTCCATCAGGTTTCCTTCGTCCATTTCTACCTGCAGTTCAAGCGTATCGAGATTATTGTCCCTGTCGACATACAACATATAATGGGCGCTGGTTTCACCCATTTCGAGCAAAACATGTTCAATTTGCGATGGAAACAGATTCACGCCACGGATAATCAGCATATCATCGCTTCGACCGGTAATTTTCTTCATGCGCACTGTTGTACGACCACAATCACATTTTTCACGATTCAAAGTCGATAAATCGCGGGTATTATATCGCAAAAGCGGAATACCTTCTTTGGTTAATGTAGTGAAAACCAATTCTCCTTCTGTTCCATCGGGCAATTGATGCTTGGTATCAGGGTGCACTATTTCAGGGAAGAAATGGTCTTCGCTGACATGTAAACCTGTATGATATGGGCAATCATTTGCCACGCCCGGGCCCATGATTTCGCTCAATCCGTAAATGTCGTAAGCTTTGATCCCCCATTTCTTTTCCAATTCCAGGCGCATATTTTCGGTCCAGGGTTCGGCTCCGAATACGCCCGTTTTCAGCTTCATATCAGCCAACGAATAACCATGCTCAGCCAACGCATCAGCCAAATGAAGCGCATACGAAGGCGTGCAAGCCAACACGGTAGAACCGAAATCGGACATCAGTTGCAACTGGCGGCGGGTATTGCCACCCGAAATCGGAATGACAGAACAGCCAACCGTTTCGGCGCCGTAATGTACTCCTAATCCGCCTGTAAACAAGCCGTAACCATACGAAACCTGCATGACATCATCCGGCGAAACCTCAGCCATAGTCAGACTACGCGCCAACACTTCGCTCCAGTTTTCAATATCGTTTTTGGTGTAACCCACTGTGGTTGGTTTTCCTGTCGTTCCGCTCGAAGCATGTATCCGCACAATATCTTTCATCGGTACGGCGAATAAACCGAACGGATAATGATCGCGCAAATCGGTTTTGTACGTGAAAGGCAATTTTACGATATCGTCAATCGAGTGAATGTCTGATGGTTTCACATTCATATCGTCCATCTTTTTACGATAAAATGCCACATTGTTGTAAACCCGATGAACCAGCCCTATAAGTCGTTCACTCTGCAAAGCGCGCATTTCTTGGCGATCCATGCATTCTATCTTTTCATTCCAGATCATACAATAGCTTTTAAATCTGATTCGTGAATTGGTTTTAAATTATTTGCAAGGATTACTTCAATGGCTTTTTCGCGGTTGTCGGTACGAATCACCAAAATGGATTTACTTCCAAAACTGAAGGCATACACATATTCAATAGCAATGCATTCGGCAGTGAATAAATCGATTATGCGCGACATGGAACCGGGTGCGGCATCCATCTCGATGGACAGCACTTCGTGAATGCGTACCGAGAAATTTTCGGAGCGTAAAGCTTCTGCAGCTTTTTCGGGGTCGGACACCAACATGCGGATCAGTCCGTAATCGCTACTGTCGGCTACAGTCAATGCATTGATGTTAATATTATTTCGGGCTAAGACGGCCAGAATTTGATTCAAATGACCGGTTTTGTTTTCGATAAAAACTGAAAGTTGGCGGATTGTCATTATATTAGATTTTAGGATATAAATCAGATCAAAAATTTAAAAAATGCCGTAACCTGCAACAAAATTTCATCACGGTTTTAACCGAAACGGGGAATTACTTACAAGTCCGAATTTTTGACTTGCAAATTTAAACAATTTGAAGCAAAAACAGGAACTATTTTTGAAAATATTAAATAGTTTCTATCGAATGTAGCCAAGAACCAACCGAAGGAAAGTTTGTAAAACAAAAAAGGATGTCGGTCAGGACATCCCCGTAAGTTAGTATGCGGTTTTATTTTATTACACGATCTTTTAGAGCAAAAAGCCTATATTCGTGGTAAATAGTTTTACAGCAATGGCTAACAAAATTATACCGAAAAATTTACGTAAAATATAAATACCTCCTTCGCCGATAAGTTTCTCGATTTTCGATGTCGATTTAAGCACCACGTATACAAATATGAGATTTAAGAACAAGGCAACCAAAATATTTTCGGTGGCATACTCAGCCCGCAACGACAAAAGCGTGGTGAATGAACCGGGGCCGGCAATTAACGGAAACGCCAGCGGCACTATGGATGAACTTCCTTCGGGACCTTTATTCCTGAATATTTCAATGTCCAGAATCATTTCTATTGCAAAAAAGAAAATGATCAAAGAACCGGCAACTGCAAACGACTGAATATCCACGTTAAACAACTTCAGAATCCCTTCGCCGGTAAACAAAAACAGAACGAGAATCACCAATGCAATTGCACTCGCGCGAAACGCATGAATCACATTCGACTTCTTTTTGATATTCAATATAATAGGAATCGACCCTAAAATATCAATAATGGCAAAAAGCACCATAAAGGCGCTGGTAATTTGGATGAGACTAAAATGCATAAACCCCTAACCCCTAAAAGGGGATTTTTATTAGTGTTAATTTTGAAATTATTTTTCGATAACTCGCTCCATAAAAGCTTATGTTGGAAGCTTGGGAGTGAACTTTCTATTTATATCTCTGCGTTCCGAATCAAAAATCCAACCCCATTTGTTGAAATATTTTATCATACTGACAGTGTGTATCATTAGCATTTTGAAGTTTACATACGAACTTTGTGCGTGATGATGCACAATGGAAACTTCGGGATAAAAAACCGTCCGGTATTTACGGTGAATCCGGCGTGTTAAGTCAATATCTTCGGGATACATGAAAAAACGCTCATCAAAGATTCCCACATCTTTCAGCGCCTCAGTACGAAGAAACATGAAGCAACCCGACAAATAAGGCACATCCATAATTTTATCGTAACCCGAAGCTCTCATCTCAAATCGTTCAGTGCGCTTTCGGGTACATTGTTGAGGTAAAAACCTACGGAAAATTAAATCGAAAGGGGTTGGAATGAGTTTGCAAAGATACTGAATTTCTCCATTAGGATAAAACACTTTGGGCATTAAATGTCCAATATTTGTATTTTTATCCATATATCCGACAATTTTCTTCAAAATTTCAGGATCGAAAGAGATATCGGGGTTGACCACAAGATGATAAGGCAAATTCTTCTCGATTGTTTTACGAATGGCTATGTTATGGGCTTTGCCATAGCCCAGATTATTGCCGGTAAAAATATATTTTGCATCCAACAGTTCACACCCGGCTAAAGGCGTAGGTGAGTTATCCAAAATAAACACATCCGAAACAACGCCCGATTGACGCAAAGCAGCAACCAAAGGAGCAATCCCGGTAACTGTATGTTTGAATAGTACAATAGATGCGTTTACCATGCTAATAAATTACATAAATTGAATCCCGGTACAAATATATCGTTTAGCGTAGTATAAGAGAATGAGTAACCAGACATTGCCGAGATCACTCATATTTTTCCATTTTATCCTCAATACTTACATTTTCAAGCGAACTTTGAATTTTTACGTAAGTCATTAAACTTTCGGCGCCGGCCTCATAACATGCCTGTTGCGCGCGCTTCACCACCTCCATTATTTCATCGTACGTGCCTTCCATAACTGTTTCGAAAGGAGTTACTTTGTATTTTAAACTCGATGATGCGATTACTTCAATGGCTCTATCAACCAAAGTATATGGATGAATCTCTTTCGAAGCAGGTAAAATTTGCAAGGCGATGTTGACAATATTATTCATTTGTTGACAAATATGTGATTAGATAACGTTTTTAAAATTGAATACAAGGAAAAACCACCAAGGAAAGATTGATTTTCATTACGGACAAAATTATGTAAATATTTTTACATAAAAAAACCCGAAATTTCTTTCGGGTTTTTTTGCTATGATAGAAACAATTATTCGGTAGCAGCTTCTTCTGTTACCGGAGTTTCAACAGCAGTCTCGGCAACAGCAGTCTCAACAACAGCAGTTTCGGCAACAGCAGCTACGGCTTCAGCTTTTTTCTTAGCCAATTCAGCAGCTTTTGCTTTGTTTACTTCAGCTTCGGCAGCTAAGCGTACTTTAGCGGCAGCTTGTTTCTCGGCAACCAATTGTTCTTTTGTTTTGTTTACGTTAGCTTCTTTGGATGATTTCCATGCTTCGAAACGTTTGTCGGCTTCGGCAGCATCGAATGCTCCTTTTTTCACCCCTTCCAATAAGTGTTTTTTCATCAATACTCCTTCAGCAGAAAGAATATTGCGGGTTGTGTCGGTAGGTTGAGCGCCTGTTGTCAACCAATACAAAGCACGGTCGAATTTCAAATCAACTGTAGCAGGATTGGTATTGGGGTTGTACGAACCGATTCGTTCGATAAATTTGCCATCACGTGGCGCGCGACTGTCGGCAATAACGATATGATAATAAGCATATCCTTTACGACCATGGCGTTGCAATCTGATTTTTACGGGCATTTTTTTAATTTTTAATTGATTATACCTAATGCTTTTTCTCGAAAAGCGGCTGCAAAGATAGCGTTTATTTTTTAATTTACAATAATCATTGTCGCCGGATGGCTAATATTTATCAAAACAGCAACTCATTGGATAACTTTGAGTCATCCAACGAACAATAATTAAACCAACTTAATGTAATTTACTTGCAAAGCACCCAGGCAGTTTCGAACCGGCTGTCCGATTTACGCAAATTTTCCATGTAACGGATGGCCTCATCTCTGTCGACAAACGATTGTATGGAAACCCTATACGATTTGATGGGCGATAATACATGCGCACACTCAAAATTCTCACTTTTAAGAGTTTGGCAATAGTTTTCGGCAGATTGCCGAGTTGGAAGACTTGCAACGACAACATGATATAAATCCGAATCGTTGTTTTGAATCATCCCATTAGCAAGTTCTGTACGAACAAGTTGAGGGCAAGAGGAAATAATTTCAGAGCTTGGATTGACATTCATCGGTTTAAAAGCAGACAAAGAAACCAAATCGGCCGAATCGGTACGTTTGACATCGTTTACCTGTGGCGAAATCATAAGCATTCCGAATAGCAACGCCGCGGCAGCCGCATACCTGAATGTCCGGGCAGTAGGTAAAACGAATGAAATCTTTCTTGAACCGGAATTCGTATTCAACTGACGTTCTGAAACATATAAATCAATCAAACCGATATTTCCGGGCAGGAATCCTATTCTTGAGGAAGGGACAAAAATTATTGCACCATTTTCGTTTTGCGACAACAGACCTAAATTCCCGAATTGATAACTTTTTGAAGCGGCAAGTTCATCTTTTATACTTTCAACTTCCGATTCAATTATTTCCATCGCCTTACGGTAGGTAATTCCTTCAGAACGGGCAATTTCAATTGCCAACAAACCATCGGCATGATGCATTAGAGGATTGAACCCCACAGAGGCAAGAGGAGCAATAATGCGATCGGCAAAAATCGAGGCAGATTGCATTTGTACTACAAATCCACCTAAACCCGGTACTACCACATAATCGTGGTATGCCAGTAATTTTTCAATATGTTGATTAATTTTTCCCACAATGCAAAAATAGCGTTTATGTTTTAATTTGGATGTTTTTTTAAATAAAAAGTTATCAACAATTTGTCAGACCTGAAAATCATTGTATCTTTGTGTCTGGAGTAAGGGATTAACCTTGCCTGCCGCAAGTTCGTGATATGAACTTCGTTGATACGACGTTGAAAGAACTCAAAACAGAGATACTTGACTTAAAATTTTTATAAATTATCGACTTTATAAACTTCCCGATTCAACAACATGAAAAAAACAATCCTAATCACCGGTGGCGCCGGATTTATCGGCTCTCACGTAGTCCGGCTTTTTGTCAAGAAATACACTGATTATCAAATTGTAAACCTCGATGCATTGACTTATGCCGGAAATCTGGAGAATTTAAAAGACCTTGTCGACGCGGCTAATTACACTTTTGTAAAAGGAGACATAACCGACGAAACATTTATCCCGGAATTATTTAAAGAATATAATTTTGATGGAGTCATCCATTTGGCAGCCGAATCGCATGTAGATCGCTCAATAACAGATCCTTTCTCGTTTATTCGCACCAATGTTTTCGGTACATGTAATTTATTAAATGCCGCCAAAAATGCCTGGAAAGATAATATGGACGGTAAAAAATTCTACCATATATCTACCGACGAGGTTTACGGGGCGCTGGAATTTGACGGCACATTCTTTACCGAAAACACAAAATACGACCCGCATTCACCTTATTCGGCAAGCAAAGCCTCGTCCGACCATTTCGTGCGCGCTTATCATGATACTTACGGCTTACCAATTGTTATCTCAAATTGCTCAAACAATTACGGAGCCAATCATTTCCCCGAAAAACTGATTCCATTATCAATAAATAACATAAAACACAATAAACCGATTCCAATTTACGGGAAAGGCGAAAATATCCGCGACTGGCTTTGGGTAAACGACCACGCACGCGCCATTGATACCATTTTTCATAATGGCAAAAACGGTGAAACTTATAACATTGGCGGGAACAATGAATGGACTAATATAGACTTGATTCACAAACTTTGTGAAATTATGGATCGTAAACTCGGTCGCGAAGCAGGCGAATCGGCCAAGCTGATAACCTTTGTAACAGACAGAGCCGGACACGACTTGCGCTATGCTATCGATTCATCAAAACTTCAACGCGAACTAGGCTGGAAACCATCGCTTCAGTTCGAAGAAGGACTCGAAAAAACAGTAGATTGGTATCTGACGAATCAAGAATGGCTCGATAATGTAACAAGCGGCCAATATCAGAGTTACTATGATAAACAGTATATGAACCGGTAAAACGATAAGCCAATCAACATATTACTTAATCAATCACTTTCCTTAGTGTTTGAAAGAAAAC
>DIFH01000150.1:9657-18387 GCA_002427615.1 Paludibacter sp. UBA5753
AGCGTTGAAAACAAAATGTATAATGAACTCAATGCCAATCCTATACCTAAGTGAAATCCCATCCCTCCACGCACTTTGCGCGACGACAACGAAACCCCCATCAAAGTCATTATAAATGCAGCCAACGGCATTGAATAACGTTTATAATATTCATCTTCAAAGCCCTGTATGTTTCCGACCCCTCTATTCTTTTGCCGGTGCAAATAATCCCTGAGCTCAATATTATTCATTTGGGCACTCTCGGCAGAAGTAATGAAGAACTCGCGTGGTTGAACTTTGATGACTGTATCTTTACTCGCGCCCTGGGTAATACTTTCACGCATACCGTTAAAATCGCGTTGAAGATAATCAGTTATTTTCCAATTATAGTCCGACTCCCACGAAATAGTTTCGGCAGTTAAACGCGAAACTAATTGCTTTTTATCAAATTTCTCGAGCGAAAACCGATAACCTTTATTTTCGGTAATTTCGTACCGTTCGATGTACAAAATAACACCCGGTTCTACTTCCATCTGAACATTCCGGGCATGATCCGATTTTACTTTCTTGATATACTTATCTTCAAAAGTAATCATTTTCTCGTTAGCCGGCGGAATAATATAACCACCTAAAACGAAAGCTATGGAGCCGATAACCAAAGCCGACAGGAAATAGGGAAGCATCAACCTTCTGAAACTCACCCCGCTGGCTAAAATGGCAATAATTTCGGTATTGGTAGCCATTTTCGAAGTGAAAAAGATAACGGCAATGAACGTGAACAAAGGACTGAACATGTTCATATAAAAAGGAATAAAATTTAGGTAATAATCTAAAACAATAGCTTTTAATGGAGCGCTATTATCAAAAAAATTATCTAATTTTTCAGTTAAATCGAATACAATGGCAATACTGAGAATAAGTACGATTGAATAAAAGTACGTTCCCAAAAACTTCTTGATAATGTAAGTATCAATCCGCTTTAATCCTATTTTCCTATAATCGATCGGCATTGTTTATATTGATTAATTAGTTGATTATGGTTCTTAAACTTTCAAACACAAAACCCGACTACCCGTCAGACAGGTGCAAAACAGCCTAAAGTCGTCTTCCTACCTGATCGATCATCCCTTTTTTCCAGTGAGCAAAGTCGCCTGCCTGTATATGTTTACGCGCGTCTCCGACAAGCCACAAATAAAAAGCCAAATTATGTATCGATGCTATTTGCATAGCCAACAACTCTTTACTTATAAAGAGATGACGCAAATACGCCTTGGTATAAACTTTATCCACATACGAGCTACCAAACTCATCAAGTGGCGAAAAATCATTTTTCCATTTTTCGTTTCGCATATTCATTACACCCTGCGAAGTGAACAACATGCCGTTTCGTCCGTTTCGGGTTGGCATCACACAATCAAACATGTCGACGCCCCGTTCAATTCCTTCGAGAATATTCTGCGGAGTACCGACGCCCATCAAATAGCGGGGCTTTTCCTTTGGGAGAATTTCATTGACAATTTCTATCATCTCGTACATTTTTTCGACCGGTTCGCCGACAGCCAATCCGCCAATGGCATTCCCTTCCCGATTTTGCGAAGCAATAAACCCGGCCGATTCCCGACGTAAATCGGGATAAACGCAACCCTGAACAATCGGGAAATAGGCCTGAGAATAACCGTATTTCGGTTCAGTGGCATCAAAGTGTTTCAAACCGCGATCCAACCACCGATGCGTAAGCTCCATCGACTTTTTGGCATACAGGTAATCGGCATTTCCGGGCGTGCATTCATCAAAAGCCATGATAATATCGGCGCCTATCGAACGTTGAATATCAACAGTTTTTTCGGGTGTAAACAAATGCTTACTCCCATCGATATGCGACCGGAAAGTGGCGCCTTCTTCGTGCAGTTTCCGGTTTTCGGTGAGCGAAAAAACCTGAAACCCGCCACTGTCGGTCAAAATAGGCCTATCCCAACCATTAAATTTATGCAACCCACCAGCCCGTTCCAACGTATCGATGCCCGGACGCAAGTACAAATGATAAGTATTGCCTAAAATTATTTGCGCTTTTATATCTTCCTTTAATTCATGAAAATGAACCGCTTTAACCGAAGCCACCGTACCGACAGGCATAAAAATTGGCGTTTCGATAACGCCATGATCTGTGGTAATTTTGCCGGCTCGCGCATTTGAATCCGGGTCGGTATGTTGTAGTTCAAAAGTCATTTTTAGTTTTTGTCAAAAGTCTGGGTTATAGAAGTTGAAAAGTGAAAGTTTATAAAGTATATAGAGGAATAACTAATCTCAGACGCCTTTTATAAAGTTTTCAAGAATTTTTTGTCCGGCTTCGCCCGATTTTTCAGGATGAAACTGCAGGGCATAAAAATTATTTTTATGTAAAGCCGAACTGTATACGGCAATATAATCGGTTTTAGCTATGGCGTTTTCACACGATTCGACATAATAGCCATGCACAAAATACATATACGCATTTTCAGAAACACCTGAAAATAAGCGCGTTTTCAAGCCAAAAATATTATTCCAACCGATTTGCGGAATTTTATATCCAACCGTATCAGGAAAACGCTTCACTTTTTCATCAAAAATGCCAAGACAGGGCGTATCGTTTTCTTCGGAATGCGAACACATCAGCTGCATACCCAGACAAATTCCCAAAACCGGTTGCGTAAGCGAACATATCAACTTGTCAAGTCCTTTTTCTTTCAGATAATTCATGGCTGATGAAGCCTCTCCCACCCCGGGAAAAATAACCCGATCGGCATGGCGGATTTCATTATGATCATCTGTTACTGTCGCACGAACTCCTATCCGCTCCAGTGCGAACATTACCGACCGGATATTTCCCGCATTGTATTTGATAATAACGACTTTCATAAGCCCCCTAACCCCCGAAGGGGAAAAATAAATATAAGTATATGGTTGTTAATTCTACTTTGACAGATTAAATTCAAGCTCTTTTGGAGAACCTTTAATTCTGTTTTTTTAACAAAAATAAGGACAAGATTTACAGGAAGAACAGGTCAAAATATCTGAAATAAAATATGTAAATTCTGTCTGAAATAATAATCCGCCAAAGAAGTAGATTTAATTACTCTCAATTTTATCTGTAATTCTACATCACCTCTTAAAATCCCCTTTCTGAGGATTTAGGGGGCTATTATTTTATTCGTGGCTGTATCCGGAAAAACAATTGCCGGTTTAAAAACCCGGGCTTCTTCCATTTCCATCATGGCATAAGCCATAATAATTACTATATCGCCCGGCTGCACCAAGCGGGCTGCCGCTCCGTTCAAACAAATCATCCCCGATCCACGTTCCCCTGGAATAACATAAGTTTCGAATCGCTCACCGTTATTATTATTTACAATGCTAACTTTTTCGTTGGGAATAATATTGGCGGCATCCATTAAATCCAAATCTATGGTTATGCTTCCAATGTAATTCAAGTTAGCTTCGGTAACGGAAACTCTGTGAATTTTTGACTTTACGACGGTAACTAACATTTTTTTTGTCTCGTTTTTCATTTATTTAAAAAATCAATTGATCATTGATTCAAATCTTACATTATCAATTAAGCGAACTTCGCCGCAAAATACGGCTATACATCCGACAGCCGGTTTTTCCCACGTTTGAACAGTCCGGAGGTTTTCAGAATCGACTATTTCAAAATATTCAACTTTAAGCCCTTCAATCGCATTAATTCTACCGGAAACCCACACCGTTAAATCGGCAGGCGATAAATCGGGTACAAAGTTACGACTTTCAAACAATACTTTCGATATTTCAGCCGCATATTTACGTTGCTCGGGAGTAAGGCGTTCATTCCGACTGCTCATCGCCAATCCGCTTTCTTCACGCACAATCGGACAATCTACTATTTCCACATTAATATTCAGGGCTTTAACCATATAATGAATGATGGCTAATTGCTGAAAATCCTTTTCGCCAAAATATGCTTTGTCCGGTTGAACAAAGTTGAAAAGCTTACTTACAATCTGAACTACCCCATTGAAATGACCCGGGCGGAATTTTCCTTCCATCACTTTATCTAATCCGGCAAAATCAAAATCGAAACGTCCGGTCAACTCATCTTCGGTGTAAATATCTTCGGACTGAGGAGCAAAAATAAGGTCACAACCAATGGCGCCAAGCATTTCAGCATCCCGTTCTATATTTCGGGGATATTTTTCAAGATCGGACAGGTTATTAAACTGAGTCGGGTTTACAAATATACTTACAACATTAAAATCATTTTCACTGATCGATCGTGCGACTAAAGATTTATGTCCGGCGTGCAAAGCGCCCATTGTAGGCACAAAACCGATAGTTTTTCCTTTTGCTTTAACTGCTTTAATATCGGCTTGCAACTCTTGTATACTCGAAATTATTTTCATTATTTCTATGTATTTTTATACCTGAATTTCCTGATTTTGTATCAAAAATCGGTGCAAAAGTACAAAAACTTATTTGTAAATCGGGATAAACTTTACCCGTACAAGAGTAATAACAAGTTTTGTTCCTACTTGTTTAGCCTTTCTTTTGACTTTTCCGCCGTTATAAACCTCCTGTGCATAAGGCAAAATGTTATGGTTAAACTTTTTTAAAACACGTATGCCACGAACAACAAGAAACATCGAGATGTAACGATTAAACAATTGATTGAATGAAGTGTAAATAAGAAACCTTGTACTTCATACTTTGAATATAATGTTCATTTTGTAATAGCGCTTAACATTTTGGTTTTTAAGTCTTGTGTATATCCGATTTTTTTTATATATCTTTGCAATCCGAATGTATTTCAAGCATCGGATCATAACGAGCATGAAAAAAGTTAACAAAGTCCTTTATATTTCACAAGAAATTTTTCCTTATTTACCTGAATCCGAAATAGCCAACATGGGACGGTATTTGCCTCAAGCAGTGCAAGACCGTAACAAGGAAACGCGAACTTTTATGCCTAAATTCGGCGCTGTAAACGAAAGAAGAAACCAATTACATGAGGTAATTCGTTTATCGGGGATGAATCTGATTATCGACGACACCGATCACCCGCTTATCATTAAAGTAGCCTCGATACAGGCTGCCCGCATGCAGGTTTATTTTATTGATAATGAAGATTATTTCCACCGGAAAAATACAATTGCCGACGAAAACGGAGAAGAATACGAAGACAATGATGAGCGTACAATTTTCTTTGTGCGCGGCGTGATGGAAACAGTTAAGAAACTCAGATGGACGCCAGATATAATTCATTGCCAGGGTTGGATGACAGCCCTAGCGCCACTTTACATAAAAAAAGCATACAATCAGGACCCTTTTTTCAAACATTCAAAAGTTGTTTATTCTGTTTTTGATGATGAATTTAAAAAACCTTTTCGCAGCTTATTTGCAGAACGACTTTTACTTGAAGGCATAGAAAAAAAGCATGTTCTCCAGGTAAAGGACAAAGTAATTGATTATGTCGCGTTATCAAAATTAGCCATCGACTTTTCTGATGGAGTTATCCAGTCGAGTTCACGAATAAATCAGAATATTGTGGACTATGTAAAAGAAAAGAAAATCAAATACTTACCTTACGTTCAAAACGAGGATTATGCCGATGATTATGTTAGGTTTTACGACAGTCTGGTGTAAATCAGTATACTAAACATTTTTAAATCTCCATTTTTTCACCCTATTAATCATTTCATTTCACATGAAATTTCAATCTTTTCTTTTGATTATCTTAATGTCAATCCTGACATTTTCGTGTACCGATGACAACATCACCGACATGGGGTCTAAAATTCAACCCGAAGGAGATAAAATTCTCATAGATACAGCAACTATTGGACTCAGTACCGAAAATTTCCTAGTGCCTTACCTATATTCAAGACCCGACTCTCTTATGTTGGGTACATTTGTCGACTATACTTACGGGACAACTTACGCCGATATCCTTACACAACTACAGCCTCCTTTGGATTTTTCCTACCCTGAAGGTTCGGTTGCCGACTCGGCAAAATTAATCCTTTATTATTACTCCTGGTTTGGCGATAAATACTCGCCTATGGAAGTGAATATATATGAAATGAATAAGGGAAAGATATTTGAGTACACAAAACCATACTTATCGAACATCGATATCAACGAATATACGGATAAAAGCGTGAAAATCGGCAGCCGAATTTTTACGGCTAAAGATGCTGTTGTAATACGCCCCGACACAACAACTCTCGAGTTTCCTTTAAGTCAAAGCTTTGTTCAACGGTTTTCTCCCGTTTTAACCAAAAGATACACCGACGACAACAGCAAAGATTTTTACAACTTCTTCAACGGTTTGTACATTACAACCGATTTTGGCTCCGCCAGTATGCTTTACATCAGACTAGCCGTGATGAAATATTATTTTCATTATTCCTACAAAACCAAAACAGCCGATGGAACAGCCGACTCCACTGTCGTTTTCAATTCCTACGTAAATTACCCCGCCAACAAAGAAGTGCGTCAGATAAACCGGTTTCAACACCCCGACAGAGAAAGCATCATACAAGATATGAATGCCAACACTGAAGTCAACTACATTTCGTCTCCCGCCAATATTTACACCAAAATAAATGTTCCGATGAAGAGCATGAAGGCGAAAATTAACGTCAATAATAAAAAATTACTAATTAACAGGGCTGTACTGAGAGTCGATATAAATGACATAGATGATGCAACACTGGCTCAACCTATTACAAGTTCGTTGCTGCTTATCAAAGAATCGGCTTACGAAAGATTCTTCAAACACCGCGAATTACCTTCCGACACTTGCGCCATATTGGCAAATTATTCTTACGAAATAGATGGGAACACCAATAATGTTTTGTACTATTATTCGTTCGACCTTGCCAAATTAGTTACCAACGAATTCAAGAGCGATCTTCCTGACAATATGCAGTTTGTATTGGTTCCGGTAACATTGCAATACGATGGCAACAGGAATATTATCCAGGTTAATGAGCGGAATTTGATGAGCGCCACAAAAATCAATTCAGGCAGCAATAAATCAAGACCGATGAAAATCAATTTGGTGTACAGCGGTTTTTAACGTGTCCCCCTACTAAAACAAAAAATGCAACGGAAATTCGTTGCATTTTTTTTGTTCTATCTGTTGCTAATATTTATTTCTGACGAATAAATACCTGAATAGGCGTACCCGTAAAATCATATTTGGCCCGAATTTTATTTTCAAGAAACCGGCGGTACGGTTCTTTCACATATTGCGGCAAATTGGCGAAAAAAACAAATGTAGGGATTTGGGTATTAGGAAGTTGAGTTACATATTTTATCCTGATAAATTTCCCTTTTAATGCTGGTGGCGGATAATTTTCAATCGCAGGTAAAAGATATTCATTTAACTTGGCAGTGGGCACTTTACGGAACTTATTTTCGTAAACCTGGACGGCAGTATCCACCACTTTCAATATCCTTTGTTTGGTTGTTACCGAAGTGAAAATAATCGGAAAATCTACAAATGGAGACAACCGTTCCCGAATCGATTTTTCTATATTCTTAATATCATTCGCTTCTTTGTTTTCAATCAAATCCCATTTATTTACACAAACCACCAAGCCTTTTTTATTCTTCTGAATCAGAGAGAATATATTCAAATCCTGACTTTCCAGCCCGCGGGTTGCATCCAGCATAAGGATACAAACATCTGAATTTTCAATGGCGCGTATCGAACGTACCACAGAGTAATATTCCAAATCTTCGTTTACTTTGGCTTTTTTACGGATGCCGGCAGTATCGACCAGATAAAAATCGTGACCGAATTTATTGAATCGGGTATAAATTGCATCGCGCGTTGTACCGGCAATGTCGGTAACGATAGTGCGTTCTTCGCCGATAAAAGCGTTGATAATAGAGGATTTTCCTGCATTGGGACGGCCTACAACTGCAAACCGAGGAAGTTCGTCTTCGATTTCCTCGCTGAAGTCAGGTTTGAAATATGTGAGCAATTTATCCAGAAAATCGCCGGTACCCAACCCGTTTATTGCAGAAATAATGATGGGTTCGCCCAACCCTAATTTATAAAATTCAGCCGCATTATATTGCCATTCGAAAGTATCGGCTTTATTCGAAATAAGCATAACGGGTTTTGTATGCCCGCGTAAAATTTGCGCTACTTCCAGGTCATAATCGGTGATTCCATTCTGAATATCAACCAAAAAAAGAATCACATCGGCTTCTTCAATGGCCAACACCACGTGGCGTTTTATTTCATCTTCGAACACATCCGACGAATTAACTACCCAACCTCCGGTGTCGATCACCGAAAATTCACGTCCACCCCACTCGCATTTGCCATATTGGCGGTCGCGGGTGGTTCCGGCTTCATCGTTTACTATGGCTCTGCGACTTTTAGTGAGCCGGTTAAACAAGGTCGATTTTCCCACGTTGGGGCGACCTACAATTGCTACAATATTTCCCATTGTTTTTTGTATATCTATGAAATTAGATATTTACATTCCATTTTTTCAGTTCATCCGGGGTTTTCTCAAATCCCGAATGTGGGTGCAAATAATTCGGGTGCAAAGGTACGGAAATTTGTTGGAAGGGGAAAATGAAGAAGTTATGTGAAATAATTTCATAAAAAAAGCCGAACCAATGAATGTACGACTTTTTTTGTGGGCGTTGAGGGATTCGAACCCCCGACCCTCTGCTTGTAAGGCAGATGCTCTGAACCAGCTGAGCTAAACGCCC
>DIFH01000010.1 GCA_002427615.1 Paludibacter sp. UBA5753
ACTTCGGGACGGACAAGAATAACACAAATGAATAGAGCCCTGAAAGGGTTCAATAACAATATATTATGATATTGTCCAGCCCACTTCGGGGCTGGGGTTCTTCGTTATTCAGCATCCCCCAGTATCGCTACGCTCACTGGGGGTTATTCACATTTAGCCACTCCGTGGCATAAAATAGTTTTTCAGCAGACCCTATTTAGTGTTTGCAGACCCTATTTATGACAATTTACTCATTCGGTGGCTTCAAGTCATCAGATGAGTAAAAAATTAAAAGAGTCTCTCAAACTTTCATCTCGCCTTTGGCGAAACCAGCTTTTAATCCTCAAGAATTTTTTATTTCCCGTTGACTCTCAGACAATATCTCAATCAATTGATTGTTCAGATATAACTCAATATTATTGCCTTTGATATTTTGAATAATAGTTTGGTCTTTTTCTACCCGAATGTTTAACTGATTTTCTCTGAACATAATATTGAATGCGAAAGCATCCCACTTTTCAGGAATATGCGGATTGAAATGCAATTTATCGTCTTTCACCCGCATGCCGCCAAATCCTTGTACAATGGCTAACCAGGTTCCAGCCATACTGGTAATGTGAAGTCCGTCGGCTACTTCGTTGTTGTAATCATCTAAATCCAAACGCGCGGTTTGAAGATATAAATCGTAAGCTTTTTGTTTATCGCCAATGGCGCTTGCCACGATTGAATGTGTGCAAGGAGAAAGAGATGATTCATGAACGGTCAGCGGTTCGTAAAAATCGAAGTTCTTTTTGATGGTTTTCAAATCGAAATTATCTTCGAAAAAATATAAGCCCTGAATGACATCAGGCTGCTTGATAGCAGAGGAACGGAGAATTTTGTCCCATGTCCAGTGTTGATTGATGGGTCTTTGCGAATCTGGAATGTCAGATGCTGCGGTTAGCGATTTATCGAGGAAACCATCTTGTTGTAAAAAGATTCCGAGTTCCTTATTTTCAGGGAAATACATATTTTGAATAATATCCTTCCAGTGGAAAACTTCATCGTTTGTGAATCGTATTTCCTGGGCTAAATCTTCATAAGCCCGGAAATTTGATTGTTTAACTTTTTCAATACTTTCAATGGTATATTGCAAACACCAGCTGGCAATATAATTTGTAAACCAGTTGTTGTTTACATTATTTTCATACATATTCGGGCCTGTAACGCCCAAAATCACATACTTTTTCTTTTCCGTCGAAATATTTACCCGTTGGCTCCAAAAACGCGAGATCGCTATCAGTACGCGTAAACCGTAGTCAGCAAGATAACTGTTATCGCCTGTGTAGCGAACGTAATTGTAAATGGAATAGGCTATTACGCCATTCCGATGAACTTCTTCGAAAGTCAGTTCCCATTCATTGTAACTTTCGCCACCGTTGAATGTTGCCACAGGGAAAAGCGCCGCACCATTGACAAAGCCCAGTTTTTCGGCATTTTGTATGGCTTTAGGTAAATGGCGGTAGCGATAAAGCAATAGATTTTTCGAAACATTTTGAGGAGATGTGCACAAATAAAATGGAATGCCAACTGCTTCGGTATCCCAACGGGTTGCGCCGGCAAATTTTTCGCCCGTAAATCCTTTTGGGCTGATATTCAGTCGGGCATCGTTGCCATTGTATGTCTGATTCAACTGGAAAATGCTAAAACGAATGGCTTGTTGCGCCGCAATATCGCTATCGATTATGATGTCGGATTTCAACCATTTTTCGGCCCAAACAGCGGTGTGTTCTTCAAACAGCTGGTTCCAACCTTTCTTTTTCGATGCGCGAGCTAATGCACAGGCGCGAACGGTGAGTTCTTCGCGTGGATGATTCAACGAACTGATAATTGCCACATATTTATTCAGGCAAACAGTATCGCCAATTCTTACATCGGTTCCGACACTGAATCCTGCGACTTTTTCCTTTTCGATTTTGGTCGGGTTTACATTCAGTTGTTCGTTGTTTTTATAAAACGAATAAGTCAAAGCTCCGCAAACGTGGAAATCCATTTTTCTGGTTTGCGCCCAGAGATGGGATACATCCTGTTCGGTTTTGGTTTGCAGGACATTCCAGAACGGTTCATCGTAATTGGTGTATTGATTTCGCACATCGCCATCGATTAATGGCAAAAACGAAATCCGACCTTCAAAATTGAGTGATTTCACGGTGTAACTAATCGCTCCGACTTCAGTCTCGGCCATGCTCAGAAATCGTTTTACCGACACCTGAATACGATGACCTTTGAACGATGTGGCTTCGAATGTACGTTCCAGAAAACCTTCGCGCATGTTCAGCACACGCCGGAAGTTCTTGATGTCCCAGTCGGCAAGATCGAGCCGGTTATCGTTCAGACGAACACTGATAACTGTCCAGTTTGGAGCATTTACTATTTTATCGTTGGTGTCCGAATAGCCGTTTTTCCAGTTGCCGCGTTCGGCACGCTCGGGATAATAAATACCGGCAATGTACGAACCGAGCATAGTTTCGCCCGAATAATGTTCTTCAAAATTAGCACGTTGGCCAATATGACCGTTTCCAAGACTGAAAATGCTTTCGGAAGCAAGTTGTTTGTTTTGGTGAAAACCCTCTTCGATGATACACCAGGGGTCGTTTTGAAGGTATTTGTTCATGGTTTTATAGCGTTTGGAAGTTTGATGTTTGAGAGTTTGTCTCGCCAAAGGCAAGATGAGAGTTCAATGTTTCGTATTCAGCGTTTTGTTTGTTTTTTATTCTTATTCTTTTTGAGATTATACGGATCGTCTTTGTCATCAACAATTAATGTGAGTAACCCGGCAATTATCATCGATATACCGCCAAAAACGAGGGTGTAAATGGCGTGTCCGTTGAATAAATGTTTGGTTATACTTCCTAAAATGGATGCAGCCAGAATTTGCGGAAGCACGATGAAAAAATTGAAGATTCCCATGTAAATTCCCATTTTGTTTGCCGGCAAAGCGCCTGTAAGTATGGCATACGGCATCGACAAAATACTTGCCCACGCAATCCCTACGCCAAACATACTGATCAGCAATAAATCGGGATTCTTGAAAAAATATATGGATATAAATCCCAATCCGCCAAAAATAAGTGCAATGAGATGGGTTATTTTCCGGGAAAATATTTTTGCTGCCACCGGAAGCAGAAAGGCAACGGCAGCCGCGAATAAACTATAAGCTCCAAATAAAACACCTGTCCAGTTTGCTCCTGTGTTGTAAGCCACCGATGTCGGGTCGGTGGTGCCAAAATGAAATTCGGTAATGGCCGAAGTGGTGTAAATCCACATCGAAAAAAGCGCCAGCCAGGTGAAAAATTGCACAACAGCCAGTTGCCCCATGGTTTTGGGCATATTCACTAAATCGGTCATGATTTCGACTAATCCGTTCGTTTTTTGTTTTTTATTCATCCGTTCGACAATAAAAAACAAAACTGCGACTGTTAGAAATATGCCACCCAGAATGTAAATCTGCTTGTCAAAAGTAAAACAATAAACAGTCCCCGAAAGCACAGCGCCCAGCAACAGGAAAAGCAATCCCAACTTACTGAATTTTCCTTCCGATACAATTTTATTTTCTGCAAGCCCGGAAGAACTAACGGTTGATTCTGAAGCGGCATTGAACGATTTCATTTCTTCGGGCGAGTATTCACGTGTGGTAAAAATGGTTACTAAAATCGACAAAATAAAAACCACACCACCGATGTAAAACGACCAGCGTACCGTATCGGGAATCATTTCTTCGCCCATTGGAATATTCGAAATGCCAAACCAGTTTGCCAGTACGTAAGGTAAAGCTGAACCCGCAACAGCTCCCAGCCCGATAAAAAAACTTTGCATCGAAAAGCCCAGTGTGCGTTGTTCCGAAGGTAACATATCGCCTACAAAAGCACGGAAAGGTTCCATCGAAATATTAATCGAAGCATCCATGATCCACAAAGTTCCGGCGGCAATCATCCATGTTGGCGAATTGGGCATAAACAGAATGGCCATAGTGGCAAAAATGGCTCCGAAAAGAAAAAACGGTTTGCGTCGTCCCAGCCGGGTCCAGGTTTTATCGCTCCAATGTCCTATAATCGGTTGAATAATTAGTCCGGTAACCGGAGCCGCCAACCAAAGAACAGGAATTTGGTCGATTTCGGCGCCAAGCGTTTCGAAAATACGACTTACATTAGCATTTTGCAACGCAAAACCAAACTGAATTCCGAGAAATCCGAAACTCATGTTCCATATTTGCCAAAAGGACAAGCGAGGTTTCATATATTTAGTTTGAAAGTTATTTAGTCGTTCCCCTTATAATCAGATTCGTTTTCACGATTTTATTGGTATATTGGCCCTGTGTTTCACCGTTGATTTTGTCAATCAGCAGTTTAGCGGCATGTTTTCCCATTTCGTATCCATGTTGTTCCACAGTGCTGAGCATTGGGTCGCAAGCTTTGGCCAATTCGCCATCTGAGAATCCCATAATGGCAACATCCTGGGGAACCCGTAACTTGGCTAATTTGGCGGCGTATAATATTCCGGCTGCGCAATGGTCGTTTATGGCAAAAAAACCATCGGGACGATCGGGACGGTCGAGAATTTCGGGTGTAATAATGATGGATTCTTCGCGCGTATCGCACACACGAATCAACGAATCGTCAACCGGTAATCCATATTTTCGCAAAGCGTCCAGGTATCCGTTCTTGCGGTTTTTCGATATTTCGAGATGAAAAGGAGAGCTGTAGAAAGCGATTCGTTTACAGCCCGTTTGGATCAGATATTCAACCGCGGCAAAGGCTCCGGCATAATCGTCAACCACTACCCGATCGGTATTAATACCGATACATATACGGTCGAAAAAAACGAGTGGAATATCACTGTTGATTATTTCCTGAAAATGGTCGTAATTGGTAGTGCGTTTAGCCAGTGAAGCCAAAACGCCCGAAACACGGGTCGCTATTAATGCTTGTGTATTACGGACTTCCTTTTCATAGTTCTCGTCTGATTGGCAAATAATTACATTGTAACCTTCGGCATTGGCAATTTGCTCGATGCCCGAAAGTATGGAGGAAAAGAAATAATGGATAATTTCAGGAACAATAACACCTATGGTGTTGTTTTTACTCATGCGAAGACTCAAAGCCAAAGTATTAGGTTTGTAGTTGAAATCTTTGGCGTATTTATTTACAGTATCTTTTGTCTCCTGGCTGATGTCGGGGTGATTTTTAAGCGCACGCGAAACTGTGGAGGGAGAAATATTGAGCGCCCGCGCAATATCTTTGATGGTGATTTGTGGCTTTTTCATACTTGTAAATAAATAAAATGATTTTAAGGTCGATAAAAGAGCAAATCAATAAGAGTTAGGTCATTCTATTATAGTGTGTTATAGTTCGTTTTACGGATTGTAAATGTTATAAAAATAGCATATAAAAATAATCTAATGCAAAGGTATAACAGTTTATTTGAATAAAAAATTATTTAGTTGAAAATTCAAAATATAAATCGCAAACGATTGCATAAAAAAATTGAGTTATTATATGAAACAAAGATTGCAAATAAACATTAATACTCTAATTTTGCCCGTATAAATCTCAATTTATAAAAGTATTGCAGATATAATTTATTTAAAATAAGGTAAATATGCATCTGTGGATACAGGGGATGTTGGGACTTTGGAATTAATAAAATTATTTTTCAACCTTAAAAAAAATCAATGCATGAAGTACACGAACATTAAGATTAAATTACGCGCATTTTTGGCCGTTTTAGTGATGTTGGCTTTTGCAGTTTCCGCAACTGCTCAGAAAATATCCTTGACTGGAGTTGTGAGAGATGCCGTGAGTGGGGAAACTATCCTCGGAGCTAACATTCTTGAAAAAGGAACCACCAACGGTACGATTACCAATCTTGATGGTGAATTTAGTATTACTGTCTCTCCAAATGCTATCTTGGTGGTTAAATATGTTGGTTACAAACCACAGGAAATTCCGGTAGCAGGTCAAAAAAATCTTGTTATCAAATTACAGGAAGATGCTGTTGCACTCAGTGAAGTCGTAGCTATTGGGTATGGCACTGTTAAGAAAAACGATGCAACCGGTTCGGTAACTGCCATAAAACCCGACAAAATGAACAAAGGGCTTACCACCAATGCGCAGGACATGATTATGGGTAAAATTGCAGGGGTAAGTGTTACTACTGGCGGTGGAACACCGGGTAGTGGTGCAACTATCCGTATACGTGGAGGCTCGTCGCTTAATGCAAGCAATGATCCTTTAATTGTGATTGATGGACTTCCCTTGGATAACAATGGTATAAAAGGTGTTGCAAACCCTCTTAGCGCCATTAATCCAAATGATATTGAAAGTTTCACGGTTCTTAAAGATGCTTCTGCAACCGCCATTTACGGTTCACGCGCTTCGAATGGGGTTATTATTATCACGACTAAAAAAGGAGAAAAAGGCTCAAAACCAAAAGTATCGTACGATGGAAATGCATCGATGAGTAATGTAAAACGTACTATTGAAGTAATGAACGGCGATGAATTCCGTACGTTGGTAACTAATTTATTCAGCGGTACCGGTCAAACTGATATTGATGCACGCAAGGCGTTAGGAACGGACAATACCGATTGGCAAAGTTTGATATATCGTACAGCATTTAGCCAGGAACACAATATTACCGTTGCCGGTGGACTTAAAAACACACCTTACCGTGCAGCTTTGGGTTATAATAATCAGGATGGTATTCTTAAAACATCCAACTTCGAACGCTTTACGGGTTCATTGAATTTAAGTCCGTCATTTTTTGATAATCATTTAAAAATAAACGTCAATGCAAAGGGAATGATTGTAAACAATCGTTTTGCTGATAATGGCGTTGTTGGAGGTGCTGCTCGTATGGATCCAACACATCCGGCAGTAAATTCACCAGACACCGTTCACAATCGCTTTGGAGGATATTGGGAATGGTACGATACGAAAACCGATGGCACGTTTAAAAGCGTGAACAATATGGCTACGCGTAATCCATTGGCCATTTTGGAACAAAAAGAAGATATTTCAAATGCCAAAAGTTTTATTGGAAGTGCCGATATTGATTATAAATTACATTTTTTCCCTGATTTAAGAGTTCACTTGAATTTAGCCTTGGATAATTCAACCGGAAAGCAAAGTTTATTTATACCTACCACTTCGGCAAGCGATTATCCTTGGGGTCGAACAGGATGGGACGAACAAAGTAAGACGAACAAAATGCTGAATTTTTACACCCAATACACCAAAGAAATTGGTAAAACTAACTTTGATGTAATGGCAGGTTACGAATGGCAACATTTTTATCGTGAAGGCGAAAGTGAATATAGAGGCTTAATAATAGACGATACCAATAAAAATGGTTCGATAGATGAGGAAGACGATTACTTCAACCACATTTACCCCGATGCAACCCGTTGGAAAACAGAATCGTATCTCATATCATTCTTTGGCCGTTTTAACTATTCCTACAACAACAAATACTTAGTTACCGGAACATTGCGTAACGATGGAACTTCGCGTTTTTCGAATAAAAATGATAATCGCTGGGGTCTATTCCCTGCTTTTGCAGCGGCTTGGAAAATGCACGAAGAATCATTTATTAAAAACATTGATCCAATTTCGGAGATGAAAGTCAGCTTAGGTTATGGTGTTACCGGACAACAAGATATCAATCAGGGAGATTACCCATATATTCCTGTTTATACCACCAGCATAAATGGCGCATATTATCAGTTTGGAAACGATTATGTAACCACTGCTCGTCCGGATGCTTTTAATTCAAAGATTAAATGGGAATCAACAACAACCTATAACGCCCGTTTAGATGTTGGATTTTTAAGTAATCGAATTACATCTTCGCTGGAATACTATCATAGAATAACCAACGATTTGATAAACGTTGTGCAGGTACCCGCCGGAACAAATTTTAAAAACAAAGTAATTAGTAATGTAGGATCTTTAGTAAATAAAGGGGTTGAGTTTACCCTAAATGCAAAGCCAATTGCTAAAAAGGATATTACATTAGATTTAGGATTTAATTTAACTTACAATCAGAATCAAATCACTAAATTGACCACTGGAACAGGCGCCGATTATTATATACCGGCAGGAGGCACATTCCAAGGCACAGTACAGGTTCATACTGTTGGTCAACCCGCCAATACGTTTTGGGTTTACCAACAAAAATACAATGCCAGTGGAAAGCCAATTGAAGAAGGAGCTCCGAACCCCGATGGTGGCGTTTACAAAGCTACCGATGCTTTTGTCGATAGAGTAGAAGATGGTATTATTAACGACAAAGATAAATACTATTACCACCATGCCAATCCCGATTTTATGTTAGGTTTTTCCGGTAAACTTATTTACAAAAAATTTGATGTCGGATTCACTTTACGCTCCAATATTGGCAATTATGTATTTAATGGAGTTGCTGCCGGAAGCAGCGATTTAGGTACAGCAGGCGTATTTTCATTAGGATTTTTATCGAACAAGAATAAATCGGCATTAGAAACAAACTTTATAGGAACAGGAACAAGCATGTTTATGTCCGATTATTACATACAAAATGCATCGTTCGTAAAATGCGATAATATTACAATCGGTTACAGTTTTTCAAAGTTATTTAATGTAATATCGAGCGGTCGTATTTTTGCAACAGTTCAAAATCCTTTTGTGATTACAGGTTACAAAGGTTTAGACCCTGAAATTTTCGGAGGTATTGATCAAACTATTTACCCACGACCTTTAATGACCATTGTAGGTGTATCACTTAACTTCTAATATCAATAAGCATATGAAAAAACTAAATTTAAAATACGTGATAGTTGTATTGGCTGCAACAGTTTCATTCTCTTCGTGTATCGATGATTTGAACGTAACACCCATTAATCCACAAGTAACACAAACATTTTTGCAAGATGATGTATTTGCTAAAGTTTATGCCTCATTTTCGCATACCGGGCAGGAAGGACCAGCGGGAAAAGGCGACATTGAAGGACTGGATGAAGGTCGATTCTCATTGGTGCGTTGTTTGTGGAATTGTAACGAACTTACGACCGACGAAGCCATTTGTTCGTGGGGCGATGCCGAAGTGGTTGACCTGAATAAAAACTCATGGACTCCAAACACACAGGCATTCGATGGATTGTATGCACGTTTGTATTTTGTAGTAACTATCAGCAACCATTTTTTGGAACAAACTGTTGGTATGACGGATGAAAAAACCATAAAACAAAGAGCTGAAGTTCGATTCTTGCGCGCAATGGCTTACTATTATTTAATGGATAACTTTGGCAATGTACCTTTTATTGATATAATTACTGACGTAGCTCCACAACAAATTAAACGCAAAGACTTGTTTTATTGGATTGAAAATGAGCTTAAAACCATTGAACCTGAACTGTACGAACCTCGTCAAGGTCCTTATTATCGGATAGACAAAGCGGGTTGTTGGTTACTATTAGCACGTTTATATTTAAATGGTGAAGTGTACACAGCAGTTCCAGCATCTACTGGTGTTGCCGCTATTGCCGGTCAAACATTTTGGAACGAAGCTGCCATTTATTCGCACAAAGTCATAACCTCGACGTATGCATTAAGCCCTGTATTCAAGCATTTATTTATGGGCGATAACGCAGGAGTTATTGACGGTTCTTCAGTGAACACAGCATCGCAGGAAATTATTTTTCCTTTCCCTGCCGACGGTATAAAAACAACCAGTTGGGGCTCATCCTTATTCCTTATTGCCTCAACACACACTTCGGGAATGGACGATTGGGGAACATCCGAAGGTTGGGGTGGTAATAGACTGCGACAAACTGTTACAAAAGCATTTTTCCCCAGTACAATTCTGGTAAGTAACAAAAAGGACTTAACAACCGGTTTAACATCTTCGTACAAAGATGATCGCGCATTAATCTATGGATACACCGACCGCACATTATCAATTCCTAATATTGGAAAATTTAAAGAAGGGTATTCTGCTATAAAATTCAGTAATGTACGAGCCGATGGTGGTTTGAGCCACGATGTGAAATTTGTGGACATGGATTATCCGTTTATGCGAAAAGCCGAAGCCTATCTCATTTACGCCGAAGCCGTGTTGCGTGGTGGGGCTAAAGTGGAAGGTTACGAAGCATTAACAGCCATGAATGAACTAAGAACTCGTGCAAAAGCAAAATTATATACAACTGTTGTTTTAGCAGACATCTTAACAGAACGTGTTCGTGAATTTTTTATGGAAGGTTACCGTAGAACAGACTTGATACGATTCAATAAATTTGGTGGCGCAACAGGATATACTTGGGAATGGAAAGGTGGCGAACAAGCAGGTAAAGATTTTCCTGTTGAGTACAATTTATTTCCATTACCAACCAACGATTTGAATGCCAATCCTAATTTAGATCAAAATCCTGGGTATTAAATACAAAATTATCACATTATATGCACATTTATTTTGCATATAATGTGATAATTATCAACAACATGAAACATAAAATATAACATTAACATAATTTAATAAACATTTTTGATTAAATTATGTTTTAATTATTGTACTTTTGACACCAAGTCATAAAAAAAACAAACTTTCGTTTTATCATCAATAATAATTTTAAAATTTAAATGTTATGAAAAAAATTTTTACGCTTATGATTGCTCTACTGAGCATTTTTGGAGCTGCAAATGCAGCCGATGTGGTTTTTAATGTGGTTGTTCCAAATGACCCAACGCAACCAAAAACACACATGACCAATTCGGTTTGGATTGTGGGTAGTTTCAATGGTTGGAATAACAATGAAAAACAACTTTCAAAAGTAGATGACACCCACTACACCATAACCATGGATGATGCAACATGGGGGATAGACAATGGTGTTCAAGTAACTACTGCTAACGTTCAATATAAATACTTAAGTGGTCCTGACGACTGGGGCTATGTAGAAAAACTAGCAGATGGAGGTGAAAAACATGCTAATCGTGTTTATACAGGCGAAAACACCTGGGTTGATCCTAATGATCCAACTAAAACCGAAACTTCAATAGGCACACAAGGCAAAGATACAGTTGTACGTTGGGCTTTAACATGGGAACCAGTTGAACCGATACCAATGCAAGTAACAATTGATGCTTTCGTGCCACTTGATGTATTACAACTTTATATTGTTGGCACATTTAATGGCTGGAAAATCCCTACGGATACTACTCAAATGACCTTGAAAGAAACAACAGCAGAAGGTAAAGTGTATACAATATCATTCTTTTCAACTGATGTAAATAAACTTCAATATAAATTCTGTGCCGGTCCAGCTTGGGACTATGAACAGACTACCGGAAATTTTATTTATCCGGATGTTACTCAAAATACTGCTATTGAAGTGGTTACTGCATTTAAAAAATACTTCGACCCATCACAAACCGGTAACATAAACATCACAGCCACAGTACCTGCCGGAACCGAACGTGTATGGATTATGGGAAGTCATTTAGGCTGGGATTGGACTAAATTGCAGGAAGGAACAAAAAACATTGATGGAACATTCTCATTTGTTGCTACCAATGTAATGTCGATAGAATATCGTTTGTACAACTGGAATACTGCTTGGACTCACCCTGAAGCTAAAGATGGCGAACCTACCGTAGAACGTCCAAACCGTACAGCCACGTATCCTGAAGATGCTAATATCTCAATTACAGTATCCGCTTGGAGAAACGTAGCTCCAAGTGCTTTGAAAGAGTTAGATGCCGATAAATACAAAATTTACACTTCGGGCAAAAAAGTAATTGTGGAAGGCGTAACAACAAAAGCTGAGTTATTCGACATTAGCGGACGTATTATTACAAGCAAGGTATTAAGTGGAACTTTCAAATCAGAAATTTTGAAATCGGGACTTTATATTATTAAAGTAGACGGACAAGCCCAAAAAATATCTGTTAAATAATTGATATTAAAAACAATAAAAAAGGCTGTTCGGGAATTTCCGAACAGCCTTTTTTCAAAATAAGCTACAAAAAAATGAATACCATTGAAGTCGTTGGATTTTCCGCCTCACTTTTATCTGTTTTAAATCAATTTCCGCAAGCGGTTAAAGTATTTACAACAAAAGACACACATAGTATTTCGCTTGTCATGTATTGTATTGTTGTGGCTTGCATATCGCTATGGTTAGTTTATGGCGTTATGCTAAACGATGCGCCGTTAATTTGGGGAAACGCACTGTCTCTAATTCCCATAACCTATATTTTTGTCATAAAACTTACCAATACAATCAAAGGAAAAGATAAATTGGGGATTTAGAAAAAGTAGAAAATAAATATTGAAAGATTGTATTAACAACAAAAGTAACTACTAAGCACCCTAACCTGGACAAGCCAGCACCAAAAAGGTAGAACGCAAATACCGCAAATACCGCAAATTTTCGCAAATAAAGGCTACTATTTCCTGGATTTTTATAACACTTTAAATGATAATTATTCAGCACCCTAATAAATTTAATAATAATCAGCCATTGAATTGATTGTTATGTATTTAAACTCTTTGCCCCGACGGGGCTAAATATGAATAACCCCCAGTAAGCGAAGCGCAACTGGGGGATAATGAAAGAATCCCCCTCTTTTTGATTTT
>DIFH01000030.1 GCA_002427615.1 Paludibacter sp. UBA5753
TAAGTAACTTGAATGCAAAATTTTTAGCGTGATCATCTTTATTTCCAATCAGGAAATTAAAAACCATAAGCCGATATAATTTCCACGATTCCTGCACGTTGCGTGTAAGCGCCTGACAGAGCTGAAAGATGATTAAATAATCCAAGGAGGGAATCCGGTAATCGGCATTTAACAAACCTGCCACACTCACCACATGTATTTTTCCATTAGGTTTCCTGTCAAATCGCTCTACTCCAAAAAACTTATTCTCAAACAAGCGTGTTTCAGGCATTTCCACACCACATCTCTTGGCAAGTAACGAAGTTTCGTATTCAATTTGTCCGATGGTTGCCGGATCCATTGATGCTCCGAACTTAACAAGCCATTCTTTGTCCTCAAACGTTGTAAATATTTTAGGTCGCGCTCCGCCTGGAGAACCGCCATGCCGGTATAAACTTTCAATGGAGTCACCCTGATAGTAATTACTTTGTAAAATTTTTGCAGTTTCTGCTGCCAAATGGTCAAAATTGACTATTTCATCTTTACTTAGTACACTTTGATCGGGACGGAATTCCAATGCTCCACGTCCTGATGAACCTACCAATGATAAGCGGTCAAGAACAGTCAATGTATTTAGCTTTATGTTTTTTTGCTGAAGGTATCTGTCTAACACTAACATACCCCACCCATCGGGCAGGCAGTCGTCAAAAACGCCAAAATTCCCGTCGAACGGTGAGCGTTTGGCTAAAATTACACCTTGTTTCAATGGAAGATCGAATGGAGAAATGGAAATACCTTTTTGAAGATACACTGCATCGTACTCAAAAGCACAAATTCCCTCCTTAGTTTGTGCCAACCTGCCTACTTTGACATTTCCTAAATATACTTCAACAAGTTTTATTGTCTTCATGATTTGTTCCCGCGTTTTCGTGTATTAAATTCTGCTCCCATCAAATCGTCAAGGTTTTGATACTGTGTTTGGGCAAACAAAACATTGAAATCAGTAGACATTTCCATGACCATTGCCAACTTCACTAAATTCAACAGTGAAATTTCTCCGGTTCGTTCAAATTTGCGGTAGGTTTCGATGTTTACACCAGCCCGATTGGACAACCCGCTTTGAGTCAGGTTCAATTCCAAGCGTCTGGTTTTCACTCTACCTGAAATGTCCTTGCAAATATCTTTAGGTGATACCGAACTAATTTGTATTATATTACTATTTGATGTCATTTTAAACGATTACTAATATTATAATACGACTTACAAAAATAATAGATTTTTCTGAATAATATCGCTTTATCAAATTAAAAACTGTAAACAAATTTCAAGACGATACAGTTAGGAAGCAGTTCTCCTCTCCTCAAGGAGAGGGGTCGGGGGTGAGGTCGTCCCATCCACCACAATGTATTCAAAATCTTTAGAAGTCTGATTCAATACGCTTTCCATGGTCTTTTTTAAACCCTGGGCGTTGTGGTAGTTGATAGTGATAATGGTGAGTTTCATAAATATATTCGCTACATTTTCAATTTTCCTTTTGTAAAAAACAATTCATTTCTATTTCTGTCTATTTTCCCCGGAGTTGTGTAATAAAGATACACGGTATTATGCGTTATATATCCGGTAGGTTTGTAAAAATAAGGCCTGTATCCTTCAATTTGTTCGGTATAATGCGCATTAACAAGAGGCTTTCGTCTTGTTTTAAAATTTTTATAATCAGAGGATACACCTAACATAATATTGTCACCCCACTCTCCTGCCGAAAACATAAAAAGTTTATTTTCATATTCGAATAAATCGAAATGCCAGATATCATATTTCAATGGTCTTGGCAGGAAGAAGTAATGATTTGCTATTTTCAGTTGTTTCCACTTATCGCAAGTAAAAACCGGTTTAACTTTAGGTGTCCCGATCAATTTAAAATCCGGTTTTTCAAGATTTGTTCCTTCCCAAATAGCTAATCCAAGACCTTCCCTTACCGGTTTATATTGATAATAAGCAGCATAAAAAAGATATTTATCTCCCCGTTTCAGGAGAATCGGACATTGTTCCCTGTCAATGTTTGACTCTTTTTCGGTCAAATAAACTTGTAAGGGACTAAAGTCGATTCCATCGCGGGTACTGATTCCGACGGTTGCCCGGGTTACATTCAAATCATGGCAAAGCGGGGTTAAACATTCGCGCCAAAAAATCCAAAGCCGATTGTCCTCATAAAACAACGTCGGATCCGAATTAAAACCCGTAGGAGGAGTATCACGAACCAAACCCATACACTCCCATTTTAACGGAAAAGTTTCGTCCCTGGAAAAATAAAGCATCGGGTTCTCCAGTTTACTGTTTCTCCCATAATAAGGCGACTGGATCATCCACCAGTTGTGGCCCATAAAACCTTCCGGAATAAAGCGAACGCAGGGATGGAGGCAATCGTTCCTGTATTTATCCGGATCCGGCGTATTTATTTCCACCGCTACTCCCACCGGCATGGTCTGTGCCGGATAAAACAACCGGAAATAACCAAAAACCAACAGAAATAAAACTGCCAAAATAATCAATATGCTATAATCCACCATGCCAATTTATTATTTAATCCTGTATAATTTTCTTATTCGGCTTAATCATATATTTTTTTCTTAATCACAAATATATTTTTCCGCCCCAACAATCGGCTTAGCCGGTTCAGCATTTTTTGCCAGAGCGGACGTTTCTTATTGCAATTAGCACTGTAAAAGGCATTAATAATACGTTTATCTTCGTACAATATATCAAGAAACCGTATATTTTCATTTGTACACAAGGTTTTGTTTTTAAGTGAAGGGTTGAGTCCGCAGTTTTCACCACTTCCATCCAACCCGACATTATCTACATACGAAACTGTTGGAACTATAGAAACAGCATGATTCATAAAATGAGCAAGGGTAAACTGAATGGACCAGATGTTCAGCTTTCCGCTTTGTTGCTTTTGCAACATTTCAAACATATCATCCCCGCCGCGGTTAAATGCTTCCTGAAGCTGTTTGCTCTTCAACATAGCTGGATAGGACGATACATTCCAATCAACCTGGTTCCATCGGTCATCCCAGGTACCCCATCCCCACGAATCATTTCTCAGACTGACATAAACATCATATTCATAATCTTCCGGTATCTGCATTAACGTGGAAGGCATGTTGTAGCCACTGATAGAAAAAACCGATTTGCGATTTTCATAATAGGCCAAAGCTTTATTCATATAACTTAAAAAAGCAGGCGATGTAATTAAATCATCCTCCAAAACAATCACCCGTCCGTGTTTTTTTATTATTTCAGAAATACCGGACTGGATGGAGCACGCCAACCCTTTATTTTGTTCCGATTCGATGATAAACACTTCTTTGAATCCCTGTACCTCTTTAACTATACGGCGAACCGCCCTTATATTTTCTGTGTTTTCTACCGAAGTATTTTCTTTATTACCGTCACAGTAAATATAAAGCGTGCTTTGTCTCGCCAAATCATTTTGCTGCAAAGCAGATAAAGTCTGTTCGGTATGAAAAGGACGATTATAGACAAATAAAACTATGGGAGCTAAACTATCGTTCATAGATTAACTAATTACAAACTATTTATGCAAATTATGTCTTCTCTAATTTTTATTATTTTACAGCTCTGACTGTGATAATAACCTCATAATTAGGATCATTAAAATCAAGTTCAGATTTTTTAAGTTCCCTGCTTGCCAACCCTTCAAGGAAAGAAACAGCAGAAAGCACATTTCCATGTGCTTGTACGGTGATATTTTCCAAAGGAAAAAACTCTTCGAAGAGTTTAGTTGCGCTCAGGGATGTAAATCTCCAATAATCACCCCAACGTTCCATATCATACTGACTTATCTGTGTTATACCCGACAACGTAATCAACAAGACTCCTTCAGGTTTTAAAATGCGATAAGTATGCTTCAACGCAGAACGAAAATCATAAATAAATTGTATTGTCTGCGGCATTATAATACAATTATAGGTATTATCGGGTATTTCATGGGCACATGTAAGATCCGCAACAATAGTTGCTTTCACATTGCCCTGCTGTACATGCAAAACATCCGAATGATTTACTTCCAATCCACATCGTTTTGTATACGTGTCATCACCTATTTCAAGAACAGTTCCCTTAATATCGCCAGCATTATCAGATATGAACTGGTCGATATAATATCGGGCTATTGACTGAGAACCTCTGTCGTAACCAAATAGATTACTAAAAGGCGTTGAACGTCGGAGATTACCCCAAATAACAGGTCTTAGAAACGACCGTTTCAAGACTTTTTTTGTTTTGCGTTTTAGCTTATTTGTTACTTTTTGAATTACTTGAATCATTTCGAAAATTTATTTAAATCGGTATATATATCTAAAAATCCGTACTGAATTTAGCCTTATTTAAAGATAATAATTTATCAGCCAGCACTGAATTATAAAATTTAAAGTCGGATTTAAAAACTTGATAGGTATATTTTTCAGCAACATCTTCGACAAACGAGCCCGGAGGTGTAAATCCTCGTTTTGGTGCATTCAAAATATAATCGGGGACTATCCCTTTGAGCACCTCTTTCATGAAAAACTTTGGCTGCCCTTTCCTGTATTTCATCTCTACCGGCAGGGAGGAAACAAATTCCACCAGCTTGTAATCCAGCAAAGGGGAGCGTATTTCGGTGGAATTACCCATCCCCAACCGATCGGAAAGGTACAGATAGGCCATAGTCATAGTTTTCGAAAAAAGAAAGTCATAAACAAAATCCAGTTCATTATCAAACTTCGTATTTTCAAAAGAAAAATGGATGTCGGCATCGTTGAAAGAAAACTGTTCACCATTATATTCAAAACTTGCATTCCGTGCAAACTTCCGGTAATCATTGTATGTCCAGTGACCAATGGAAGTATCGGCTATTTTTAGGGGATAACCTGCAAACATAATATATTTAAAGTTCTGTAATACAAAGCGGATATATGCTTTTTTCTTTTCCATTCCTTTCCATGGAAACAAATCCTGGTGTCGGCGATGCAAAGTTAACGATTCGGCAAAACGGTTCCAGTAATCATACCCGTAAAACAATTCATCACCCCCCATGCCACCAAGCAATACTTTAAATCCTAAACTTTTCACCTTTTTATATAATGCCCACTGAGGTAAAGCGGCTATATCGGTGATTGGTTCATCCAAATGTAAAGTCAGTTCATCAAAGCAGTCTTTAAAATCCGATTCGTCCATTTCAACTTCATGGTAAATAAATCCTTTCTCCTGAGCAAAACGGCGGGCAACATCACGTTCATCACAGTCAAACTGGCCTTTGTACCCTGCGGTTATAGTATGTACCTCACGCCCTGTTTCTTTGGCCAGGGCAGCTATGGCACTCGAATCGATCCCTCCACTCAGCATCACGGCAATGGGAACGTCGCTGCGCAATGAAATATCAATCGATTCACGCATCAACCGCAACGTTTCAACTTTCGCCTGTTCAAATGTACCGCTGAAAGTACCGGACAAATTTCTTTTCCAATATTTAAATTGAAGCAACCCCTTGTCATCAACCAAAATATACTGGCCGGGTTCAATACGTTTAATCTGGTCTATGTAAGTATCTTTGGGGTTCAGAGGAGAGGTATATCTGATTGGTTCAGCCAATGTTTCCAAATTGATTTGCGGTTTATCAATATAAAATTTCAATATTGCCTTCAATTCAGTGCTAAACACTACCCCACCCGGAATCTGCGCATAATACAAAGTTTTTTCCCCAATCCGGTCACGAGCAGCAAAAAGTTGTTTCTGTTTAGTATCCCACAAACAAAAGGCAAACATACCACGGAGGTGTTCCAAACAGTTTACGCCATATTCCTCATACAAATGCAGAATTGTTTCCGAATCACTTTCCGAATTAAAAACATGACCCTTGGCAATTAAATCTTTTTTGATCTCTATGTAATTATATATTTCACCATTACAAATGAGAACCAATGATTTATCCTCATTAAAAAGCGGTTGCTTGCCTTTTTGCAACCCAATAATGGACAAACGAACCTGCGCCAGACCGCAATGATCATCGTTCCAAACTCCCCGGTCATCAGGTCCGCGATAATGCATTTCGTCATTCATGACATGCAACTTTGTTATATCTGATTCAGTTACCTTGCTATATCTGTATATGGATGAAATTCCGCACATGATTCTATATTAGTGATTTGTGATTAATTATAAACTATTGATTATAAACTTTCTTACTTGATGAACTTTACAAACTTGATGAACTATTTACTACCAACCAATTCCTTCATAACATCATAAATTGCCCTGGTATTTTGTTCGGAAGAGAAATTACTTTTTCCGTATTCATAAGCAGCCTCTCCCATTTGTTTTAACAAATCAGGGTCGCTTACAAATTTATAAATTTTTTCCGCCAATTCATCCGCATTGTATAAAGTATAAATAAATCCATTAACATTATCTTTTACAACTTCAGGATTTGCGCCGGAATTACTCGCAATCACAGGCATTCCGTGCATCATATATTCCACGGTAACTCTCCCGAAAGCTTCATCGCGCGAGCACATCAATCCCAAATGCATTTCCGATAAAACAGGGTCAATTTCTTTGATATGGCCGTGGAAAACAACATAGTTGTCCAGTTCATTTTCAGCAATGTATCTTTTCAGCACTTGTAAATAATCAGTTTTATGTCCGCCTATGAAGTGCAAACGTATATTCGCCAGCTTATATTTATTCACCAATATACAGAGCGCTTTCAGTGCATCCAGGTTGTTTTTCTGATCCGAAATGATACCCATCATACAGATATTAATTATTCCGGTTTTTTTTTCTGTTTTTGGATTGCCTCTTGAAAAGTCGATACCATTATATATCCGTTGTATCTTTTCAACCGGCAATAAACCTGCATAATCTTTCGCTAGATAATCAGAGATAACGACGTACTTATCAGCGCCTTTATCGAACATTTTCTTCACCATAAAATCCGGTAATGAATATTTGAAATCATAGGCTTGCAATGTTTCCCTTATGTGCCATAAATGCGGGCATTGTAACTTACGGCTTAACAGAAACCCTATATTTATGGTGACAGAATTACTATAAACTAAATCAATTTTCTCTCCTTTTACAAGTTTGATTATTGTTCTTAGCTCTAAGAGGTTTATGATTTGCTTGCGCAGGTTGAGTAAATACTGAAAAACTCCTTTCCCTTCATTCACCCACCAATAGAAATGGGATATATAATAGCTTATTTCATGCTGATCCAGAAAATCACATATTTCACCGCGACGGGATAATAATGCAACAGGATGTACGCCGTATTTCTCACACAACTCCACCATCAACCGACACATCGACTGATTGGCTCCATACATGCCGGAATAATGGGTGATGAAGAGAATAGTCATTTTTATTTATTTAAAATTTTTATTCTGTGATAAAAATCAATTGTAAAATCACTTACATTTAAATATAATGAACCGTTTTTCCAACGAGACTGATTATATATTTTTTCCCTACAAAAGAAAAAATATAACCAATCTTTTAATTTAAATTTAATAATATATGGAACATATTGGCAACGATGTTCATCATATACAGCAAAGTCAACTAATGCTCGTAAATAATGCTTTTGAGGTTTATTCCCGAAACTACAAATAGTCGGAATTGCAAGAGAGTATAGAATATTATCAGCATATTTATATAATTTCGTTTGAATAAATATTTTAGTAAATTTCAGAACAGCATCGCAATGTACATTGGCAATAATACTCAGGTTTTTCATTTTGATATCATCGATATCCACATTTTCAAAAACAGGACATATTTCATTGTCTATTTTTTTATAACCTATTGTTCTCGGTTTATCTGTTAATGAGAAAAAATGTTCTAATAAATCAGAATGATCTGCAAGCCCATTCAGTAGAGGGTTAATATATTTTTTATTGTTATAAAATTCAAAATAACAATCTTCATTAAATATAAAATCTCTTCCTTCTGAAACAACCTCGAAATAATAACCTCTAACTTTATTATATCCATTATTTTCCAATAAATCATTAAGGGTTTTTTGAGTTTTTCCTGTAGTTCTAACATCAACAATGCCACTTTTTCTTTCAACTGTTGCTAATCCTGTTTGAATAAAGTATTCTAATCTTAGGTCTTCATTCGTATGATTATTATATAAAGAATCGCGAGAAATATAAATGTACTTCAACGACATGAAAGGAAATAATGATTGTAAACTTTGTGCGATTATAAATAGAATATATGCATCTCTAGAAAGGAAAAAAAGTGTATCGATATTGTCATTTTGAGCATTCAGTAATATCTTATAAACTAAAGGTACATATAATGGGGATATTAAATCCACAGTAAAATCAACCTGCAAATCCTCATCAGAAGACAAACGAATAGCCCTTGAAACACCAGCTAAAAGTTTTGAATATTGATATTTTGTATCATATGAATTTTTCCAAATTTCTTCATAAGGAGTGAAATTATGATTAACAAATTGAACTTGTATTCCTAACGATTCCGGGACTTTAATATCACTATATTTATTATCGCCACAATGCTTCCAATTTTTATATGAATAACCATTTTCTTCTTGAATATATTTGAAAAGGTTACCAGAAGATTTCGAAAGTCCTATATCTCCTGATATATAGATATCATCTCCATCCTGAAATATATCATATCTTTTTAAGACTTCAACGATATCACAGGAAGGAAGATACATATCAGAAATAAAAACAATTTTATGATCTTGTTTTCTTAGGCTCTTTATTAAACTTTTTATACTTATAACCGGTAATAAAAATTCTTTTTCTAGTTTAACCTCTAAAATCAATATTTCTTCAACTGGAAGTGAAGTTAGACCTTCAAATACACATTGTCCATAAATTTCGTAAATTGTAATATCCTCTTTCTGAGATGTAATTCGTGCTTTTTGTTCACCTTTTATTCTAATGTCAACAAATTCCATTCTTTGAATATCAGAAGAATTTTCTCCAAGAACAAGATATGCCAATATATCAAATAAGTTATGTGATTCTCCACATTTCCTTACCAAGCAGGTATCAAAAATATCAAAAGAAAAAACTTTCATAATAAATTATTGAAATTTTATATCATATAGTATTTTAAATACAAATACTTTTTTATGGAAATGTATTTTCTCAATGAAGAGATATCTGAATCTTTCAAAAAGGTTTTGAACACTTCTCTTTGTTCTTTATCAAATGTTTTAAGTATACAATAAATCTTCTCTAACTGGTATTTATTATACTCATCGATGACAGTAATAAAACGGGAATCAACAAGTTCATCTAAAAATTGTTTCTTTAATTTTTCACACCTTAATGCAAGCAATAACCAATATTTTAGATGCACGGGTGTAAGTTTTGTTTTTGTTATAGATGAAGAATTATCCCGATAATAATATGGTGATAAATCGATATGCTTTACTCTTTGTGCTTTTGCAAAAACTCTAAAAGAATAGTCAACATCTTCATACATTACTCTCTCTGCAAAGAATAAGTTATTTTCAAGCAGGAATGACCTTCTGTAAATCTTACGCCAGGCTTCTACTCCTTTCTGCCACCATAATTCGTGAGAATCAAAATAAAATTCTATACCGGAACATGTGGATAATTCATAATTAACCCTGTAAGGAACTAATTTCTTATCTATATCACTGAACTCCTTATAATCAAAATGAAGAATTTCGAGATTTTCTTTTTCTAATTCCGTATAAAATAATTTAAGCACATCGGGCTCAATAAAATCATCCGAATCAACAAACCAAATGTATTTTCCATCGGCATTTTGCAAACCGACATTTCTGGCTGAACCCAGTTTCATGTTCTCGGATAAAGAAATCAGTTTTAAATTCTGATATTCTGATTGTAACGATTGAACAATATCTTTGCTATTATCGGGAGAGCAATCATCGACAACAATTACCTCATAATCAGAAGATGGAATATCCTGATGATATAAACTTCTTATGCATTGTTCCACATAACCGGCTACATTATAGACCGGAACAATAACAGAAAACTTGTATTTATCACTCACACTCATCATCAATCTTTTAAACAATCCTCATACACCTGCAAAATCTTATTCCGAAATGCCTTAGTGCCATATTTTGTTACAATTTTTTCCGATATTTCAGATGCGTTATATAAATGTCTTTTTTCAAACATTTCTTTTATTGCATCCGCCAAGCTCTGAGGATTTCGTATTGGAACAATAATTCCATTTGATTCATCCACAAACTCACGAATACCGCCACTATCTGTACATACTACAGGCAACCCGTTTGCAATCGCCTCCGCAACGCCGACTCCAAAGGTCTCTGAAAGACTGGAAGATACTAAAAAAGAATAGTTCTGATAGGATTCCAGTAAATCCTGACGATTCTTCCGTCCTTTGAGATGAACCATATCCGACAAATTTCTTTTTGCAATATCTTTTTGCAAATTATACTTACTATCAACTTCAACCCGGTAATTCTTATCAGGTTCTATTCCAATAATATCAAGAGAAATTTCAACATGCTCTCTTTTTAATATTTTGATTGCATCAAGTAAAACGTCGATATCTTTATCTGCCAAATGACTCGCAACAAAGACAATTTTGCGATTACCTTCCTGCGACCTAAAAATTTGGGGAAGAAACGTATCAACAATCAGGTTACCTATAATTTCAGCCTTCTTAAACTGAATTCCATTTGTTAATAAATTTCGATATTGGTAATTACTGCCACAAAGTACGATATTAACTTGCTTAAAGACCTGCTCTTTCAATCGCTGAAAAGCATTTACCTGATGACGGACATATAAAAGATGTTCGCTCATAACAACAGGAACTTGATTATTTTTTGCCCATTCACAAATAAAAACAGCGGTATCACTTAACTGTTGGATATGAATTATATCCGGCTTTACTTCTCCATATATAATAGAAATACATTCATCAAATTTATGCATTAAATACTTCCATTGTTTTCTATCCAGAAAGGGTGTCAATTGATTTATAAAAGCATAATTAACTCTAAAAATATCAGCAGAATCAACAGTAAAATACTCAAGCTTGTTTGTTATAAATCTTCTTATTGCTTCTTTCTTACCAAATACGTCACGATAGCCCAGCAACACCTTAAATTCATATAAGTCTGAAACAGCTTCCATCTGTTCGTCAAAGAAATTTGCCGGCCAGCCATCAGGAACTAAAAGTATTTTTTTCTTTGTATTCATTTTTTTAGCCATCTAATTGGAGACAATAAAAATCTTCCTAAACGATATCTTTTGGATTTACTAATTGATTGTAGCTGCTTTTGTAAATCATCCTGTAAATCAACAGCTGATTGAATATATTCCATAACTAAGTCATATTCCAGATTCTTTATTTTATCATCTGAAAGGTCAAGCCCTATAGCAATTGGAAAATAGTTTTTCCATTTTTTATAAAAGATGAAAGCATTATCATACCAGACTTTATTAAAAGTCCCATCAGAAAAATGTTCTATTAAGATATCTGGTATAACTTTCGTTTGCATTTTTAGAGCATGAATTTGCATACACATATCAAAATCATAAAAATGGAACCCCTTAAAGTTTTCTTCATCAAATTTTAAACTTGTATGTTCAAAAAGGTTCTGCTTTATACAAAACCACATACCATCTAAAGCAACAACATTTACTGATTTACTTTGTAGATTATTGAATATCTCTGTTTTGTGTTTTTTATTTTCATCATATCTTTGAATATAATTAAAGGAGTAAAATTTATTCCTTTCAGCGAGTTTCCATGATAATAACGAAACGGGATATTTACACAGATAGTGACATCCTCCAACCCCAATCACGCCCACCTTTTCATCCTGAAAATTCTCAATCACCTTTTTTCCCCAATCTTGTGTATGATATAAAATATCGTCGTGCATAAAACACAAATATGGGAATCGTGCCCTACGAATTCCTTCGTTATAAGCCGAAAAAATGGAATACTGATTTTTTGAATTATCAATTATGATTAATTCATATTCCAGACCAATAGTCTCCGCAATATTGTCTTTCAACGATTGCGGAATATCAGGTTGTCGGGAACAGATAATAAGTGAAATCATGTTGAAATCAATTTTATTTTGAAAATAAAAACCTGAAAACTATTAAATAGACAACTTTTAATTTATTATTATCGTATTTTAAGAGATCAATCATATAATTAAATCCTCCCTTTTTATTATTGAATGATTTATTAAGTTTTGCTTCGCTTTTGCACTCAAATGCAAGTCTTTTCCTGAATAACTCAGTGATATTTTTATCCGCTTTATTCTTTCGAATATATTTCAAATATCTTTTCCTAAGTATTATATCATATTTATACTGAAACATATCTTTATCTGATGATACTGCTTTAGCAATAACACTATTATCGTGATATCTAAAATTATTATAAGGATAAGCGGTGAATGCAATATCCCCAACTAACAAAAGTTTTAACCACAACAACCAATCAGAAACATATCGTATATCCTTATCTACTCCTTTAACCTGAAAATAAGCTTGTTTTCTAAATACTACCGCACTTGCATTAGGAATTGTATTTTTTTTCACCAAATATCGTGAAATATATTCTTTTCCTGGCGCAGTAAAATCCTGATTAAATAAAGTAGTATTAAATTCATCAGTCCAATCTTTCCAGTCCCCTGTTTCTTCTCCTTCTGCATTTATTCTTTTAGATTGACAGAAAGAAATTACTATATTGTTAGATGAATTAAATCCATCTACTAATTTCTCTAACATAAAACTTTCTGCCCAATCGTCACTTTCTGCTATCCATATCCATTCTCCTACTGCCAACTGAACGCCTTTATCCCATTGCTTAAATGTATTTCCACTATTTTGTTCGTTTATTATTAAATGAGAAACTTTAGGATGATTTTCATATTGCTTTAATATCTCAACACTATTGTCCGTCGAACAATCATCCAGCAATATTAATTCAAAATCCTGGTAGGTTTGATTTAAAATACTCTCAATGCGTTGCAACAAATACGGAGTATGATTGTAGTTGGGTACTATGACTGAAACTTTGGGCATGATTTATTCACCGATTTTATAAAAAAAACAATAACAAATTTTTCTCTACTTATATTTATTTAAGAAACTCTTAAATAACTTGAATGGATAAATTATAAAATTGCCAATCTTCCAAGTTCTTTTATTTTTTATTTCAAGTTCTTTTGAATAAACAGCATTTTCAACATCTTGATTAGTTATTACCCCTTCTTGTTCTTTATATAAAACAATTTGATTAGGAATATTATATTTCAAATTGTCCGTAGCAATTGCAACATTATATTCAGGCAAAAACGGATGTTTTTCACCTGTTTGCTCTACAACTAATGGAGAAGTATATTGTGTGTAATTTTCATCTAAAGATATAATAGATCCTCCAAAGGTTCTTTGATTAAATAAAAACGTTTTTTTAAAGAATGAAGATATTAATGTTTTAAATTCATCATAATACAATTCTTTTACATGAAACTCATTTTTATAATTTGGCACATCTGAATAATAGTATTTGTCGGGAGAAGAAATGATGAGAATACCATCTGATTTAAGAACACGTTTAATCTCCAGCATCATTTCATGATGCTTGTCATGATGCTCTATCGTTTCAAAGCTTACAACAACATCAATAGCGTTATCTTCCAATGGAATTCTTGTTGCATCTCCTTGTATATATTTTAAATTGTCCTTCTTGTATTTTTTTATTGCGTGTTCTATAGCTTCATTACTAATATCTACTCCAATGACATTTTGGGCATAAGTAGCTAAAATGTTTGAGCCATAACCTTCACCCGATGCAATATCAAGTACTTTTTTATCTTTTAATTCGACCTGGTTAACTACAAAATAATATCTGTTTAAGTGTTCCAGTTCAGAGAAGTTCTTTGATCCCGGTATTAGTCTTTCACCTGTTGCTTGCATCCTTATTTTATTTTTTTTCTTATATATTTTCTTATTCGTTTTAATTGAAATCGATTAGATAAAAATGTAATTGGCAAATAATTTTTATTTACAACCTTTTTTGCACTAATAGATAGCGATGATGTATCACCTAATGTATATAATGTAATTTCTGTAAAACCGGCATCAATTATTTCTACCCAAAAATTGGCACCATATTCAGTCCATACCAAATAATCATCTCCCTGCTCTTCATTCTGGCTACCATGAAAACTTTTACTCAAACCATCACGTCGTTTTGTTAATCGATTAGTGATAATTGGTATGGTATAAAACAAAACACCATCGTTTTTCAATACTCTAAAACATTCTTTCAATGCTTGTTTGCTGTCTTTAATATGTTCAAGTGTATCAGAATGAACTAATATATCATAAGTTTCATTTTTATATGGTAATTTTTGAATATCAATTTCAGGATATTCAGCAAAACTATAATTTTCAAATTGATTTAGAATGGAATGTAAATTCCCTGCTTCATTTATCTCTAGTATTTTTTTTTCTCTACCTAATATAGAATAATTAATTTGTTGAAAATTGCCTTTCAATGAAAAATATTGCAATATACTGTGAGCTAAAGTCATAGATCGAAGATTACTCAAACATTTCGTACAATACAAACCTTGTTGTTTGTTTATATAATCAACTTCTTCGGGGTTTAATTCCCATTCGTCAATTAATCTTTGTTTGATAACTATTGATTGTTCAAATTTGTCGTTGGAACATATAGGACAGTTCATAATGGCTTCTTTATTGATTTATTATTATTCTTTCATCCCATAATAATTTAGGTCTGATTAGACCTGGAATATATTCATTTACATTTTCAGGTCTTGATAAACTCTTCTTAGTATCAACAATCTGTATTCGCAATAGATTGTCTGTAGTTAAGAGAACATTGAACGGATTATATCTCATAAATGCAAAACTAACTAAATAATCACCACTTTGTAATAAGTTGGAAGGTATCCAAACCACTGTCTTGTACACTCCTTTTTCAATAATGGAGTCATTTTGGTATACATTGTTATCATGAGATGAAAGAAGATGTAAATCCGAAGTTGTATAAACATTTATACCATGTGTAAAGTATGATGTGTTTTTTAAAACCTCGTACTCAATATAAATACCTATTTTTTCTGAGGTTAATGAATATAGAACCGGTTTTTTTTGAGAATCAACAGAGCATACTCTTTTAATCTTTATTATATTATTTCCTGGTGCGCATTCTATATCATTCCATGTCCTAGACAACTCAATATTATTAACAGAAGACAAATATAAATCAATAATTTCTTTTACATTTCCTCTATTACTTATCAACCCATTTGAAAGTATAATTGCATTATTACAAAGGTCTCCTACACTCCCCATATTATGGCTCACAAACAACACCGTTCTCCCTTCGCCTTTCGATACATCCTGCATTTTACCAATGGCTTTTTTCTGGAATTCGGCATCGCCTACGGCCAGGACTTCGTCTACTACCAGGATTTCGGGGTCGAGGTGGGCGGCAATGGCAAAACCAAGGCGCACGGTCATACCGCTGGAGTAACGTTTTACGGGCGTATCAATATAACGTTCCACACCGGAAAAATCCACAATTTCATCCAGTTTGCGGGTAATCTCTGCTTTGGTCATTCCCATAATGGCGCCGTTTAAGTAGATATTTTCCCGTCCCGTCATTTCGGGGTGAAAACCCGTGCCTACTTCCAGCAAAGAGGCAATACGCCCGCGTGCTTTTATGGTTCCGGTGGTGGGCGCGGTTACCTTAGAAAGTATCTTTAGCAAGGTAGATTTTCCGGCGCCGTTTTTACCGATAATGCCCAGCACATCGCCCTGTTCTACTTTAAAGTTAATGTCCTTCAACGCCCATACATAATCACTTACGCCTTTATGAGCGCGGTCGTTCACTTCTCCTATTTTCAGGTATGGGTCTTCCTTGCCCTGCACGTTCATCTTCCACCATCGGTTGAGGTCGTGGCTGAGGGTTTGGGTGGAGACAAGACCCAGACGGTATTGTTTTGAAATATTATTAAATTCTATCGCTGTCATATTTTACACTAATTTCACGAATTAAATACGAATTACACGAATTGATACGAATTTCACGAATTAAAACGAATCACACGAATTAAGAATGCGTTTATAAACAAGACTTTTTTGTCCAAAGTTGACAATTAAACCTAATTGAAATTTTGTTGATTTTAAGTAATTCTTTGTTTGATCGATATTGTCGCTATGTATGAATGATGCAGCTTTTAGCTCCACAATTATTTTATCATAACAAACGAAGTCTGCTTTAAATGTTTTTTTAAGTTGTTCACCATCAAATTGAATTTTCAGATACTTCTCACGTTCAAAGGGTATTGCATCTTTCATGAATTGCTTCTCCAATGCTTCCTGATATACCGACTCGAGAAATCCTGCGCCCAGTTCGGAATGCACCTTCATACAAGCTCCTATTATTTTATAACTCTCATCCTTATATAGTATATCTGCCATCTCTCTTATTCGTGTAATTCGTATCAATTCGTGTAATTCGTATTTATTTAATTCGTGTAATTCGTGTTTTTATTTAAACTGTGTCCATAAACGACCGCTGTACTTTATTAAACACCACGATTCCAATCACCAGCAATACAACCATAAATCCGAAGCTATATGCCAACATGCCCCAACTGAACGTACCTACGCCCATGGTTCCGTATCTGAATGTTTCCACAATGGAAGTTACAGGATTGATGGCCATGATCCATTGTTTTTCGGGCGACATGGTGCTTAAGGGATAGATAATAGGCGTAGCATACATCCAGAGTTGCACTATAAAGGAAAACAAGATGGTCAGGTCGCGGTATTTGGTAGTCATAGACGAAATGATGATACCAAAACCCAACGACAGTCCCGCCAACATGATTACAAGCAGGGGAAGCAACAATACATAAACATTGGGAGCAACCTGTACTCCTATGATTAAATAATAAATATACACGACAATAAATAACAATAACTGAATGCCCATGCGCATCAGATTGGATGCTATAACAGACATCGGCACAATCAAACGAGGGAAATACACTTTTCCGAAAATTCCCTGATTAACGGTAAAAGTGTTGGAAGTTTTATTCAGGCAATCGGCAAAATATTGCCAACAGACTATGCCTGCCAAGTAAAACATGGGTTGAGGCAAACCATCGGTGGGTATCTTGGCAATGCCGCCGAAAACGACCATGTACATGATAGTCGTCAGCGCCGGTTGTATAAAAAACCAGGTAGGACCGAGTATCGTTTGCTTGTATTGCGTGATGATGTCGCGCTTTACAAACATTGAAAATAAATCGCGGTACTGCCAGATTTCTTTCAGATCGACTTCGAAAAGTTTATTTTTAGGCTTTATGACTGTAGTATATTCCATAAATAAAACACAGATTTTCAATAAAAATTACGTAAATGAACCCAAATAAACAGGACTCATAAATATCAAGTTCTTATAAAATACTCTTTAATTGTACTTTGACAGATTCTATTTTTTTGGGACAGGATTTACCGGATAAACCTGTAAATTATATTCCAAATGAAAAAAATGCTGAATGTATGTTGTTTCGATCATCTGTTCTCTAAAATGAAACATATAAATCCTGTTCATCTTGTCTTGTGATGTATTATTATTTGTAACTTCTCAGCGCCTTTTATTCTTATAACCTTTTGATTTTCAGTTCGACAAAGTCGAACTGAAAATCAAAAGGGGGAATTGTTTCATTATCCCCCAGTTGCGCTTCGCTTACTGGGGGTTATTCATATTTAGCCCCGTCGGGGCAAAGAATTTAAATACATAACGATCAACTAAATGGCTAATTATTATCAAATTTATTAGGGCGCTGAGTAGTTACGTTTTCTTTCACCTGTTTAAGTCTTTAGAAATTTGCCTTTTCGCAAATTAGCTTCGCAAATATACTCAGTTTTTTTATATAAATAACATAAAATAAATGATGTTGTATTCTAAAATCCAATTATTGGGACGGTAATTGACCATCTGGTAAAAATATCGCATTATTGAGTTTGTCCAAAAAATAGTAACTACTCAGCGCCATTTATTTTTATAACTTTTTGATTTTCAGTTCGACTTTGTCGAACTGAAAATCAAAAAGAGGGAGATTGTTTCATTATCCTCCAGTTGCGCTTCGCTTACTGGGGGTTATTCATATTTAGCCCCTTCGGGACAAAGAGTTTAAATGAGTAATAATCAACTAAATGGCTGATTATTATCAAATTTATTAGGGCGCTGAGTAGTTACAAAAAATACGACATTATGTTGATTACATTACTTAACCTGACAGGTTTTTGATACCTGACAGGTTTTAAAAAGAAAATCAATCAACAAAAAATCCCTGTATAAAACCTTTCGGGCTACAATGCAGGGATCAAAATTAAAAACATAAAAACACATCATCCAAAAAACCACTTATGCAGTTCGCCGTAATGTTTTTTGTACATCGTGAAACTATCTTCCATAATTTGAAGAGCCGTTTGTTTATCGAAAAACTTTTCAATAACCACGGTTTTATTTTCAAGTTTGGTATAATCTTCAAAAAAACTCATCGTTTCAGCAATCAGGTATTGAGGCAGTTCCGAAATATCATTATAATGATTTACGCTGGGGTCGCCCGAAGCCACTGCAATGATTTTATCATCCGCTTCCCCATTATCCAACATGCGCATGACTCCTATCACCTTTGCTTCAACGATACACAGCGGCACCACTTCAATCTGTGAAAGAATCAGAATATCCAGCGGGTCATGGTCATCACAATAACTTTGAGGAATAAATCCATAATTATGAGGATAATACATTGACGAATACAACACTCGATCCAAACGTAACAAACCACTATCTTTATCAAGTTCGTATTTTGCGCGGTTTCCTTTAGGTATTTCGATAATTCCCTTTACTACATCGGGATTTTCGGTATGAGGCACAACCTGATGCCATGGATTAAAATTGTTTCGCATGTTTTTACCTTATATTTTATTAATCAGTTCATTCTACAAAATTTGCTGCGCATGACTCTTCGTATTTACTTCTTTAGGAGAAATAATGCGTTCGATGATCCCGTTCTCGTTAATGATAAAAGTGGTACGGAACATGCCCATATATTGCCTGCCGTACATCGATTTTTCACCCCATGTTCCGAATTGTCCCGACAGTTTCTTTTCTGTATCGGCTATCAATTGAAACGGGAGGTTTTGTTTAGCAATAAATTTTTGATGCGACGAAACGCTGTCGGCGCTTACGCCAATCACTTCGTAACCGGCTTTACGTAAATCATCATAACCATCGCGCAAACTGCATGCCTGCGCCGTACAACCTGGGGTATTATCTTTCGGATAGAAATACAACACCACTTTTTTACCTGCGAAATCCGATAATTTGATTTCGATACCATCCTGATTTATGCCTAATATTTCAGGAGCTTTATCGCCAACCTGTAATGCCATAATAGCTCAATATTGAAGTTATTATAATTCTGTAATTTTTAAAATGCAAAGTTATTGAATAATTATGAATTTCTGCATATAAAAACAAGAAAATTGTTTTTATGTTCTGCTGTTTTTAATCCGATTTCAAAAATTCAAATCAACGCATCTTTACAATTGTTATATTCTCTGTATATTTGCATGAAATTTAGACAGACTTATTTTGTAACTACTCAGCGCCCTTTATTTTTATATCCTTTTGATTTTCAGTTCGACAAAGTCGAACTGAAAATCAAAAGGAGGGGGATTGTTTCATTAACCCCCGGTTACGCTTCGCTTACTGGGGGTTATGCATACCTGCCTGCCGCAGGCAGGTTTAGCCCCGTCGGGGCAAAGAGTTTAAATACATAATAATCAACTAAATGACTGATTATTATCAAATTTATTAGGGCGCTGAGTAGTTACCTTATTTTCCACAATCAATAATTATGTTAGACATTCTGAATCAACATCGTACCATTCGCCAATATGCCGACAAGCACATTAGTCCCGAATTGATAAACACGCTTTTAAAAGCTGCCGCACAAGCTTCGAACACCGGAAACATGCAGGCTTACAGTGTTGTCGTTACCACCGATGCCGGAATAAAGCGACAACTGGCTCCCGCACATTTCAATCAGCCCATGATAACAGATGCCCCTGCAGCGCTCACCTTTTGCGCCGACTTCAATCGTTTTACAAAATGGTGCGAGCAACGCAATGCCGAACCGGGGTACAATAACTTCCAATCGTTTATGGCAGCCGCCATCGATGCACTTATTTTTGCCCAGACTTTTGCTGTGGCAGCCGAAAGTCAAGGTTTGGGAATTTGTTATCTCGGCACAACCACTTACAATGCTGGTGAAATTATCGACATCCTTAATTTACCCAAACTTGTCGTTCCGGTTACCACCATCACCGTTGGTTATCCCGAGTTTACGCCCGAGCTAACCGACCGCCTTCCCATCGAAGCGGTGGTTCATCACGAAACTTACAGGGATTATATTCCTGAAAAAATAGATGAACTTTACACCGAAAAAGAAAGCAGCGAGTTCTACAAAAACTTTGTAACTGAAAATAACAAAGAAACATTGGCACAGGTATTTACTGATATTCGTTATTCACGCAAAAACAATGAGTTCTTCAGCGAAAAATTCCTTGCCGTTTTAAAGGAGCAAGGCTTTTTGAATTGAACAAAACTTCATCGTCAAAGGCGGAGCAATTGACAATTCAGTTCAATTAAACGGGTTAATACAGAACTTCTCGTCAAGTTATTCGTTTGTAAAGTTATAATATCAACCCAGTATCCAATGGTAAAAGGTTCGTTTTACATTTTACTTTTCTATTTTTTGGGCGAACTGCTTAGCAAGCTCATCCATGGCTTTATTCCCGGTAGTGTATTGGGAATGATTTTATTGTTCCTGGCATTATTTTTTAAAATACTCGATCCCGGGAAGGTACGTTCTGTCGCTACAACGATTACCAAAAATATGGCTGTGTTTTTTGTACCCGCGGGAGTCGGTTTAATGGTTTATGCCGAACTGGTTTCCAATTCTCTGGTCGCCATTGTGGCTGCCATAACCGTGAGTACGGCGCTTACTATCATAACGGTTGCCCTGATTCAGGAACGGTTGGAGAAACGCAGAAAGAAAGGAGAAGTCAAGCATGAATAATCTGATGGAACAAATCAGGCCTTACATCAACAACGAAGTCTTTCTGTTGGCTTTGGTAATGGGTTCGTTTTATTTGGGCATTATCGTGTATAAAAAAACGAATATCACGCTATTGCAACCTTTGCTGATTGCCATGCTGATTATCATCCCCTTTCTGAAAATTACAGGAATCGAATACCAGACATTTTATAACCACACCCGCATTTTGAATTTCATGCTCGGACCGAGTGTCGTAGCTTTGGGATATGTGCTTTACGAACAGATGGAACATGTTAAAGGCAATGTGCTTTCCATTTTAACCGCTGTATTTGTGGGCAGTGTTGTGGGTATCATCAGCGTTGTTTTGATTGCCAAGGCTTTCGGAGCAGATAAAGTGCTTATGGCTTCGCTGGCTCCCAAATCGGTTACAACGCCTATTGCCATCAGTCTGGCAGAGAAAACAGGCGGAATTCCGGCTTTGACTGCGGCTTTTGTGGTAGTCTGCGGTATCTTCGGCGGGTTGGTAGGGCCTGTTATTTTACGAAAAATAGGCGTTAAAAGTAAAATAGCCAAAGGATTGGCTATGGGTTCGGCCTCACATGCGCTGGGAACAGCCAGGGCTTTGGAAATGGGCGCTTTGGAAGGAGCTATCAGCGGATTGGCTATTGGCATTATGGGGATCATGACTGCTTTACTCATCCCTTTTGCCGAAATGCTTTTTTAAATTAATCCATCCATCTCAACCTCTTTTTTTATTCATGAAAATATCGTTGTGAAACAATTCCGGCTTTCGCAACAGATAGGCTAACATGGTTTTTCCCGTATCTGAAAGATTACCGGTAACTATTTGCGAAACCGTCTGCATTTGGTTTTTCTGCTGTTTGTCTGAAAGTTGCACTGTAAAACTCTCCATTTTTCTAAATGATTCGCTCGATTCCAAATGGTAAAATTCAATACAGTTTTCCCCCACGAAATGCTTCAGGTTTAATTCGTCAATGGAAACTCCCGTTCTCATTTCCATTTCATCAAATTCATGACAGAAATTTTACCGGAATCTCAATTTCCTCCTCTTCCTCAATCAAAATTTCGTAACTACTCAGCACCCTATATTTTTATAACCTTTTGATTTTCAGTTCGACTTTGTCGAACTGAAAATCAAAAGGAGGGGGATTGTTTCATTATCCCCCAGTTGCGCTTCGCTTACTGGGGGTTATTCATATTTAGCCCCTTCGGGGCAAAGAGTTTAAATAGATAACAATCAAGTAAATGGCTAATTATTATCAAATTTTTTAGGGTGCTGAGTAGTTACAAAATTTCACTTTGCAGGAATTATAGCCCCTTTTGCAGTTATTAACTTTCACCGTCCGGAGTATTCGGAGAATTTCGTCTAAAAGTTGTTGTGAGTTCATAGGAATCGGATTTATCTGTTTCAATTTTCAGGTTATCCTCTTTCGTTATCCAAATAGCTCCCTTAATTCCTTATTGCTGAGTTTTCCAATCCAGTTTTCGCCTGTGGCAACAGTCATATCAGCCAAATATTTCTTTTTTTGAATCATTTCGTCGATTTTTTCTTCAAATGTGTTTTTGGTAATCATGCGGTGTACCATTACGTTTTTCTTTTGCCCTATGCGGTAAGCGCGGTCGGTAGCTTGGTTTTCCACTGCCGGATTCCACCACAGATCGTAATGAATAACATGCGAAGCGGCTGTGAGGTTCAAGCCAGTTCCGGCTGCTTTGAGCGAAAGAATAAAGATTTTGTCGGCACGGTTGTGCTGGAATCGTTCCACCATCTCGTTCCGCTGATTTACGCTGCTTCCACCGTGATAAAACATCGGTCGCTCGCTGAAACGTTCGGTAATAAAACGTTCCAACAAATCGCCCATCTCCCTGAATTGGGTAAAAATCAACACTTTTTCTCCCGCTTCGATAATGCTGTCGAGCAATTCAAAAAGTAATTCCATTTTCCCCGAAAGCATCGGGTCGAAGTTTCCATTTTTCAGGAAATTGGTGGGGTGATTGCAAATTTGCTTCAATGCCATGATCATTTGCAACACCAAACCTTGTCGTTTAAAGAGCGATTCTTTGTCAGAATATCCTTCGATTTCTTCCATAGCCTCTTGCATGGTTTTTTCGTAGAGCGCGATTTGTTGTTTGGTGAGCAATGCGAATTGGTTTTGTTCCACTTTGTCAGGCAAATCGGAAATAATAGATTTGTCAGACTTCATTCGGCGCATCAAAAATGGTGAAGTTACTTTGCGGAATTTTGCCACAATTTGCTCATCATTAAACACTTGAATGGGGTCTGCATATTCATTTTTAAATGTTTTTACATTACCCAAATATCCTTTATTGGTAAAATCCATTATAGACCAAAACTCTGTGAGGCGGTTTTCCACCGGCGTGCCACTCATGGCAATGCGAATATTGGCAGGTATGCTTTTTATGGCTTTTGCCTGAGCCGTGTCGTGATTTTTAATGTTTTGCGCTTCATCGATAATCATAACCTGCCATTTGTGTTTTTTGAGCAATTCGGCATCGCTGCGCAATACGCCGTAAGTGGTAAGCATTACGTCGGCATCAAAAAGTTTTATATCCCTTGCGCTGCCATGAAAAATATGAGACGAAACCGATGGTGCAAACTTCCGGATTTCCGATTCCCAGTTAGTGAGCAATCCAGTTGGGACGACCACCAAGGCTTTATGTTTATCATTAATCGCTTTTTCTTCCTTGAATTTCAACAGAATAGAAATTACCTGCAGCGTTTTTCCCAGACCCATATCGTCGGCCAGAATACTGCCAAAACCAATCCGGCTATTGCGGTACATCCACGAAAAACCACGATGTTGGTACGGCCGAAGTTGCGCATTTAAACCGGCGGGAAGCGGAATATCTTCGGTGGAAGTAAGTTCTGTAATCATATCGCGCACTTCGTCGGTAAGCGAAATCGGCGCGCCTTCATATTCCTCTGCCAAAGCCGTTTGAAGCAACTGATAGGAATTCAGCTGTTTTTCTCCACTGAAAAATTTATATAATTTCTCTATTTCGGCTTCATTCACGTAAATGTAGTTCTCTTTAAAGCGGAAAAGTCCCGTGGCGTTTTTCAACAGTTTTTTGAATTCATCGGGCGAAATAAGCGTATCGCCAATGGCTACTTGCCAGTCGAACGAAAGCAAATCATCCAATCGTACATATCCTTGTTGATCTGCGTTGCGTTTAAGTTTTAATGATGCCTGAGGACGAAGTAAATGCTGTAATGATTTGGGTAATAAAATTTTTATATCCAACAACCTGACAGCAGGAAGCACCTCCATTAAAAAAGGCGAAAATTCCTTGATATCGAAAAGTATAGGCTGGTTACCTCCTAAATTAATATGTGTATCCAAACCACGAATAAACGGCGACAACAAGGAAAGCGTTTGCAGGATTTTGAACCGTTGTTTTTCGTACTGCTTTTCCTTCAGAATTTTGGAAATGGGAACGGGTAATTTTTCTGTATCCGAAATATCTTCGATGCTAACCTGCACATCAAACTGTTCATTTTCAAGATCCGTTACTGTAATTACCGGTTTGTAATTTTCAGCAGAAAGGTGAAATCGGTCGAGCCAGACTTTTATGCCGCCACTCAATGCATTTTCGCCCACTCCTGCGAATGAATAAGACTTGTTTTTAAAAAAAATATCTTCAAATAAATCGCCGTTCGATGGTCGGGATAAGTGGGCGACTAATTTCGAAACAAAAATGGAAAGCAGTTCGATAGTTTGGTTTTCAAGTGGCAAAATTTGCTCCTCTTTTCGAACCGTTTTAGGAGAAAAAAGCAAATGGGGAGGCAGAATTTTATCTAATTTTTCCAATAACAATCGTACTTCGCTGTCGATTTGGGCAGGCAACCAGCGAACTGCAAACTGCTTGTTTTCCAATTGAACAATTTGTGGAACTATATTCCCGTTACGCACCAAATGCAAGGACGCAAAAAGAACTTTATGCATGGCTGCCACCGAAGGTTGATAATCGGGTAAACGGTCAGGGTTGAGCCGAAAAAGAGCAGGGATAAGTTGTTCCGGTTTTTTCAGGGAGTGGTTCTCTCCCGAAATTTCAACCTTGTTATTACTATCGATAATAACCGAAACGGTCGTGTGGAAATTTATTTCGGGTATTTTATTTTTAGTTGGAAAAACGGCATCAAAGTCCAGCTTCTTAGCAAAAATCCGGTTTGTTTCTTTGACATTTCGTAAAAATTGTAACGAAAACTTATCGCGGAAATTGCCCGACGAATAAAAGGGTGGTGAATCGGGTAACAATTGCACCAATGCTTCGGCGATGTTGTGTAATTGTGAAAAATCCACCCTGTCGTACACTCTTTCCTCATCAAATTCTTCTTTGCCGACTTTTTTACTTTTAAGCAGGTTTGCCAATAATGGGATTTCAGTTTTCTTTTGGTCGGCTATAAAAATTCCCCGCTTTTTCAGTTCATCCAGCAAATTTACTCTATGAATCTCGAAAACGAGGAAAGGATTGTTATCAATTTCACGGCTCACCATATAAATTACCGCAGCCAAATGCTTGCAAGGCACAGCCCAATCGGGACATGAACATTGCATTTTAAAATCAGTCCATTGTTTTGGAAAAACCTTTAGTCCGGCTTCTTCTGCTATGGTCAATATTTCGGGGTCAAGTTCGCGGTTCAGCAATTTGGAAATCAAAACCGGACGTTTGATAATGCTTTCCATTAGCACTTCCACTTGCTCTTCGAAAAACGGCGGAACAATCAGATTTACCCTGTAAGGCGTTGGGCGACTTCCGGCAACCTTGGCATTGATCATGTTCTCCTTTATTTTCACTTCTTTCACATAGCCGTTTCGGGCATAGGAAGCGCCACGGGGCAGACGATTGTCATAATCCACATTTTCCAACGAGCGCAACCAATGCTCTCCCCACCATGTTTTTCCGAATTGAATTGACATATTTTTTTTTTTAAAATTTAAGTCGCAAATTTAATGAAAATAATTCAATCTCCTTTGGATATTATTAAAAAACGAATGGTCAGCAAATGATATTTTCCGCTAATATTTCGGATAAATACTGTTTGCAAGAAAACGCCCATTAATGAATGGGAACACTGTTTATCGGTAAAAAACATAAATTTCAGCATAAAAAAATTTTGTATAACCATTTATAGTGAGTTTAAAAGAAAAAAATAAGCATTAATAGGGATAAATAAGAAATTTAAAAGGGATAATTTTGCTCGTGGTTTGAATACTATAATTTATCAATGAAAACAAAGAATCGTTTTGTGATTTTTACGATGATAATTATCATAACAAAGAATCCTTTGAAAGGGCAGGAAACTACTTTTCCCGCAATAAGTTTCGGGGCTTCTTATACGGGCGACATGGTTAGCAACTTCAAAGGCGGGATAAAAACAGGAACCACCTACCTGGGTATGGCTACCATTCATGCCGGTTTCGATTCGGAAAAAGTTGACTGGTGGCAAGGTGGCAAGGCATTTATCAAAATGGCAAACACACATGGCGGCGAACCTTCGGCAACATTAGTTGGTGATTTTCAGGGAGTATCCAACATAGAAGCAGGGAATATTACCTGGCTCTACGAATTGTGGTTCCGTCAAGGGATTGGGAATTTAACTTTCACCGCAGGGTTACAGGATTTGAATGTTAACTTTGCAGCCGATGATTATGCAAGCATTTTTAACAACAGTTCTTTCGGAATTCATTCAAGTATTGCCGATAATATTCCTTCTCCCATATTTCCATTAACAGCATTGGGAGTTAATTTAAAATGGGATATTTCGCCATCGTGGATATGGCAAGCTGCAATATTCGATGGAACTCCCGACGATTTTGAAAATAATCCGTACAACACAAATTGGAAACTCAGTAAAGATCAGGGGGTTTTATTAATAAGCGAAGTACAGTTAATAAAAAGCCTGGTAGCCGAAAAAGGTGGCAATTACAAGTTAGGGGTTTACTATCATCAACATAATGACGATATTGATAAAGAACAAAAAAATGGTGGCGTTTATTTTGTTGGAAATCAAAAGTTCACTGATAATTTAACTGTCTTTTCGCAAATAGGATTAAGTCCTAAAAGTATAAATAATCATAATCACTATTATAGTTTAGGCTGTAATTATTCAGGGTTATTGCATCATCGTCCCGACGATTCTATGGGAGTTGCAATTGCTCATGCCGGTATCGATTCGAATCAGGTCGGCAGCGAAACGGCCCTCGAATTCACTTATCACTATCAGATTTGTTCAAACATTTATGTTCGTCCCGACATCCAATATATTATAAATCCGGCAGGAACAGACACCAAATTAGAAAACGCATTAGTAGGGTTTTTTCGTTTTGGAGTGGAATTTTAAAAAAGAAAGTTGATTAAGGTTACAGGTTACCAACTCAAAACGCAAAACATTAAACGCGAAACGCAGAACCTGACTGCCATCAGGCAGGCGCGAAAAATCGAATAAAAAATGACAACAAATAATACATATCTTTCCGATATTCCGACCGGCGATGAAGCCATCATTACCAAAGTATTGGGACATGGCGCTTTCAGAAAACGCATTACCGAGATGGGTTTCGTAAAAGGGAAAAAAGTAACGGTTATCAAAAATGCACCTTTGCAGGATCCGGTTGAATACGAAATAATGGGCTACAAGGTTTCATTGCGGCGAAGCGAGGCCGAATTGGTTGAGGTAGTTTCGGTTGAAGAAGCCAAAAACCTGCTCGGCATCGAGTTCAATGGTGTTATCGACGAAGAAACACTTAAAGTTTCGGCCATTAAAAAAGGAAAAGTAATCAATGTTGCTTTGGTAGGGAATCCGAATTGCGGTAAAACCACACTTTTTAATTATGCCTCAGGTTCGCACGAGCGCGTCGGAAATTATGGAGGAGTAACCGTCGATTCCAAAGAAGCTACCCTGAAAAAAGACGATTACACTTTCAGAATTGTCGATTTACCCGGAACCTATTCCATTACCGAATATTCGCCCGAAGAGCTTTTTGTAAGAACTCATATTATAGAAAAACATCCGGATATTATTATTAATGTAGTCGACGCTTCGAACCTGGAACGGAACCTGTTCCTCACCACACAACTTATCGACATGAATATCAAGGTGGTGATAGCGCTGAACATGTTCGACGAACTTGAAAACAAAAGGGTAAAGTTCGATTACCATGGGCTCGGCGAGATGATTGGCATTCCGATTATTCCGACTATTGCATCGAAAGGGAAAGGGATTGATGATTTATTTGCCAAATTGATAGAAGTTTACGAAGACCGCGACCCGAGTGTACGCCATATTCACATCAATTACGGACCATCCATTGAAAAGGCAATCAACGATATCCAGGCCGAGATATGGAAAAATCCTGCTATCAGGGTAACATTATCATCGCGTTTCATTGCAGTAAAACTGCTCGAAACCGACAAAACAACACTGGCCTGGTTGGAAAAATACGATAACTACGAAAATATAAAATCAGCTGCCGAAAAAGCCATTGCCCAGCTGGAAAAAGAATACGGAGAACGTTCCGAAACTATTATTACCGACGCAAAATACGGATTCATCGACGGCGCCCTGAAAGAAACGTACAAAGAACCTAAAGTAGATAAACGCAAACAAAAACGCGAGTTGGACGATTTGTTGACTCACCGTTTCTGGGGATTTCCGATTTTCTTTTTTTTCATGTGGTTGATGTTTCAGGCTACATTCACGCTGGGCAGTTATCCCATGGACTGGATTGATGCCGGCGTAGGATTATTGAGCAACTGGTTGCAAAACACGATGACAGAAGGCCCGTTGCGCGATTTGATGGTAGATGGTATAATCGGCGGCGTAGGCGGCGTGATTATATTTTTACCCAATATCCTGATTTTATTCTTCTTTATTTCATTGATGGAAGATACCGGTTACATGGCGCGCGCCTCGTTCATTATGGATAAACTTATGCATAAAATCGGTCTGCACGGAAAGTCATTTATTCCTCTTGTAATGGGCTTTGGTTGTAATGTCCCGGCCATCATGGCCACACGTACGCTCGACAATAAAAAAGACCGCATCCTGACCATGATCATCACGCCGTTCATGTCATGCAGTGCGCGTTTGCCTGTATATGTTTTGCTCATTTCGGCTATCTTCCCCGAAAACCAGGGGCTCGTTCTTATCAGTATTTACCTGATCGGCATCCTGTTGGCTATAATTACTGCATTAATAATGAAGAAAATAGCTTTTACCAAAAAAGAAGTTCCTTTCGTCATGGAGTTGCCGCCATACCGCAAACCGACTTTGCGCAACACCTCCATTCACATGTGGCATAAAGGACAGCAATACCTCAAAAAAATGGGGAATGTAATATTGCTGGCTTCCATTATCATTTGGGCGTTAGGTTATTTCCCTCGTCATGTTGAATACAAAACCGATTACGATGCCCAAATTGCTGCCATTGAAGCAAACCCGCATATCGGCGCCGATAAAAAAGCCAGAAACATTGCATCGCTCAAGATTGAAAAAGAATCGGAACATCAGGAAAAATCGTATATTGGACAAATGGGACATGCAATAGAACCATTGATCATTCCGTTAGGCTACGACTGGAAAATGGGTGTAAGTATTATCACCGGACTGGCAGCCAAAGAAATTGTAGTGAGCACTATGGGCATTCTTTACCAGGCAGATATGAAAGCCGACGAAAATTCCGAAACGCTCCAAACCAAAATAAAAGAACAAAAACACCACAGCGGTGTTTTAACGGGACAGGCAGTTTTCACGCCCTTAGTGAGTTTCGGTTTTATGCTTTTTATCCTGATTTACTTCCCTTGTGTGGCGGTAATAGCGGCGATCAAAAAAGAAGCCAACTGGGGTTGGGCAGTATTCACTATGGTTTACACTACGGCAATTGCCTGGGTGATTGCGTTTCTGACTTATCAGATTGGGAGTTTATTATTGTAAATACATGAGTTGTGCTGATATTAATCTGACACATAAACATTTATGATAATTATTTTAGCCAGACTCGTATCTTACACAGCATACATCAACGAAGTTAACTTCGCATGAAGTACAAATATCAAAAAAAAAGAACAGATATGTTACAAAATATAATCGTTTTCATAATCATTGGTGGGGCAATTGCTTACACAGTTTTTGCAGTGATCAGAAGCCTGGGCAAAAAAGAAAAATCCGGCTGCGATGGCTGTAACGGTTGTGATATAAAACTTGAAATCACGCAACACAAATCATCGTCCGCTATCAGTTATGGTTGCAATAGTAAATCAATCAAAAAATAAGCGTTGAAAATAACTGCACGACATATTACCAGAGCCCGTTTGGCGCTACTGTTATTGGTAGTGTTCGGGAGTTCGTTTATGTTTAAGCCGGTGCATTTATTGTTTGCTCATCACGAGCGCCAGGCTCCTACTCGCTTTCATCCCAACGAGCAGATGCTCGAAACAGAACGGCATAATGATTGTGCGATCTGCGAATATGAATTCTGTACGTTTATTCCCGAAAAAACAACCAATACACCACAAATAAATGCTATTATTTGTGACTGTCCGACGCCTCCCACGACGGACAAACCCATCAGCCGTTCGCTGTTGAATTTTCAACTTAGAGCGCCTCCTGTTTGCTGAGACGACTCCTTTCCGCCTTATTTCCCCATATTATTGGAATTTAACGCTAATCATTTGATGATTAACGAATAATAATTGGTTTTAGGTTTATTCTTATAGGCAATTTACTTGCTTATAAGCTTTGACAAACACTGTGTGTATCCAACTGCTTTTGTCAGAATTGAGAAAAACAAGTACTCATAAAAACTTTTTATTCGGGTTATTCCGCGCTGTCTGTATTTTCAGCGCCGGTAATTCAATTTCCTACTTATTCAATACAAATTATACAAATGAAGAAACTTATAATATTTTTCATGCTTTTGGCAGTAACACTGAGCAGGGCTGAAATCGTCGGCGACCTGCATGCAAGCCTACAAGGCAAAATTACCACAAAATCAGGCGAACCGATCTTGGGTGTCGCCATCTATTTCCCCGAATTGAAAACCGGCGCCGTCACCGACATTTTGGGAAATTACCGCATCGACAATTTACCTCCAAAAACCTTGTTGGTTCAAATCAGTTCGTTAGGATATAAAATGGTGGCAGAGAATATTCCACTGGCGCAAACCAACAAAAAAGATTATGTGTTGGAAGAAACTATTATTGAAATAAACGAAATAGCGGTGACGGGGCAGGCTAGCGCAACGCAAGCGGTGAAAACTCCCACGCCTATCTCTGTAATTACACGGAATGAACTGCAACAACAAGGGGCAACCAACATCATTGATGCTATCAGTTCGCAGCCCGGCATTTCACAAATCACTACCGGAAGCGGCATTTCAAAACCTGTCATTCGCGGACTCGGCTACAACCGCATTGTGGTAATGAACGATGGCATAAGGCAGGAAGGTCAGCAATGGGGCGATGAGCACGGAATAGAGATAGATGAATCTGAAGTTGACCGCGTGGAAATACTGAAGGGTCCCGCCAGCTTAATGTATGGTTCCGATGCCATGGCGGGAGTCATTAATTTTCTGTCGGCCCCTATCCTACCCGAAGGAAAAAAAACACTCAACTTTTTAGCCAATTACCAAACGAATAACGGCTTAAGGGCTTACTCTCTGAATTTTGCAGGACACGAAAAATCTTTCCTATGGAATGTACGTTACAGCAACAAAGCCGCTCATGCCTATAAAAACAAATACGATGGATATGTTTATAATTCGGGATTCAGCGAAAATGCAGCTTCTGCTCTTTTGGGAATCAACAACTGGTGGGGATATTCGCACCTCGCGTTGAGCGCTTACCAGCTTACACCCGGAATCGTGGAGGGAGACCGGGACAGCGCCACCGGGCAATTTATCAAACCTGTTGCTATCGACAACGAAACCGAAGCCATTGCCACAGATAAAGACTTTTTGACTTATAAACACCAAATGCCCTACCAACAAGTAAAGCATTACAAAGCCGCGTTGAACAACAATATATTACTGGGCAACGGATTCCTGAAAACAACCATTGGCTTTCAGCAAAACCGCCGCCAGGAATTTGAGGATGTGCTGAATCCCGAGAATTATGCGCTTTACTTTAAGTTAAACACACTTAATTACGATATCCATTACTTAGTACCCGAAAACAAAGGTTGGGGAATATCGTTCGGTGTGAACGGCATGTTTCAAAACTCCCGGAACTTGGGCGAAGAATTTCTGATACCCGAATTCCGGCTGTTTGATATCGGCGCTTTTATTATGATAAATAAAACCTGGTATAAACTCGATATAAGCGGTGGGTTGCGGTACGATAACCGTTCGGAAACCGCCGACGCTTTGTATCTTGGCGAAAACGGCGAAGTTACCGGCGCTGCCGATACTGATGCCACACAAAAGTTTGCGGCATTTAATGGTAATTTCGATGGCGTGAGCGGAAGTCTGGGAGCAAGTTACCGGTTCAGCGACCATTGGAATATGAAGTTGAATCTTTCACGCGCTTTCCGTGCTCCCAATATCAGTGAGTTAGGTTCAAACGGCGTACACGAAGGTACCATCCGTTACGAAATAGGAAACCAGCGCCTGAAAGCCGAAACCAGCCTCCAACTCGACTATGAACTTGGTTTCAACAGCAGGCACGTAAACACAAAGGTTAATCTGTTTTCGAACTTGATTGACAATTATATTTATTCGCACAAACTCAGCAGTGTATTAGGAGGCGATTCAATAGCCGAAGATAGGGCTTGCTTTAAATTTGAATCGGGGAAAGCACGCATAAGCGGTGGCGAATTTATCCTGGACATACATCCCCATCCGCTCGACTGGTTGCATTTTCAGAACAGTTTTTCGTATGTAAATGCACAATTATTCAATCAAACCGATTCCACTCGCTACCTGCCGTTTACGCCGGCGCCAAGATGGAACTCGGAATTGCGCGCCAACATTGAAACTAAAGGTAATTTACTGAAAAACACTTATATTTCTTTGGGAATTGAACATTATTTCAGGCAAAATAATGTTTATTCGGCCTATGACACCGAAACAACCACACCGGCATATTCGCTCGTGAATGCCGCTTTCGGAACCGATTTATTGATTAATAAACAAAAAATCACGGTTTACATAAATGCGGCTAATCTTGCCGACGTGGCTTATCAAAGCCATTTAAGCCGCCTCAAATATGCTTCGGAAAATAATGCCACAGGACGGACGGGAGTTTATAACATGGGACGGAATATCAGCCTGAAACTGATTGTGCCGGTAAATTTATGACAAATAAAAAATCACGGTTTCACACTAAATGAAGCCGTGATTCAATTTTCCGGTTACACATCAATTTGCAACACGAAAAAAGAATTTATGATTATCCACAAAAGCTCCTAAAACTTCAAATAGCGCTTGAAAGAAAATTCGGCGTTTGATAAGAAAAGGTCAATGCCCATGAAGCAGCGAAAACACGAAGTCCCACCAAGGTGGGATGAGTAGTTTTTTGCTGCGAGTACAACGTAGAAATGGACGTTTTCTTGCAAACACTATATCGGGCTTATTAGGCTGCAAAATGGGTTAAAATCAAAGATTCATCACAATTTATTTTGCAAAAGAAACTCCCCGACACATAATCATATCGGGGAGTTTCTATATTTTTCCCCTCTCCTCAAGGAGAGGAGTTTGGGATGAGGTTTATTTCGCCATTTCAATAGCCACAGCTACTTGTACGGTAGCTCCAACCATTGGGTTGTTACCCATGCCGAGGAATCCCATCATTTCCACGTGAGCCGGGACAGATGAAGAACCTGCAAACTGAGCATCGCCGTGCATACGTCCCATAGTGTCGGTCATACCATACGAAGCTGGACCGGCGCCCATATTGTCAGGGTGAAGCGTACGTCCAGTACCACCGCCTGATGCAACTGAAAAGTATTTTTTACCTTGTTCCATGCATTCTTTTTTGTAGGTTCCGGCTACCGGGTGTTGGAAACGGGTAGGATTGGTTGAGTTACCGGTAATCGATACATCAACACCTTCGGAGGCCATAATAGCTACGCCTTCGCGAACGTCGTCGGCGCCGTAACATTTTACGGCGGCACGTGGACCGTCGGAATAAGCTTTGGTACGAACTACTCTCAATTCGCCTGTATAGTAATCGAATTCGGTTTGAACATACGTAAATCCGTTAATGCGGGAGATAATCATAGCCGCGTCTTTGCCCAATCCGTTCAGGATAACGCGCAACGGTTCTTTACGAACTTTGTTAGCCGATAAAGCAATACCGATGGCTCCTTCGGCAGCGGCAAACGATTCATGTCCGGCAAGGAAAGCAAAACATTTGGTTTCGTTGCGAAGCAACATGGCAGCCAGATTACCGTGGCCCAGACCTACTTTGCGGTCTTCGGCTACCGAACCCGGGATACAGAATGACTGTAAGCCAATACCGATTGCCTCGGCAGCAGATGCAGCATCTTTACAACCTTTTTTAATAGCGATGGCTGAACCTACCACATAAGCCCATTTCGCGTTTTCGAACGCAATGTTTTGAATTCCTTCACAAATTTTGTAAGGGTCGATACCTTTAGCGTCGCAAATTGCTTTGGCTTCGTCGATATCCTTGATACCGTATGTATTTAATGCCGCATTGATCTTATTGATGCGGCGGTCGTAACTTTCAAAAAGTGGCATAATATTTTCTTTTTAATTGATAATTAATAATTAATTCATAATGTAAAATGCATAATTCATAATAAAATCAGTTTATTTCGGAATCTTTATCGTCGTTTTTTTTGTATTTAAAATTGCAGTCAGAATTTTGATTAATTCAATGTAATTTTCATCGATGCTCTGAAACTGTTTTTCAGAAATGTAATCTGTTTCAAAAAGTAATTCGAGCCAGTATTCCGTTTTGCTTGCCTCTTTAAGGGCAATGCCTGATTTAAAACGAAAGTCTTTTTTTACTAAATCCTCTGATCGTCTCTTTTACATTGGCTTCAATACTTGTTCCATTGCAGAGAAGTCGTTTTGGATAGCGTAAATGCTATCTTTCGTTTTGCAGGAACTGATACGAACGAATAATTCTTATTGCAAATGCTTTGCTTTTTACAACGACCGTATTGTCCTGTCCCATAATTATGAATTGTGAATTATGAATTTGACACTATTCCTGTCTTGGGTCAATGTATTTTGCAGCATTCGCAAAACGACCATAAGTGCTGGTAGATTTTTTCAACGCTTCGTTAGCATCTACTCCTTTTTTCACTAAGTCCAACATTGGACCTACACGTACAAATTCATATCCGCAAGCTTCACCATCTTCGTCCAATGCCATGCGGCTGATATAACCTTCGGCTAATTCCAGGTAACGAACACCTTTTTTGTTGGTGCTGAATGTTGTCCCAACCTGCGAACGCAACCCTTTACCTAAATCCTCCAATCCTGCTCCGATAGGCAGACCACCTTCGGAAAATGCCGATTGTGTGCGTCCGTAAACAATCTGAAGAAATAATTCACGCATGGCCACGTTAATAGCATCGCACACCAGGTCGGTGTTTAATGCTTCCAGAATTGTTTTTCCGGTCAGGATTTCAGCAGCCATCGCAGCGGAGTGAGTCATACCTGAGCAGCCGATTGTTTCAACTAATGCTTCTTCAATAATTCCGTCTTTTACGTTTAAGGTCAGTTTGCAGGCTCCTTGTTGAGGGGCGCACCAACCCACGCCGTGAGTCAACCCTGAAATATCTTTTATTTCTTTCGATTTTACCCATCTGCCTTCTTCAGGTATAGGTGCAGGTCCGTGGTTCGGCCCTTTTTTCACAACACACATGTGTTCTACTTCGTGCGAATAAATCATACTTTTGTTATTTAGTTAGTATAAAAATTAGTTTGATTAGTATAAAAATTAGTTTGATTCTTGATTTTTTAAATTCGAGCGCAAAAGTACACTTTTTTTGCCGCTTATCAATGAGATAAATTAGTTCTATTTTGAGCATAGAATAAATTATTAATCAAAACAAGTAACTACTCAGCACCCTAATAAATTTGATATTAATCAGCCATTTAGTTGATTGTTATGTATTTAAACTCTTTGACCCGAAGGGGCTAAATATGAATAACCCCCAGTTGCGCTTCGCTTACTGGGGGATAATGAAACAATCCCCTCCTTTTGATTTTCAGTTCGACAAAGTCGAACTGAAAATCAAAAGGTTATAAGAACAAAGGGTGCTGAGTATTTTCAAACTTATGTTATCGAAAGATAGCAGAAGTTTTTTCTGTATTTAATGTAAAAAAACATTTTTTAATTGTATTTCCAAAAAAATGTTGTATTTTTGTATGTAGTAACCTTGTCAATTAGCTGTTAACTTTTAAATATCTTCACCATGAAAATCAACTACTTAGTATTACTATGCTTTGTAATTTTGGCAGCATGCAAATCAGTGATTGAAGAACCTGAGCCAGACCCAGATGTAGAAATAAAACCACTCACCGAAACTACTGACGTAAAATTTACTGCCGATAAAGATGCGATTTTACTTTTAATCAATACCAAAACAGATTGGAATATTAGTAGCACTGCCGATTGGATTTCTTTTACCTCTACTACCGGAAAAAATAACACGGGCATTTTAATCAGCGCCACAAAAAACACACTATTACCACGTAAAACCACCCTGAAACTTACAAGTGGTACAGAGATTAAAGAAATTTCCGTCTCACAAGCTGGCGCACAATCAGTAAATATAACTATTGGAAATCAAACGATTAAAATGATTTTGGTAGAAGCCGGAAAGTTTACAATGGGCGACCCCGATTTTTATTCGTTTACACAACACGAAGTACAGTTAGATAGTTTTTACATTTCGGAAACCGAAATTACAAATGGCGTTTGGAAAGAAATTCAGGGAAATTTGCCTTACGATACCATTCCATCCTACACAGGTGTTTCGCAATTGACCAAAACAAATTTGCCGGTGAGTTATATTTCGTGGCAAGACATTAACAATCAGTTTTTACCCAAATTAAAACTCCGAAATGCATTTAATTTCCGCTTACCTACCGAAGCTGAATGGGAATATGCTGCCATTGGCGGAAAATACACACACAATTACAAATACGCCGGCAGTAATAATATTTACAATGTAGCGTGGTACACCGATGCAAATTACAGCACAACCATTTACAGCAAAAAAGAAGTTAAAACATTAGCTTCAAATGAATTGGGTCTTTACGATATGAGTGGAAATGTGAGTGAATGGTGTTCCGATTGGTATGCCGATTACAGTGCCGAAGCAGCAAAAAATCCCACCGGACCTGCCACCGGAACTAAAAAAGTAATGCGTGGAGGTAATTACCAATCGAGCGCTTTGTGGGGCGAAGTACTCGAATGCAAAGTCAGATATAGAAATTCAACTGTGCCTGCTTGTTACGAAATTAGTTCGCCTGAAACTATTTATGAAACCAAACATTACCGCTGCGAATGTTTGGGTTTCCGAATTGTAATGGCTATCGACAAATAAAATAGCCCCTAACCACCGTCAGTGGACGGATAAACTCTAAAGGGAAATTATTATACTACCAACATTTAAAATTACTATTCTTATGAGAAAATATTTTAAAATACTGATAGTTTTATTGAGTAGTTTAATGGCGACTGCTCAAACAGTTGTGCGAATGCGAATGCCTGCGCAATCGGAAAATGCATTAAGCGTTGCCACACTTTACAACGAAGCATTGCCTACCGGAGTTTCCATCGTTTTAGGTGTTGTTGGATACGAAATAAACGGAGGAACCGCTCCTTATCAATACGAATGGCTCAAAAATAATCAGGTAATTTCCACGGGCGAAGTTGCGGTGATTGTACCCGAAAAGGACATGAATTATGTGTTGCGGGTAAAAGATAAAAACGGTTGTAGTGTCGAAAACGCTATTAATGTTACAAATTCAGCCAAAGTAGCAAAAAACTACCTAAGCGAAACCGTAAAAATAAATTTATCGCAATTCAACCATCAATTAAATATTGACTTTAAAGGCTTTGTGCCCGAAAATACTACGGTAAGCGTTTTCGATTTACAAGGAAAAATTCATACAAAGCAAGCTATTCGCGAAAGCGCGACAATTCCTTTTCAGTTGCCTTTTGGTGTCTATTTGGTTGTTGTAGGAAACGGCCAACTATATCATGTTCAGAAAATTATGGTGAAATAACTAAAAATGTACAGCCATGTTAAGATTAATTATCTCCATTTTTACTATTGCACTTTTTCAAACTGCAATAGCAAACGAAAAAACACTGAAATTTGCAACTGATTTTTTTAAAAGCCGACAATCATACGGCATTCAAAAAGCACCTTCGGCAACAAATAGTGTGCAATTGGCTTATGAATCGGCCGACACTGTCACAAACAAATTAGCTGTTTACAAAACACTTAGTAAAGGATTTATTATAGTTGCGCCCGTTGGAGATGAATTTCAGGTTATCGGATATTCAGCCAACAGTACTTTTGAGAATGACAATTTACCTATTCAGCTCAAAGCTTTACTCAACATGTACGAGAGCTTACCTTCATCAACCTTTTCGGGTATAAAAACGTCACAAAATGCAACAATTATTGTGGAGCCTTTGCTTGATAAAGCAGGTATTCATCTGAATCAATTTTATCATGCTGAAGTTGGAAATTGCCCTTCGGGCTGTGTGGCAACCGCAATGGCACAAATTCTCGCTTATCACAAATATCCGGATCATGGATTAGGCAGCAAATGCTACACCGCTGGAAACTACGGTCAGCAATGCGCCGATTTTGAAAACACCTGGTACAATTGGACGAATCCTACCAGTGCCGATTACGAGCTTTTATCGAAACATATTGGCGTTGCACTTGAAATGGGCTATTGTCTCGACAAAACTACTGGTGGAAGTATACCACAAAAATCAAATTATTACAACGTATTACGGGATAATTTCCGAATGCATATTTATCCATATACATTCACTCCTAACGAGTATGTATTTATGGAATTAGACCAAAACAGACCGGTATTTGTAGAAGTTTGGGGTGATCCGGGACATGCTTTAGTTGCTGATGGCTACGACAGTAACAATTTTATACACCTAAATTTTGGTTGGGGAGGCGACTATGATGGTTTTTATTTAATGAACACAAACACAACCTTTCAAGTAGGTTACACTTTTGGCACCAACTTAGCTACTACCATATTTGTTTCGCCCAAAGCATTTCCTATCGACAAACAGGATTCTCTCAACTTAGTTGCCATAAACACAAAATTAAATAACAGATGGGATTTTCAGAAACCAATTTCGGACTGGGCGGGTATAAAAATAATTGGAGGTAAGGTTGTTGAATTAAATCTGAGCTCAGGAAATTGGATACAAGGTGAAATTCCGGTAGAAATCGGAAATTTCGATAAATTGCGCACACTAACCATTGCAGGGAATTTAAGCGGACAACTACCTGCTGCGATTTTCAATATTACGTCACTCGAAAACTTATACATACTGAACTACAATGGAAATGAGAATCTGAATTTTACACTGCCAGCCACCATTAGTAATTTAAGTAAGCTAAAATCACTTTATCTAAACAATTGTATTACAGGTAATATTCCCGAAACAATTGGAAATTTAAGCAATTTACAATCGTTAAATTTATTCAACAACAGCCTGAGCGGACAAATTCCGAATTCTATTTGTAATCTGACAAAATTAACAGAGTTGGAACTGAGTCAGAATCAGTTGAGTGGGAATATTCCCGATAGTATCGGAAAGTTAAATTTATTGACTTATTTTCAATTTGCAAAGAATCAATTAACAGGTACAATTCCAACATCAATAGGACTTTTAAAGAAAATAAACCATATTTCGCTCGAAAGCAATAAACTCAGTGGCGAAGTACCCATCGAAATTAACTCATGTCGTTTGCTGACTGAGATTAATTTATCCGACAATGAACTTTCAGGAATTTTTCCCGAAATAGGCGATTCGCTAACAGCGCTTAAAACCATTCATATATCGAAGAATAAATTCACAGCATTACCTCAAAGTATTGGAAATCTGAAAGAATTAGTAACGCTCAATGTTTCCTCAAATAGGCTTTCGCAACTTCCAAACACCCTATCGACTTGTGTTAAACTGCGAAATTTAGACCCTTCGAAGAACCAACTTTCCTCCTTACCAGTTGACTTTGTATTATTAAACAATCTGACAGAATTAAATCTTTCGGACAATATGTTCGAAAGCATTCCACAGTCGCTCGAGTTTTTGTTCAACCTGAAAACTCTGAATTTTGCAAACAACAAACTTTCTACACTTCCCGATTATCTCGCACGATTCAGTTTAAGTAGTTTAATACTGAGCAACAACAATTTAAGTGGAAAAATACCGGAAAAAATTTTAACAAAAAACTATACTGATTTTTTACTCAACGGAAATAATTTCACGTACAGCGATATTCCAACATCGGACAGTATAAAAAACCAGTTGGGTGTTCAAAAACCGGTTTTGTTTACTAAAAAATCGTACAGCGCATTTCTTGGCGATACAATCCATTTACATGCTTCGCAAATTTTATCAAAAACACACCCTAAAGACACTTACAATTGGTACGAATACGTAGATGCTACGCAAGCCGAACCTTACAAGCGTTGGTTGAGAACCGATTCGATTTTCAGCGTGGAGGTAAATGAGATAAATTTAAAGAAAAAATATTTTTGTGATATAACAAACGATTCCGTGTCGAAGTATTTGTTCAACGGTTATTTGCGCCTGAACTGCATCGATAAATTAACTACCGATACCTTCCAATTAGTTGGAATAACCAAAGAAGAAGCGCTCAACGAAAAGTATCAAACAACGGTATTGGAGTCCGAAAAACTGAAATCGGGCAGTGTGAGCGATTTGTCGGTTACGCTAATTTCGCCCTGGAAAGTACGCGGTCGTCAGCAATGGCAAGGCTCCATCGACAAATCAAGCTGGGTTGACTTATCTGCTTCAATGCCTGCATCGGCTTTGAAAACAAATATCGTGGCTATATCCGAAAAAGAATTAAAATTATCGCCGACGACTACGGCATATTACCGAAACGCCTTATTTGAAGAAAATTGTAACACACAATACAGCGACACAATTAAAGTGGTACGATGGGGAGAAATAGTGTGCGACTCCACCATAAACGTTACTCAAGCCGACAAAACCATCCGATTGGATAGCATAGACGTAACCATCCCCAAAGGGACAGCAAACTCAAACATTCAATTAACCGTTGTAAAATCAGAGCAATCCTACTCGTGTCCCGACTCATTGAAATTTATGAGCCCTGTATTTGATGTAAACCTGAGTAGCGGAAACACATTCGACAATCCCATTATAATTAAATTTAAAAACCTGAATAAGAAGAATTTCAGTTTAATGGACATAGAGAAATACAAACCGGCGTATTTTGATGAACAATTAAACGAATGGGTATTTTACGATAATGCAAACATCGATTTTTCGGACAGTACGCTCACTTTCAGCACGTATCACCTCACCAAATTAGCTTGGTTCGAAATAGCACATGCAGGCTATACGCATATTTTCACCAACGACAGGGTGAATGTAATTTACAAATCAGGCGAAGGATATAACGAAACTATGTGGCTTTACGAATACGACAAATTAGCATCCGGAAGCTTTAAGCCTTGGGAATCGGCAGATTACGACCCCGACAAAGGAGGAACACCCTATATGATTCGCGATATTGCAACATTTACACAAGAAGTGATTGAAAAATTCAGTTCCGAAAATATCTCTACACCAAGTTTGCGGTTTAATGTGTATGTGAAAAATTTAGGAAAAGGAGCAGCTGGCGCTACCGATGCGGGCAGTTTCTTAGCCGGGCGTGGTTATATTTATATTGACCCGAATGTGATAGCTACTTCACAAGGGGATAAACCAAGCTACAAAAGTGTAAGCGACTACCTGAAATCGACCATTGCACACGAATACATGCACTTTACGCAAGATTATTATATGACAGTTATGCTTTCGAACTACACCTGGATGGAAGCAACAGCACCTTTGGCCGACAGAATAGTATGGGGAGAAAACGATCTTACGCTTTGCGAACCGGAGTACTTGCTCACAGAGGCAAAAATGTCGACTGTTGCCGAAAATTCAATTTTCGATATACTTTCCATGCCCTGGTATAATAGTTATAATATACCTGTAATCTCGAAAGTTGCCTCCGGAATTGGTGGAAAATCAGGCGAATACAATCTTTCGAGTCTATTTCTACATTATATGCGCACCTATCGCGAAGGCAGTAAACTAAATCCGGTGGACTTACTCAAAGAAACAAGTTACCTCGAAAGTTGGGTAGGTTACCTGAATAGTTTTATAAAATCAAAGCTTAGTTCGGATGTAGGAACCGAGTTTGAAAATTATGTAAAATTCCTTTTTGAAGGCAGCAAAGAAAACTTCAATTTATTCGAACGCGAAGAAGGTGAAGATCCGCTGAAATACTTCAAAGCCTGTCTCAGCCGCTCGGTGGTAAACAAAAACATTATTTTCGAAAACAAAAAGAAAATTGAAGACCGTTTAAATTTTACAATAGAAGGACTTTCTATTAAAATGGTACAAATTTACAATTTGAATTTCAAGCAAAAAATGCTGACAAAATATGTAAAGCAAATTAAGGACGAAAATTTGAAAGTGTATGTTTGTAAATATAATGCTACAACAAAATTAATGGAGCTGACCGACATTTCGGAAAAAGATTCAGTGGTGGTGCTTGCCGATGCGTTCGAAACTGAGAAAATTAAGGAAAATCAATATATGACTTATTTGCTTTTTGTGAATAAAAGTACCGATGCGAATTTCGAAATCGACGACCGCATTACGTTTTTCAAAGTTCCTGATATAAGATACTTCGATGGTATTAACTTTTTCAATAAAGGTACATCTTTTGAACCGGAAATTCATAGCATCGCAGAGTCTGATACATACGAAGTTTTATTCGATCAACTTACAACTAATCTCTACAGGCAAGTCCCTGAACATTATGGAGGTACAATTTATTTTAATCAAAACATAACTGACTCTACGGTCGTGAGTTCGGGTTCTTCAGCCAGTGTTGATCAAAGTCTGACCTATAATTTCCTTACCGGCGAATTAAAAGTAAATTACCATTGTGAACAAAAATACAGCCCAACAGCTACGTTGGAACAAGTGTTTAGTGCAAGTTTTAAAGATGTATATCCGGAACCCTATAAATATTATGTAAAAGCAGGATTGTCAAGGTATTATTTCAAAACGAATTCGACCTTAGAAACTCAAAGTTGTATACAAAGTTTGAACTTTACAAACACTTGGAAATATATAAATCAAAAAGGAGAAATTGAAACCGTTTCTGAAACATACACAGGAACCAATTATCCAAAAAACGAAATTATAATATATCTATTCTTCTATTAGCGTATTATTTCAGGTAAACAGTAAAACTCAATTGCTGAATTTTAAAATCGGTCGAAGACTTACATTCGGCCGATAAGTTTTTTATCAGCAACATAGCTTCGCCCGATTTTTGAACTAAAAGTTTATTTTTAAATTCCTGATTTTCGTTATTCGAATACAGTTCGGAAACGATTTTTTGAAGTGGAAATGTTATTTTTTGGGCTTTAGCAATATCTGTAATTTCAATTTTATTTTCAACAAATTCAATTTTAACCCTTCTTGCAGCTTTCTCATCCCGTTGTGTTAAAGTATAGTTAAAAACGTGGTTAAAGCAGCTTGAAGTTAACAATTCAGCTTGTTTTCGGGGAGGTTATATTATGTAAAGTACTTAAAATCAGAATAAGCAAATTTTGAAAATTCATTTGTAGTACATAGGGGTATTGACAGGGATTTTAAAAATCGGTTACTTTGCGCTCATGTATTTCAAGTTCTCAGGCAGACATAATCCGCACACAGGCAAATCCGATTGGTCGTATTTTGAAGAACGTAAATAAACAAACGAAGCGGCAACCGCCAT
>DIFH01000153.1:0-409 GCA_002427615.1 Paludibacter sp. UBA5753
AATGATAAAAAAATAATGATTATTTGTAGGAAATAGTGAACATTTTTAAAACACGTTTTGTTTTATCATTGCCATAGTTTTTTAAATAGTAGTTCCATAATGATTGAATGAAAGGTTGATTTGAAGCCCGGAAACAATGATTTGTTTTCGGGCTTTTTTGTGCTGTTACCAGCTGGTTGTAGGGCGTTCTGTTAAATTTTCAATAAACACTAAACACAGTGAATGTCCTACGGACTAAACTATCATTGCTATGTGTTTTTTTATTGATATAAATGCGCTAACGGGCAAGCCGATGGACAAAATAATTGTCCGTAGGACATAAATATCAATAGATAAAATATTAAAAACGTATTTTTTTTGTCCGTTAGTACCTTATCTTTCAAGTTCGTGTATTTTTTGGCACAATATT
>DIFH01000153.1:463-22012 GCA_002427615.1 Paludibacter sp. UBA5753
TTGATTCTGGCTTGTCCAGGTTAGGACATTCACAAAAGGCAACTTAACTACATTGCAATTGTGGGGAACATGTTGTTATTTTGTTTATCGATAAGCCTTAAGTAGTTCATTCAGTTCTTTCAACCCTTCGCTTGCTCCTTTCTTTATCACGGTGATATGTTGTTGGGGAGCCATCACTTCGTTCGGGTCGATAAGAAAAACAGGAGTGGTTCGGGGTACATAATGCAATAAACCGGCTGCCGGATACACATTAAGCGAAGTGCCAATCACAAGAAAAACATCAGCCTGTTCGGCAAGATTGATGGCATTTTCAATTTCAGGAACTGCTTCGCCAAACCACACAATATGCGGGCGAAGTTGATAGCCCTTGGGGCATTTGTCGCCAAGATGAGTTTCGTAGTTTTCGGGCGAGAGATCGAAAATTTCTTCTTCAGGTCTGGTGGAACGGACTTTGGTAAGTTCTCCGTGAAGGTGTAAAACTTTTGTACTTCCTGCCCGTTCGTGCAGGTTATCTACATTTTGTGTGATGATTTGAACATCGAAATACTTTTCAAGTTCAGCTAATGCAAAATGTCCGGCGTTAGGCTCCACTGTAAGTAATTGTTTGCGTCGCTGATTGTAAAAATCGAGCACCAACTGAGGATTCCGTCTCCAACCTTCGGGGGTTGCCACCTCTTCCACCGGATGTTTTTCCCACAACCCGCCTGTACCGCGAAAAGTAGAAATGCCGCTTTCGGCACTCATACCGGCGCCGGTAAGTACTACTAATTTTTTCTTGCTCATAGTCAAATATGTTTTGTTTTTGTTCGTGTATCTGTTCAGACTTTACTGATTTTGATCAACAAATATATTGTTTTTCCCTGGAAACACTTCTTTTTTGTCCGTTAAATTCAATGCTTATTTCATTCTCTTTTATATTCATTTGTTGTTTTTATGTACTTTTGCGATACTAACATTTTTTAATTCGGTATGCATAAAAAAGACAAGGGATTTTACATCGACTTCGATGATTATGCTGTTTATTGCGAACAAATCATTCGGGATGGGTCGACTGCTTCGCCCACATTGGTTTTTCTGCACGATTCGTGGGGTTGTGTCGAAATGTGGGGCGATTTTCCTGATAAAATAAGCCGGCTTTTCGGCCTGAATGCACTTGTTTACGATAGGCGGGGGTATGGAAAATCATCTCCTTTTGCCATTGTCCGCAGGGATGAGTTTTATCTCCACAACGAAGCGCATGAATTAATTAAAATACTGGATGTTCTCAAGCTGAAAGATATTATTATTTATGGACATAGCGATGGAGCTACAATTGCCTTGCTCACTGCTTCGCTTTATCCGGGGCGGGTCAGGGGCTTAATACTCGAAGGCGCGCATAGTTTTATCGAAGATTCGGGCAAAGCAGCCGTTCTTGCTACACGCGAACGTGCAAAAGCTACAAGTTTGTTGGTCAGTCTCGAAAAATATCACGGTAATAAAACCGAAGAACTGTTTCGGCTTTGGCACGAAACCTGGCTCAGCGATTATTTTTCCCATTGGTCCATTGTGCCTTTATTAAAGCAAATCATCTGTCCGGTGTTGGCATTTCAGGGCGAACAGGATGAGTTTGGCACCCTTGCCCAGCTGGAAGTCCTCAAAACTGAAATAAAAACGGAAGTAACTGTGTGTGAAATTCAGGAAGCTGCCCATACGCCGCGCAAAGAAGCCGAAGAGAGTACCATGCGCCTGATCAGCGACTGGTTCAGGCACACTTTCGGCGCAAGCCTGTCCTGAAACAGGAGCTTCCCGTCCTTATTTAGTCGCAATGAGCATAAACTGTTCGTAGACTCCCACAACTCCGGGGACACGCTCTCTTTTCAGCGTATTATACGTATCCGTCGAGAGCACTTTAAATCCTGCCTGCGTAAATTTTGCCGCTAACTCTTCAGTATCAAATCCTTTGTGGGGTATAGGTTCGAAGTGATGGAACGATCCATCCTCGGTGCGGATATCGCCTACTACGATCTTTGCTCCTGCATTGGTTATGTTGTACAAATGTTTCAGCGTGTTGTCTATATCGGAGATATGATGGAATGCCATGCACGAAAATACAAGATCAACGTCCTGTTTTGTATATTCAAATACCTCTCCGTGTACAATTTCCACGGCTTCGGCGCCCGTAAGTTTTTGTTTTAGTACGCTCAGCATGGCTTCCGATGTATCTTCAAACACAACAGTGTTTAGTTTTGGCAGCAGCTGCAATCCTACAAGTCCTGTTCCTGCCCCTATTTCAAACGCTTTCCATTGTTTTTCTAAATTTATTTCCCGCAAAAGTGCAGCCACGAAAATATCGGTCATTTCTATTTTCGAAGGCTTATCCCAATCAGTCGCACGATGTGCAAAATTATCAGTCATACATTTCTTTTTAATTCATTCAAAACGATATTCACTCCGAATTGTTCAACTCCCGGACAATATCGTTGCCGCTTACTGCTTACCGCTTACCGCTTACTGCTTACCACTTGCCGCTTACCGCTTGCCGCTTACTGCTTACCGCTTACCGCTTGCCGCTTGCCGCTTGCCGCTTACTGCTTGCCGCTTATTTTTCTCATATCAGTAGATGTTTTTTGTATTTTCATTTAAAAAGTTCTATTTTTGTGTAACTTATAAAATGGTAAATGATAACCGTAAAAGTAAAAAAATAAATGGCAAATAACTTAATTAAAACAACGCTTATGGCAATGTCCGTGTTAGCTGCTTCGTGCGCTACCCAAGATGAAGCGCCCCTGATTGGCAAACAACAACCGAAAATTGAAAACGGACGCATGACTCCCGAAGTGCTGTGGTCGTTCGGAAGGGTGGCCGGAACGCAGGTTTCGCCCAATGGCTCGAAAATACTTTACAGTGTTTCGTACTACAGCATTCCAGAAAACAAAGGTAATTCGGAGCTTTTTGTGATGAATGCGGATGGCTCCGATAAAACACAAATTACTAAAACCCCGATTCGCGAGGCTTCGGCAAAGTGGATGAAAGATGGCGAACACATTGCTTTCCTGTCGTCCGAAACCGGAACTATGCAGCTTTGGACGATGAAAGCCGATGGCAGCGACCGCACCCAAATCACCGATCGCGATGGAGGGGTGAATGATTTTGCTTTCTCGCCCGACGAATCGAAACTGCTTTTCATTGCCGATGTAAAATATGGCGAACGGACGGTGGACAAATACCCAGACTTGCCAAAAGCGAGCGGAATAATTGTAAACGACTTGATGTACAAACATTGGGACGAATGGGTGCAAACCGTTCCACATCCTTTTGTGGCCGGCTTTAAAAATAATAAGATTGAAAATGAAACGGATATTCTGAAAGGAGAACCTTACGAAAGCCCGATGAAACCCTTTGGCGGCATCGAACAATTAGCATGGAGCCCCGATGGGAAAACCGTGGCTTACACCTGCCGCAAAAAAACAGGGAAAGAATACGCTCTTTCTACCAATTCGGATATTTATTTTTATAATGTGGAAACCGGAAAAACCGAAAACAAAACCGAAGGGATGATGGGTTACGACCAAAACCCGACCTTCTCGCCCGACGGGAAATGGCTGGCATGGGAAAGCATGGAACGCGATGGTTACGAAGCCGACAAAAACCGCTTATTTATCCTGAACCTGCAAACCGGCGAAAAAACCGATTTGTCGGTAGATTTCGACCAGAATTCAACGGCTCTTAACTGGACTTCGGACAGTAAATCCATTTACTTCGTAAGTTGCTGGCATGCAGTTACGCAAATTTACCGCGCCGATATTGCCGATAAAAAAATTACGCAAATTACCCAAGGCGTTCACGATTATGGTTTTGTAGCCGAAGCGAAAGACAAACTTATCGGTGTAAAACATTCCATGAGTAAACCCGATGAAATTTATTCCATCGATCCGAATACAGGAGCAGAAACGGAACTTTCGTTCGAAAATAAAGACATTCTGGTTCAACTCGAAATGGGGCGTGTGGAAGAACGCTGGGTAACCACCACCGACAACAAACAGATGCTCGTTTGGGTGATTTATCCTCCGCGTTTCGACCCCAATAAAAAATATCCGACACTTCTTTTCTGTGAAGGCGGTCCGCAATCGACTGTCAGCCAGTTTTGGTCGTACCGATGGAATTTGCAACTAATGGCTGCCAACGATTATATTGTCGTAGCTCCGAACCGCCGCGGATTACCTTCTTTTGGCAAAGAATGGCTGGAACAAATCAGCGGCGATTACGGCGGACAAAACATGCAGGATTACTTTTCGGCTATCGATGCGCTGGCAAAAGAACCTTATGTAAACAAAGATAAACTCGGTTGCGTAGGCGCCAGTTACGGCGGATTCTCGGTGTATTGGCTGGCCGGTCATCACAACAAACGTTTCAAAGCATTCCTGGCACACGATGGCATGTTCAACCTGCCGCAACAATACCTCGAAACGGAGGAAATGTGGTTCGTAAACTGGGATTTGGGTGGTGCCTATTGGGACAAAGCCAATGCCATTGCCCAACGTTCATACGCCAACTCGCCGCACTTGTTTGTGGATAAATGGGACACGCCTATCCTGGTGATCCATGGCGAAAAAGATTACCGCATCCTCGCTTCGCAAGGCATGGCGGCTTTCAATGCAGCCGTATTGCGGGGCGTTCCGGCTCAAATGCTCATTTTCCCGGATGAAAACCACTGGGTGCTTCAACCTCAAAACGGAATACTCTGGCAACGGACGTATTACGAATGGTTGGATAAATGGTTGAAATAACGCATAATATCGAAACATCAAAAGGGGTTGTCTCAAAATAATCCGGGACAACCCTTTTTTGCGTAAAATAGTGAATTTATTTTTTCTGTTTTGCAAAGGTTCCTTCTGCCTGGTTATTATCCTCCTGATTCGTGTGAAATGATAAATATTACTTTCGGAAACGGATGTTTTATTGTACTTTTGTTGAAATTTTTTTTTTAGATTTTGCCAAGATATTTTTCATTTAAACATATTTACCATGAGCAACATCCAGATAAAAGACAAACAATTTGCACTGTCGATTCCGGAAGAAGATATTCAGAAAGCAGTTAAACAAGTTGGGGAAGAAATTAATCGTGATTTGGCAGGTACGAATCCTCTGTTTATTTGCGTGTTGAATGGCGCGTTTATGTTTGCCGGCGACTTGATGAAAGTCATCAATATCCCTTGTGAAATAACATTTATCAAACTGTCATCGTACGAAGGGCTTTATACCTCCGGCACTGTAAAAGAAATTATTGGATTGAACGAAAGTGTTGTCGGACGAAATGTGGTGGTGGTTGAGGACATTGTCGACACAGGCGTTACCATGGAACGTATCCTGGGTTCATTGAGAGCCAAAGGCGCAAGCAATATTCATATCGCTACATTTCTTCAAAAACCGGATGCATTGCAGCGCGATATAAAAGTTGATTATGTCGCCATGAAAATACCAAATGATTTTATAGTTGGATATGGATTGGATTACGATGGTTATGGTCGTAATTTGAAAGATATTTACACTGTTATAAATGAGTAACTAACTGTGTGACGCTCAGCGGTAGCTTTTCTGAACGTTACTATTCACAAATATAAAAGGATAATAAGGATGTTAAATGTTATTATTTGCGGCGCTCCAGGTTGTGGAAAGGGGACACAGAGCGCAATGATTGTAGAAAAGTATAAATTGAAACACATTTCGACCGGTGAATTGTTACGCAAAGAAATTGCCGGTAAAACGGATTTAGGCATTGAGATTGAAAACTATATTTCGACAGGGAATTTGGTGCCCGATCAAATGATTATTGAAATATTGATGAAAGCCTTTAATGCTGAAGCCGAAAATGGTCATGGCATCATTCTCGACGGATTTCCCCGCACTGTAGCCCAGGCCGAAATTCTGGAGAGCATGTTAAAAGGCACCGACAAAGAAACCACTGTTTTACTCGACATACAAGTTGATAACCATGAATTAATCAGCCGTTTGCTCAAGCGTGGTGAAACTTCGGGCCGTAGCGATGATAATTTGGAAACTATCAAAAAACGTTTGAAAGTGTTTGAAACAAAAACTGCTCCTGTAAATTATTACTATAAAACCCTTGGAAAATACGTTGCCATTGATGGAATGGGAACCGAAAATGAAGTTTTTAACAGGATAACGGCTGTACTCGATTCAAAGATTGAAAATCAAAAACACCCAGTAAAAATAATGTAAAAATCCGGAGACTTTTTCCGATTTATATTGTTGTAATTACAACTAACTTTCACTATTATTCCAAACGGAGCTATATGTTTCTGATTCGGAATTAAATATATTATCAATCAAAACCATGGCAAGTTCAAACTTTGTAGATTACGTAAAGATATTTTGTCGTTCGGGCAAAGGAGGAGCAGGCTCAAAACACTTATACCGCGATAAACTAACCCAGAAAGGTGGACCCGATGGCGGCGATGGAGGTCGGGGCGGTCATATTATTTTACGTGGAAGCAAAAATCACTGGACGCTTATTCACCTCAAGTATGCCCGGCATATTTATGCCGGCGATGGTGGAGATGGCAGTCAAAGCCGTAGTTTTGGGAAAGAAGGTGAAGATAAGGTCATTGAAGTTCCTTGCGGAACGGTCGTTTACGATGCCGAAACCGGTGAATTTATCTGCGACATTACGCATGATGGGGAAGAAGTTGTATTGATAAAAGGAGGACGGGGCGGACAAGGCAACTGGCATTTCCGTACTGCAACCAATCAAACACCGCGTTTTGCACAACCGGGTGAACCTTCAATCGAAAAAACGGTTATCCTGCAATTAAAAGTGCTTGCCGATGTCGGTCTGGTCGGCTTTCCCAATGCTGGAAAATCGACTTTGCTCTCAGTTGTTTCGGCGGCTAAGCCCGAAATTGCCGATTATCCATTTACTACGCTTGTGCCCAATCTCGGAATCGTCTCCTATCGCGATAATAAATCGTTTGTAATGGCCGATATTCCCGGAATAATTGAAGGCGCCTCCGAAGGTCGCGGTCTGGGCTTGCGTTTCCTGCGACACATAGAACGTAATTCTATTTTATTGTTTATGATTCCGGCTGATACCGACGATATTACACACGAATATAATGTCCTGCTGAATGAATTAAAACAGTATAATCCGGAATTAATCGACAAACAACGCATTTTGGCAATAACTAAATGCGATATGCTTGATGAAGAGCTGGTTGCCGCGTTGAAAAAAGAGTTACCCAAAGGAATCGAAACCGTATTTATTTCATCGATAAGCGGCATGGGAATTACGGAACTGAAGGATTTAATCTGGACTGAAATCAATAAAGAATCGAATAAAATTGTAGAAATCACGCATCGACCCATGCAAATTGTTACTTTGGATGAAGAACCCGACGAGGATGAGGAATTATTTGAAGATGACTTTTATGAAGAAGAAGATGATGACATCAGTAAATACAAAGGAATAGGTTGGGATGAACTTTAGATAGCACATAGCAGCCCGCTAAATCCCCTTTCACCTCTAAAGTCGGGACACGGCAAAGGGAACTTGAAGGCTACGTCTAATATATTTTAGTAAAAATTGAACCTAACTTTACAGGTTAGTTATAAGTTGCAAGTTTAGAGCGTGATAACATACAATTTACTCAATAAATTTAACGAAATTGCCCATTTTTGCACGACGCTTCAGGGCGGTGTAAGCGTGGGCAATTACGCATCGTTTAATCTCAGTCCGTTTTCGGGGGACAAGCCGGAGAACCAGCAACGAAATCTTGAAATTCTTAGCCGACATGCCGGATTAAGCGTTGAAAATATCATTTTCCCGTTCCAAACGCATGGAACCGAGATACGGATAATCGATACATTATTTTCAGGGAAAGATTTGCCCGAAAAGAAAAAGTTTCTTTATGGTGTAGATGCATTAATCACTAACAACCTGAATATTTGTATCGGCGTAACTACCGCCGATTGCGTTCCTTTGACTTTTTACGACCCTGCAAAACGGGTTGTCGCCGTTGCACATGCCGGCTGGCGCGGAACCAGTGGCAGAATAGCTGAAAAAACGGTATTAGCTATGCAGGAAGGATTTGGAACCCAACCTGACGATTTAAGAGTTGTAATCGGTCCTTCGATTTCAGTTCGGGTTTATAATGTAGGAAAGGATGTTTACGATCATTTTGAGGCAGCAGGTTTTCCCGTATCAGCAATTTTTAAAACTGAAAACGAACAACTTTATCTCGATTTGCCAAAAGCAAACCAATGGCTGCTTTTAAATGCCGGCATTCCGCTCGAACAAATTGAAATTTCGGGCGTTTGCACCTATACGAATCACGAAGATTTCTTTTCTGCACGGCGTCTTGGCATCCAATCGGGGCGAATGTTAAGCGGAATAATGTTGAAGTAGAAGAATGGAAATTAACATCTCAGATAGAATCAAAGAAGTTTGCCCTCAACTCTGTTTGGCAATTTTGAAAGGCGAGGTTTCGAACAGCCCTACAACCGATGTTTTATGGTCGGAAATACAGGCTGAAACAAAACGGATTTCGTCGGTTTATTCTATTGAAGAAATAAATAAACGTCCTCAAATTGCCGCTACCCGTAAAGTTTATAAAGTTCTGGGGAAAGATCCTAATCGTTACCGTCCATCAGCTGAAGCGCTTTGTCGTCGGATTGTGCGCGGAATAGCGCTTTACAAGGTAAGCGCTTTGGTTGATATTATCAACCTGGTTTCCATTCGCAGCGGAATTTCAATAGGTGGTTTTGACCTGGATAAGATTGAAGGAGATGTTACATTGGGAGTAGGCAATTCGTCTGATGAATTTGAGGCAATCGGCCGTGGATTTCTAAACGTAGAGGGTTTGCCACTCTATCGCGACAACATTGGAGGAATAGGTACGCCCACCAGCGATAACGAGCGGACTAAAATTTCGGAAAATACCACAAGAATTCTTGTAATACTAAATGGTTATGATGGGGCAACAGGACTTCAAGATGCCGTTAATCATGCAATTCAGTTGCTTGAAGAATATGCAGGAATGAAAAAATACGAATTAAACTTTATACCTTAATCATCCAGTTCACTCATCATTTTTTCCAGTTCTTTATCCAATTCATGAAGTTGTTTTTTGCAAAACTCCATTAGTTCGGCAGCACGTTTCACCCTCTCGGAAATGATTTCCATGTTTACGTCAGCGTTACTTTCGAGTTCGGACAGAATCTTCTCAAGTTCCGTTACAGCCTCGGTATAAGTGAGTTTGGGTTTGGTCATGGTTATAAAGTTTGAATGGTTTGATATTTGAAAAGTTTGATGTTTTTGCTTCCACAATCTATCCTGTTTAAAGGAGTTTTATTCGTCGGAAAAATGCACCAATACGTGACGGTACGAATTGAAAATCTTAGACTTGGATACATATCCGATATATCGTTTCTGATTATCAACTACCGGTAGATTCCAGGCTCCTGTATCTTCGAAAATCTCCATGACTTTTTCCATCGGAAGCTGGTTATTGATGGTTGCCGGAGGTGAAATCATTAATTTATCGACAGTAAAACGATTGTAAAGTTCAGGACGAAACATAATATTCCTGACTTCGTCCAGTAAAACAACTCCCATTAGAACTCCTGAATCAGGATTTACCACAGGAAAGATATTGCGTTTTGAATGCGAAATTATTTTTACCAATTCACCCAAACTCATTTTAGGGGATAGTACTATCAGGTCGGTTTCTATTACATTTTCCATTTTGAGTAAGGTAAGCACGGCTTTGTCTTTGTGATGTGTTATCAGCTCGCCCTTTTGCGCCAAACGCATAGCATACAGGCTATGAGGTTCGAACAGAATAATGGTAAGGTACGACACCGTAGAAACGATGATCAAAGTCATAAACAAATTGTAGCCTCCCGTGAGTTCTGCTATCAGAAAAATTCCCGTTAAAGGAGCATGCATAACGCCCGACATTAATCCTGCCATTCCTGCCAGCGTAAAGTTCCCTTCGGGCATGGGGAGACCGAAAATATTAAATAATTGTGCCACCACAAATCCGGTTAAAGCTCCGACAAACAATGAAGGAGCAAAAATCCCGCCTACCCCTCCTGCTCCGTTAGTTGCAGCCGAAGCAAATATTTTAAATCCAATAATTAACACCAAATAAATGATAAGTACCCAGGGATTGTCGCCCATGTTTAAAAAGAAACTCCTGTCGAGAACCGAGGTGGAATTTCCGTTAAGCAGCTGACTAATTGTATCATAACCTTCGCCATATAAAGGTGGGAAAATAAAAATGAGGATACTCAGCATCAAGCCACCAATGACAAGTTTTGTGTATGGATTTTTATATTTTCGGAAAAACTGTTCAATTCTATTCATTCCGCGTATAAAGTACAGCGAAACAAGCCCGCAGACAATACCCAAAACGATGAGGTAAGGAATTCTTTCTACCGCAAAACTTTCATAATCGGTGAATTGAAACATAAATGAACTGCCCGAAAAAATGTATGAAGTGGCAGTGGCAGTTACCGAGGATATCAACAAAGGCACAATAGAAGTAAGGGTCATGTCGAGCATTAAAACTTCGAGCGTAAAAACCAACCCTGCAATCGGCGCTTTAAAAATTCCACCAATAGCGCCGGCTGCTCCGCAACCCACCAACAACATCAAGGTTTTTTGGTCGAGTTTAAAAAATTTCCCCAGATTTGAACCGATGGCCGAACCGGTAAGTACGATAGGCGCTTCAGCTCCGACTGATCCCCCGAATCCGATGGTGATGGAACTTCCAACCAGCGAAGTCCATGTATTGTGTAGCTTTATTATGCTTTTTCGTTGTGAAATGGCGTACAGAATCCGGGTAATCCCATGACTGATATCATCTTTTACAATGTAGCGGACAAAAAGGGATGCAATCAGGATTCCAATAGCCGGGAAAACCAGATACCAATAATTTACATCGTTTCGGCTGAAATTATCGGTAAGCAGCATTTGAATGAGATGGATGGATGATTTGAGTAAATACGCAGCCACTGCCGAAAAAACTCCGACTACAAAGCTTAGAATCAAAACAAAATGATGTTGCTTGATATGTAACTCACGCCAAGCAATTATTTTTATATACCAACCGTTATAATCCATACCTTATTCCGAAAATAAACAGGCACAAAGATACAGAAATATTTCAGGCAGGAAAAATAAATTAGTTAAACAACGTGGTTAACGGATTTAAACGCCTTTACCGTTAAATATAATTTCAAGCGTCAGCACCATTATTTTTAAATCGGTCATAAGAGACATGTTTTCGATATAGATAATGTCGTAATTCAGGCGCTCAATCATTTTTTCGATAGTATCGGAATACCCGATTTTTATGGGTCCCCACGAAGTAAGTCCGGGTCTGATTTTATAAAGCAGGCAATAATAAGGGGCTTCTTCGATGATTTGATTTATATAGTAGCGGCGTTCGGGGCGAGGACCCACTATACTCATCTCCCCTCTCAAGATATTCCAAAACTGAGGTAGTTCATCAATACGGTATTTGCGCAATATTCTTCCTACCGGTGTAATTCTTTCGTCAGAAGCGCTGCTTAACTTCGGCATTCCGTTTTCCGAACCGACATACATGGTGCGGAATTTTATGATTTTAAATGTTTTGCCGAGATAACCTATGCGTTCCTGTTTGTAAAAGGCAGGGCCTTTCGAATCCCGTTTGATTTGAATTGTAAAATACAAAAACAAGGGAGATAAAACCACCAAAGCGATGACCGATACCACTATATCAAAAAATCTTTTTACACTTACCTGCCAATCGGGCATATTCAGGTCTGTAATGCTCACAAGCGGACTCATTCCTATCGTGCTGATTCGGGCGCTGCCGGTCAGAATTTCATACAACCGGGGAGTAAATCTTATGTTAATATTATAACGATAAAGGGCATTAATATAGGTAAAAAGCTTTTGTTCATCAGTTTCGTCGAGTGCAATAATCGATTCCTCTATTTGATAATTTGTTATGATCGATTCAATTTGATGCATATTCCCGATAATTTTATTGTTCGGTACAGCAATGTTCTGGTCTACGGTAACGAATCCAACCAGGTTGTTTCTGCCGGCATTTTTTTCAAACTCAGCAGCCATTTTAAGGGCATTTTTACCAGTGCCAATAATCAGGGTGTTAATACTCCATTTTTTTGTTTTGTAGCGCTGATTAATATCGGCAATAAGAAGCGACCTGAAAAAATAGGTAATAAAAAACAAGAGTCCAAACAAAACCAGCAACGAATAATAATAATATTCGTACGACACCACTATGTCGTCGAGCATCAGCACGAAAAAAATAGAAATAGAAATGATGACCGATGCTGCAAGCGTAGTTAGCATGAGCGTCGTTTTCGATTGTTTTTCGGGATGCAGGTAAAATCCGGATAGATAATGAATAAAGGCACAACTCAAAGGAAAAAGAATCAAACTCGAAAAATAATTGTAGTTTGGGATGAAAATATTTACATTCTCAAAAATTTGAGCATCGTTTACTGTACGACGAAACACCATGAACAGCACCCAAACGATGAGCGATGCCAACATGTCATAAGCTATAAATTTTATTAAAATCTTTCGTTTATTCATTGTTTATTGCCTGATAACTTGAATGACGTTTCCTTTTCCAAGTTTGATAACCGAAGAAATGTCCCGCCCGATACGTTCATCTCGTCGAAATGCAACTATGTAATCGACATCCGATTTTATTTCGTCGCTTATTTCCGAAAAGCTCTCCGGCACGGGCTCCCCGCTTACATGAGCCGGAGTAAATAAAATCGCATTCCGGAACCGTGAACACAACGAGTTTGAGAAATATTCATTGGTAACCCGTATTGCTACCGATTTATCAACCGAAACCACATTGTCGGGCAGATTTTTTGCATTTTCGAATAGAATAGTTAATGGCTTCTCGGTCAGATCAATTAAATCCCATGCCATATCAGGAACTTCATTTACATAAGCCTGCAATCTCGAAGCATTATCAAGTAATACGATCATTGTATTTTTTGCTTCGGATTTTTTTATTCTCACAATTTTTTCAACAGCGTTCTTATTAGTCGCGTCACAACCTAAACCCCATCCCGAATCTGCCGGATAGAGTATAACGCCACCTGATCTGAGTATCTCAACGGCCCTTTTGAGGTCATCTTTTACATCTTCCATACCACGGGTTTCTTAACTTTCGTTATCGCCTTGCGTAAATTATACCACAAGGTTAATAAATAACGTAAGTAACTTGGTTTTATTTTTGCCGTACAGTTATATTTAAGCGCTTGAAAGAAAACTCGGTATTTGATAAGAAAAAGTCAAGACGGGACTCCATGTTTTTACTGTGAGTGCAACGCAGAGATGGACGTTTTCTTGCAAACACGATTTAAGTATTCGCCGGAATATTCAATATTGCACACAAAGGTAGCTTATTTATTGGCAAAAATAGCCACAAAGACATACAACTTTTCGATGTATTTACCCTGTTTATAAACCAAGGTGAAAATAACCACAGCTTGTAAGTTTGCCGCTTTTAAAAAAAATGTATAATTTTACGGGTTGAAAAAACAGTTCCGCTTGATGATATTGCACGATGAGTTTTTTATATGAATTTCATACCGTTGAACCTGCTGTTGAAAGCATAAAGATACTTAAAAACAGGATGTTGATTTTTGGGTTAAAAAGGTATTTAATTCATTTGAGTCGAAAAAAAATAAAAAAACAATGATAAATAAATGGATTTACACAACCCTTTCAGAACAACAAATTGAGATAAAGAAAAAATTAGCAGAAGAATTAAGTATCAGTCCTATCCTTGCCCAGTTATTAGTTCAAAGGGAGATTTACACCTTTGCCGATGCCCGTAGTTTTTTTCGACCTGATTTAGCCGATCTTCACGATCCATTTTTAATGGCCGACATGGATAATGCGGTTAAAAGGCTTACTTCGGCAATGCGCCACAACGAAAAAATCCTGGTTTACGGCGATTATGATGTTGATGGTACTACTTCAGTATCATTGGTCTACAAGTTTCTAATGCAATTTTACAACAATGTCGATTTTTATATTCCCGACCGTTATAACGAAGGTTACGGAATTTCCGTTCAGGGAATTGACTTTGCAGCCAACAACGATTTTAAACTTATTATCGCGTTGGATTGCGGCATAAAAGCCGTCGAAAAAGTAAAATACGCTTCTTCTCTCGGAGTTGATTTCATTATTTGCGACCACCACACGCCCGATGCGATTTTGCCTCCCGCGGTTGCCGTACTCGATCCCAAACGGGATGATTGCAACTATCCGTACAAACATTTATCCGGCTGCGGAGTTGGTTTCAAGTTGATGCAGGCATTTGCCATAGTAAATAACATCGATTTTTCGCAACTTACCCCGCTGCTCGATTTACTGGCTTTAAGCATTGCCTCTGATATTGTGCCAATTACAGGGGAGAATCGTATCCTGGCTTTTTATGGACTAAAACAAATCAATTCCAATCCCAGCATCGGGGTGAAAAGTATTCTCGATGTTTGCGGACTTGCCGACAAAGAGATAACAATCAGCGACATCGTATTTAAAGTTGGACCACGTATAAATGCCTCCGGACGGATGAAACTGGCTACCGAAGCGGTTCAGTTGTTGGTGTCGAGCAATCCTGTTTTCGCAAAAGAAAAAAGTGATACAATCAATGAATACAACAACGACCGCAAAGATTTAGATAAGAATATTACCGACGAAGCCATTGCGCTTATTGCTTCCGACGAAAGATACCTGACACGTAAATCCATTGTAGTTCATAAACCCGACTGGCATAAAGGCGTAATAGGGATTGTGGCTTCAAGGCTGTCCGAAGAGTACTATAAACCTTCGATTGTGCTGACTAACTCTAATGGGTTGGCTTCCGGTTCGGCACGTTCGGTTCCGGGCTTCGATATTTATAAAGCCATTGATTCCTGCCGCGATTTGCTCGAAAATTTCGGAGGTCACATGTATGCAGCCGGGCTTTCGATGAAAGAAGAAAATATAACCGCTTTTACTGATCGGTTCGAACAATTCGTGTCGGAGAATATCCTCGAAGAACAAACATATCCGCAAATCGACATCGATGCCGTCCTTGAATTTAAAGATATTACGCCAAAATTTTTCCGGGTTTTAAAACAATTCGGTCCGTTTGGACCAGGGAATATGAAGCCGGTATTCGCCTCGAAAAAAGTGTTTGATTATGGCACAAGCCGCCTGGTAGGAAAAGACCAGGAACATCTGAAATTAGAATTGGTCGATTCGAGTTCCGAAAATGTAATGAATGGCATTGCTTTCCGAATGTTTGCTTATAACGATCACCTGAAAGCATTGAATCCCCTCGATATTTGTTATACTTTAGAGGAAAACAATTTCAATGGCAACACGTCGATTCAATTGATGATCCGGGATATAAAAATTGATGGAGAGGAATAAAAAAAGGGAGCTAAGCTCCCTTTTTTTATTCTAATACAGTAACCCAACTATAGGTATCGGGTTCATCGCCATACTGAATACCAAGTAATTTATGATAAAGTTTATCGCAGATTGGACCCGGCTTTCCATCATGCGAAAAAATGTAGGATTTTTTTTCGTCGTAATCATCTATGCGTTCAATCGGACTGATAACAGCCGCAGTTCCGCAGGCGCCCGCTTCTTCGAATGTAGCCAGTTCTTCCACCGGTATGTGGCGTCGCTCCACTTTCAAACCAATTTCTTCGGCTAAAACCATCAAACTTTTGTTGGTAATCGAAGGCAGGATGGACGTTGATCGCGGCGTAACATAGGTGTTGTTTTTAATTCCGAAAAAGTTGGCAGCTCCGCATTCGTCGATATATTTTTTTTCTTTGGCATCCAGATAAAAGATATTGGAATAGCCCAGTTCGTGGGCGCGTTGTCCGGCCACAAGGCTGGCTGCATAATTTCCCCCCACTTTGTATTTGCCCATGCCAAGCGGAGCGGAACGGTCATACTCGCGCATGATCACAAAAGGAGTTGTTTGGAATCCGCCTTTAAAATACGGACCAACCGGAGTTACAAACACAATAAACATGTATTCATCGGCAGGTTTCACGCCTACCTGCGGTCCACTGCCAAAAAGTATCGGACGAATATATAGCGATGCACCTGATTCGTAAGGAGGAACAAAACGTTCGTTTAATTTTACGGCTTTTACTACGGCTTCTTCAAATTTCTCAACAGGTAACTGCGCCATTAAAGTGCCTGCACATGAATCCTGCATACGTAAGGCATTGTCGTGCATACGGAAAATACGGATTTTTCCATCTTTTCCTCGAAATGCTTTCAAGCCTTCGAACGATTCCTGCCCGTAGTGCAAACTGGTAGCAGCCATGTGTAAAGTTATATATTCACTGTCGTGTACTTCCAAATTTCCCCATGCTCCGTTGCTGAATGTACATCTGATATTGAAATCGGTTTTCATATAACCAAATCCCAGATTTCCCCAATCTATTTCCATATTATTTTATTTTTCGTGTTTAACTTATTTTGTTCCATACTTGCCCAACTCCCATCAGGTTTTTCAATCACATATCAACTCATCATCACATCATCGCCAACCGACTTTCATTTCCCATATTAAACAACAAGTCGATAATACTTAAATTAGCTATAAAACCAAATTTCTGCTCAAAAACCTGATAATAATTTTTCAACTTTAAAGTCGGTTCCTTTTTGGGATGAATCCGATAGCGCAAATCAACAATACTTTCATCCGGATTCGTTTCAAATTCTCCCGAAAAAGCAATGTCAGCTTCAATTTCCAGTAGTTCCAATATCTTTTGTTGAATCTCTAAATTGAAATCCCACAAAAATAACCATTTTTTTTCGAAAAACGGACGTAAATCGTCAGAATAATACTCGAAAAACGGACTCGAATTATAAGCCGACTCTATCGACCGCCAATGATGCTTTTGCCAATCGTTGTGTTCCGAAATACGCACATCGCGAATCAGTTCTTTCCCTGATTTATCCACAGGAATGCTCAAATCCATGACCCCATTGGCTGTCGCAATCCTACAACGGCTTCTATAACTTTGTTTTACATAATGCTCATGCTGTTCAATGAAAACCTTCCCCGCATTGGCCAAAATTACAAAATACTCCACCGGAGCCAGATAAGCCGTCGTCAAGAAAACTGAATCCGACTTCAAACCGGTTGTTTTATCTCTCAGCATTCTTAAAGAACCTGGAAAAGCGGATTTTCCCATCAAGCAAACCTTTGTCTTTGTTCAACGACAACCAAATAAGTACCGGCCTGCCTACAATATGATCTTCAGGAACGAAGCCCCAATAACGCGAATCTGCCGAATTGTGCCGGTTATCGCCCATCATCCAGTAATAGTCCATTTTAAACTGGTAAGTACTGGTTTCCTTTCCATTGACAAAATATTTCCCGTTTTTTACTTCAAGGGTGTTATTTTCATATACACGGATAATTCTTTCGTAAATAGGGAAATTATATGCGTTCAGCGCCAATTTTGCACCTTTTTTAGGAATATAAATCGGCCCGTAATTGTCGCGCGTCCACATTTTTCCACCACCCAAAGGGAATACATCGCCCGGCTGATCGGCTGTTTCAATCTGAATTTTAACAACTCCAGCCGTGTTGAGAAGTTTGCTATAGGCGGCTTCGGTGAGCGGCAAATGGTACAAAGGCAAATTAGGATCGAACCCCAACGATTTTATTCCTTCGGCATATTGATTGTTATCGATATACATACGGTCTTCCAGGCTAATTTCCAATTTATCCAACACGCTATTCAAGGGAGTTCCATCGGTTTGCACAAAATAATTAAACTGGATTCCGGGTATTTTTTCCTGTTTTTCACCGTTGATAATCATTTGATTATTCTTAATCTCAATCCAATCCCCCGGTATTCCCACACAACGTTTTACGTAATTTTCCCTGCGGTCGACCGGGCGATAAATGATTTCGCCATACTCCTGAGTTTTAGCTCTTACAATTTCGCGACCGGCATCGTAACATTCTTCCGTGCTCGGGGTAACATCCGGATGCTGGCTTCTTAACAGCGATAATCCTTCAAAATAGCAACTGGTGTAATAATCGGGATTTTGTTTGTTTACCGCAACTGTGTCGCCTGTGGGGAAATTAAACACCACAATATCATTGCGTTCAATCTGATCAAAACCTTTTAACCTTTTGTATTCCCACTGCGGAGTTTCGATAAATGATTTTGTATTGATAATGGGAAAAGTATGCTGCACCAACGGGAACGAAAGCGGCGTGTTAGGCACGCGGGGTCCGTAACTGGCTTTGCTGACGAAAAGAAAATCGCCGACCAGCAAAGTCTTCTCTAACGACGAACTTGGAATCTGATAATTCTGGAATAAATAGATATTGATAAAATACACAGCTATCAAAGCAAAAACTATGGCATCCACCCATCCCATAAAAGCCAGGAACGATTTATTTTTTGAGCTTTTCCACCACGTCCAGGGGATAAATTTGGTGATAAACGAATCAATAATAACAGGCAGCAATAACAACCACCAGAAATTACCGACCCAAACGATAAACAATACATAAATAATGCTCCAAATAGCGGCTTTAATCCATTGTTTCAGCGGTTGTTTGAAGCGAGACCTTTGTTGTGCTGCACTCATATTTTTGTTTTTTTAGATTTTTGTACTTTTGAAGAATTAAACTCTACTAACTTTTGCCAATTTATCTCCCCTGTTTCAATGCAAAAATCAGAAATAAATTCTTTTGTGAAACGATTTATCATTTGACCATAAATCGTTTGAAATTCTTCATTTCTTTCTTTTGCTTTATTCCCAAGCGGCTCAATTATTTCTAAATATAAGTTCGATTCATTTGAAATAAACTCCCAAAATTCTTGTCCACAATATTTAAAGTAGTCGCCTTTATCAGGTTTACTATTCTTTCCATAGCAACATCCATTTATTGGAACAATATGAAGATTTGAACTTGCAATTCTTTTCTGATGGAAAGTACTGATATTGTTTTCAATATATTCAACCACATCATTTAGATTTAGTTTTTCCATATTTATTTTTTGGTTCAAATAAAATTAATTCTTTTTCTGCCAACTCTTTTTGTACCATCTCAATATACTCTTTTTGAATATCTATTCCGATGGAGTTTCTTGCCATTCGTTTCGCTACATAAAGCGTAGTTCCAGACCCCATAAATGGATCTAAAACAGTATCATATTCTTTGGTGAAAAGTTTTATAAACCATTCTGGCAGTTCTTCAGGAAATGCTGCACTGTGATTTTTATTATTGCAAACTGTCGCAAAATGAAGCACATTTGTCGGATAAACCATATCTCTATCTACCCAATTAGATATATTTTTTCCAAAGCCACTACCATTTTTCGCATTGTCACGACGTTTATCAGTATCGCTTAAATTCTTTAACCGTCCATTTGCCCAATCTCCCACAGGTATCATTACATTTTGTTGATACATATTAAATTTTCGGGTTTTGTTAAACTGCAAGCACCGTTCCCAACTATCTCTAAAGCGATTTGGCCATTTACCTGGATATGCATTCTTTTTATGCCAGATAAATTCTTCGGTCCAAAGCCAACCTTGCTTGCGAAGTTCAAGGATAAGTTCTAATACATAGGTGTGTCTTTCTCCATTTTCGGCTTTTTCTTTTATGTTTAAAATAAAAGTCCCATCAGGTTTCAGGACACGCAACAACTCTTTTGAAATTTGAAGAAACCAATCTACATATTTTTCCGGTTTAACACCCCCATAAGTATTCATTCTCCTATCAGCATAAGGAGGAGATGTAACAATTAAATCAATACTTTCATCATCAATATCTTTCAAAACGTCTTTACAATCGCCTAATAGAATTTTAGTATCAATTGTTTTCATAATAAATTCAAATCAAAATTGATGTTTCTTACATCATATAAAAAATACGCCTCTTGCAAATCCTGAGAAAAAAATTTTCTATCCATCTTTCCCCAAAAATCCGCTGCCATCCACTCTGAAGTTATGCTGTTTTCAGCATTCTCTACATTACTCCCAACACATAAATCATTATCCAGGTATTTTTTTGCCTCATCAAAAGTTACATTCTTGAATTCTGCAACTATTTGGATAATAGCATCCTTTTCATCCTTGGCATTTATTTGTTTGAAAAAAATATTTTCGTATGTCGACGAGATAAATTCAAACTTATATAAGAAATTTTTCATGAGTATTTCTTTTAAAAAATGGTGATGCAGCTCATTGGTAATGATTTAAAAAACTTTTTTTAAAATTTCAACAGATCTTCCATCCCCAGCAAACCTTTTTTGCCGGCAGTAAATTCGGCGGCAACTACTGCCCCGAGGGCAAATCCTTCGCGGCTTTTGGCATCGTGTGTAATTTCGATCGAATCCACTTCCGATTCGTAACGAATGGTATGAATGCCCGGAACCTGTCCTTCACGAATAGATTTGATAGCCAGTTCATCAGGTTGATTTTCAGTTTCTTTTACCCATGCGGTTTTGCGATGGAGATTTTCAAGAATATCTTCCGCCAGGGTAATCGCCGTTCCGCTTGGCGCATCAAGTTTTTGAGTGTGATGCACTTCGGTCATTTCCACGTTGTAGTTTGGGAAATTATTCATGATGGCTGCCAGGTATTTATTTACCGCCATAAAAATATTAACCCCTAAACTGAAGTTCGACGACCAGAATAAAGTATAACCGTTGGCATCTATTTCTTTTTTCAGCACGGGAAGTTCTTCTGTCCAGCCCGTGGTGCCCGAAACCACCGGCACGCCTGCGGCAAATGCTCGTTTTATATTCGATAAAGCCACGTCTGGCGCAGTAAATTCAATGGCAACCTGCGCGCTTTTGAAATTTTCGGACTCAAGGTCATCCGGATTATTGATGTCGATAATGGAAACAATTTCATGTCCACGTTCACGCGCAATGCGCTCGATGATTTTTCCCATTTTTCCGTAACCTATTAATGCTATTTTCATAAAACCTCTTCCACCCTCCCCAAAAGGGAGGAGTTTCCTATTTGTGTATAAATCAATTACAATTTCTTTTCCCTCCCCATTGGGCTTATAGCAGGCAGGGAGGTTAGGTGGAACAATTTTAATATTGCCCTGTTCCCAAAAGCACCAACGTACAGGCTTCTTCGGCTTCTATTCCGTTTTGAATCAATAGCGACTCAAATTCTGCATTTTCTGTTCCCGGATTGAAAACCACACGTTTCGGTTTCAACGACAAAATATAATCGTAATACTCGGATTGGCGCTGCGGTCCGACATAAAGGGTTACCGTATCCAAACCTTCGTATTGTTTTCTTTCGGTATCTATTGTTTTTCCGAAAACCGTATCGGGACGAAGACCCAACAATTCAATTTCGTGTCCGTGAGCCAACAAACGTTCCGCCGCTTTAAATGCGTAACGTTCAGGGTTGTTGCTTGCGCCTATTATTAATGTCTTTTTCATTTTATTCATCTCCTAAATTTCCTCTTGCCTCTCGCCTCTCGCCTCTCGCCT
>DIFH01000153.1:22023-25278 GCA_002427615.1 Paludibacter sp. UBA5753
GTCGAGACAGGTAAAGTCGAGACACAGCAAGGGGGAGTTTCAATTAGTTTTATATCTTGATAATTTCGTATTTTATGTTCTCAAAAATCGCTGTTTGGAATTGCCTGCAACAGTTATTGATCAGTGAACTCAGCATCCGCAAAAAAAATCAAAACATTCAAAAATCTCCTCTTTTGTGGCGGTTTGGTTGATGCGGATATCGCCGATATCAGCCAACAAAGTGAAGTTTATCTCGTTCGAATCATTTTTCTTGTCGTGTTTCATCAATTCGTAAAGCGTTTCGTAGTCGTTGCAGTCAAAAGTAAACGTTCCGTAATACTCTTTTATTAAATACTTTAACTTTAATAAATCATCTTTGGGAAAATTTAGTTTCATGTACGACAAATACAGCTCGCAAAGTAACCCCCACATCACGGCATACCCGTGTAAAACAGGTTTTTCGATTCGGTGCGACAGGCTTTCGAAAGCATGACCGAAAGTATGTCCCAAATTGAGCGCCTTCCGTATATTTTGCTCTTTCGGGTCTTGTTCTACCACACGTTCTTTTATGCGAATGCTTCGGTCGACCAACTCCCTGAGAATGTCGAAATTTATATTTTCCAAATCAAACTTCAACATTTCGTTCCATTCATCGCGGGTGTCAATCAGCGCGTTTTTTACCATTTCAGCATAACCCGAACGAAGGTTTTTATCGTCTAAGGTTTTGAAAAAATCAATATGAATCAAAACCTCATCAGCCGGAGCAAATACGCCTATCTCGTTTTTCAGTCCCAGAAAATTGATTCCGGTTTTTCCACCTGTGGCAGCATCAACCGCGCCGAGCAAAGTGGTAGGAATGTTGATATAGCGTATGCCGCGTTTGAAAGTAGACGCTGCAAATCCCCCAATGTCGGTTATCATTCCACCGCCCAGATTAATCATAAGCGATTTTCGGGTTGCGCCATGTTCGCTTAAATACTTCCAAATGTCAACAACCGAATTGATATGTTTGTTTTCATCGCCACTGGGGATGGATATCAAATGACTGTCTTTCAGTTTCCCCGATTTCAATAATTCCGGCAAACAAAAAATACGGGTGTTATCGTCGGTCAGGATAAAAATATCCTCCGCCTTTTGATTACCAATCGCTTCGTCCAGTTCGGGAATAAAATCCTTGCATATCTTTGTAACCTGTTGATTCATCGTTTTTCAATTAGCCTACAAAGATACCTTTTTCTTTAAAAACATGCGCTACAAAATTGGTGAAACTATATCATTTTTAAAATATCCCTTTTTTAGAGGTCAAATATCTTAAAAAACATCAAAATATTTTGCACGTATGAATAAATGTTCATATATTTGCATAAAATTTCAAACATGAATCAAAAACCGGATATAGAACGTATGGATGAAGCTGCTTACACGCTCAAAGCGATCTCGAACGGCACGCGTTTATGCGTCATTTCTTTGCTTTCGGAAAAAGAAGAGATGAACGTATCGCAACTGAGCGAAGCATTGCAATGCGAACAATCTTTGTTGTCGCATCACCTCACCGATATGCGAGCCAAAGGCATATTGAATTGTCGACGCGATGGGAAAAACTGTTATTACTCGCTGAAAAACAAACAAATAGTCCAGATTCTTGAATGTATCCAAACTTGTCAGTGCGTGTAAAAAAATTTGCCACAATACATGAATACATGTTTGAATGAACATAATAACAAATAAAAATTATGATAAAAGAATTCTTTACAAAACATTATCTCAAAATAATCGGAGCAACAGCCGGAGCGACAGGCGGATATCTGTATTATTATTTTGTCGGCTGCCAAAGCGGAACTTGCGCCATAACTTCGAATCCTTACATAAGTATTCTATACGGAGCGTTGATGGGATATTTACTTTTCGATTTATTTAAAAAGAAAGAAAACAAAACAGATGGAAACCATTAAAAAATATTTCACAGCCTGGGATTTTTCCCGGATTATTAAACTGGTAATAGGGCTTGCCTTGTTAACCGGATATTTTTCGACCAAAGAAAGTATGTATTTGATAGGGGCAATTTTCTTTTCGACTCAGGCTGTTTTAAATATCGGCTGCCCAGGCGGATCATGTACGACCAATGTTCCGAAAGACGACGAAAAACAAGTGATGAAATTCGACAAATACGAACCCAATAAAAAGAAAACAAATGTATAGCACTTTTTATGTCTCCAAGTCGCAATGTATGACCTGCGACAACAAAGCGCTGAAAACGATCGGCTCATTGCAGGGTGTTTTCGGAGCCGAGATAGATAGAATTGAAGGCCGAATCGTAGTAAATCATACGGATGAGGTAACTCGCGAAGCCATTGCCGAAACGCTCGACTCGTTAGGGTGGAAAGAAATTCTACAGGAAAAAACCGAAGTCGGTTATGATGAACCTTCGATTTGGGGATGCGCCTTGTAAATTGGCAGTTTCGGATGAATAAAATTTATATCGTAAAATAAACAGAAAAATTAAATAACAATTAAATAATCAATATGAAACAATTCGCAGGAGCTGCTTTAATGCTCACAGTCATTGCCTTTACTGCATGCGCCGGTAAAGCGAAAGAAAATAATAACGAAGTAAATAAATCAACAAACGAAGTAAAACAAATGACACCAATTCATTTAACCAAAGCAGAATTTTTAACCAAAGTGGCTAATTACGAAACAAATCCGACAGAATGGAAGTATCTGGGCGACAAACCTTGTATCATCGATTTTTATGCCGACTGGTGCGCTCCGTGTAAAACTATTGCTCCAATCCTCGAAGATTTAGCAAAAGAATACTCAGGGCAAATTTATGTCTATAAAATCGACACAGAGCAGGAACAAGAACTTGCAGCAGCTTTCGGAATTCGCAGTATTCCAACATTGTTATTCTGTCCAATAGGCGAAAATCCACAAATGGCGCAAGGCGCAATGCCGAAAGATGCTTTTAAACAAGCCATCGAAGAAGTACTGCTGAAAAAGAAATAACATACAAAAAGCGTAAAACAGAAAAACCTGCACATTGAAAGTTAACTTTCAAATGCGGGTTTTTCTGTTTTGCAGATTTAAACCATTTTCTTTGTTTTTAGTAACTACTCAGCACCCTAATAAATATGATAATAATCAGCCATTTAGATGATTGTTATGCATTTAAACTCTTTGCCCCGACGGGGCTAAATATGAATAACCCCCAGTAAGCGAAGCGCAACTGGGGGTAAATGAAACAATCCCCCCTCTTTTTGATTTTCAGTTCGACAA
>DIFH01000109.1:0-363 GCA_002427615.1 Paludibacter sp. UBA5753
TATGACGATGGTCGCCCTGATAATACCCCAAAAATGCAATTGAACGATGCGGGTAAAATGGTTGATAACGAATGGTTGAAATTGTCAAAACGTTTTGAAAATATTCATTTGCACGAATATATTGTAATGCCCAATCATTTTCATGGAATTTTGGAAATTATCAACGTGGATACCGTAGGGACGCCCCTTGTGGATGACCAATTTGATTCGAATGTACAAAATGTGTTGGGCAATATGACAAATGGGCGGCCACAACAATATAATGATATTACGCGACCACAAATTGATGAAATATCAGGGCGACCACAAATTGATGAAATATCGGGGCGACCACAAATTGATGAAATATCAGGGCGACCACAA
>DIFH01000109.1:473-22779 GCA_002427615.1 Paludibacter sp. UBA5753
TGATGAAAAATCAGGGCGACCACAAGGGTGCGCCCCTACGGCGGGAAAAACCATTGGGGATATGATGGATGCATTTAAATCAATTACCACGGTTGAATATATACGTGGGGTGAAAACATTGAATTGGCAACGGTTTAATGGTAAATTGTGGCAACGTGATTATTACGAACACATTATACGAAACGAACAATCGTACGAAACAATTTCAAATTACATCATCAACAATCCTGCAAAATGGAATGAAGATAAATTTTATGTACAGGCAGGGCTTGCTCCTACTCCAAAAAACAACAAAAAATGAATAATGAACAGATTGACAGAGTGGGGATTGAGTTTTATAGCAGATGGAAGGAATATAATTTATCAGAAGCGCCAATAGAAATAATTGATGGTGATAGGGGGAAGAACTATCCTTCACAAGAAGAGTTTAAGGCAAATGGATACTGTTTATTCTTAAGTACAAGAAACGTAAGATTTAATGGCTTTGATTTTTCTGAATGTCAATTTATTTCTAAAGAAAGAGACATGCTATTAAGAAAAGGCAAACTTAAAAGAAATGACATAGTAATAACAACAAGAGGTACAATAGGGAATATAGGATTTTATAGTGATATTATTTCATTTGAAAATATTAGAATAAATTCTGGAATGGTAATTATTAGACCCAATTCAGATTATATTTTGCCGAAATTTACATTTTATACTTTTCAGTATTTGCAAAAGGATTTTTTGACCTTCACTTCTGGAAGTGCTCAGCCCCAATTACCAATTGGTGACATGAGTAAAATGAAAATTAATTTACCACCTCTATCTGAACAAACCGCCATCGCCTCCATTCTTAGCGGTTTAGATGATAAAATTGACCTGCTGCACCGCCAAAATAAAACACTGGAACAATTGGCAGAAACGCTTTTCAGACAATGGTTTGTGGAGGAAGCGGATGCAAGTTGGGAAGAGAAGAGTTTATTTGATGTTATTGAACTTATTGGCGGTGGTACTCCAAAGACCGAAATGGGAGAGTATTGGAATGGTGAAATTAAATGGTTATCAGGCGGAGATATAGCTTTAAATCATAAATCATTTGTAATGTCAACTGATAAAACAATAACTGATTTAGGCATAGAAAACAGTTCTGCACAACTTTTACCTAAATACTCAATGGTTATTTCAGCCAGAGGAACAGTTGGTAAGTATTGTTTGCTTTCAGAGCCAATGGCTTTCAGTCAATCAAATTATGGAATTAAACCTAAATATAAAGATTGCTACTTCTTTACTTATTTGATAGTTGCGTACTCGGTTGAGGAATTACAAGCTGCTGCATATGGTAGTGTTTTTGATACAATAACGACAAGTACATTCAAAGGACAAAATGTTTTTGTTCCTGATGTTGAATTGATTAAACAATTTGAAGAAAATATAACACCATATTTCAAAAAAATACTCAGTAATCAAACCCAAATCCGCACCCTAACCCAAACCCGCGATACGTTGCTGCCAAAGCTGATGAGTGGGGAAGTGAGGGTGTCTGAACTATGATTTTTGTGATTAAATGATGAATATGATTCTTTTGAAAATCATGCAATCACAAAAATCATTTTAATCATTTTTCAGACAATGTGTACGATAATCACAAATCAGATATTTTACCATGATTGATGAGAAATACAAATATTCTGCACTCACAGCAAAAATAATTGCTTGTGCTTTTGAAGTTCACAAAACACTCGGAAACGGTTTTCAAGAAGTGATTTATCAACGTGCTTTGGCAATAGAAATGACTGAAGCAGGTTTGAATTTCGAAAGGGAGAAAGAAATGCCTGTTTATTATAAACAACAGCAGGTTGGAACACGTCGTGCTGATTTTTTAGTAGAAGGTGTTGTCTCTGTCGAACTTAAAGCAGTTATACAATTAGAAGATGTACATTTGTCGCAAGCCATAAACTATCTCGAAGCATACAGCATTGAAGTGGGCTTACTTATAAATTTTGGCTCAAAAAGTATGCAGTATAAACGTGTTTCCAATAAAAATTTCAAACAAATAGGGAATCAATAAAGTCTGAATTATGATTGATGTGATTAAATGATGAATATGATTATTTTGGAATTAAATAATCACAAAAATCATTTTAATCATTGTTCAGACAATGTGTGAAGATGAACAATAAACAAAAAATCCGTATCTTTACATCATGTTATATTACAGACGAAAAATATTATTAGCTTTACTCGAAGTGTTTGACGGACAATTAACTGCAAAAAGTTTGCAGAAATATTTGTTCCTGTTTACTCGTGCACAATCGGTTAAAGCTTTTGATTTTATACCTTACCGTTACGGCTGTTTCTCGTTTCAGGCAAATCAGGATTTATCCACTATGGAGAAATACGGTTACTTGGAAATTGACGAAGAACAAAACGGAAGATTTATAAAACTTAAACAAACAGGGCAATACCTGGCATTACTTGATATGTTCGACCGTCAGGCACTGCTCGATGTAAAAACCGAATTTGGCGCATTAAGCCAAACCGATTTAATCCGCTACACCTACCAAAAATATCCTTATTTTGCTACTAAAAGCGCTATTGCTCGTGAGTTGCTCACTGATGAAGAAATGGCAACGGTAGAAAAACAAAAACTAACCTTCACAGAACCACAGTTGTTTAGCATTGGATACGAAGGCATTACACTCGAAACTTATATAAATAAATTGATTATTAACGATGTGCATGTGCTGTGCGATGTGCGTAAAAATGCGTACAGTCAAAAATACGGATTTTCGAAAAGTCAATTGCAAAAAGCCTGCATAGGCGTTGGCATTCAATATGTGCATGTGCCGGAGTTAGGAATCGAATCGGAACAGCGGCACGATTTGCGCTCACAAGCCGATTATGATATATTATTTGAGCGTTACGAAAAAACAACGCTGATAAATAATCATAACGCATTACTCAAAGTAAGAGCATTAATTGACACCGATAAACGGGTGGCGCTTACCTGTTTCGAAAAAAATCCGCTGCAATGCCATCGTTCCCGCGTTGCCAAAGCATTGATGCAGTTACCCGATATTAACTACACGTTTAAACCCTTGTAGAAATGGCGTTAACCAAAGTCCTTATTACCGTGAAAACCTATCCCACCTTATCGGAAAAATACGATGAGTTGGTTTGCACTGCCGGTTTTAGGGAAGATGGTTCTTGGGTTCGTATTTTTCCCGTTCCTTTCCGTAAGCTCGATTATCAGAATCGTTACGAAAAATGGCAATGGATAGAAATTGATTTAGTGAAAAATACTTCCGATTTTCGTCCTGAGAGTTTTCGTCCTACCGATTTGGATAAAGAAATCCGTATTTTGGAAAAAATTAATACAAAAGGAGATTGGGGTAAAAGAAAACTGCTTGTTGAAGACAAGATATGGTATAATATGACCAAATTAATAGCCGCTGCAAAAGATTCAAAAGTGGGAACTTCATTAGCCATTGTAAAACCCAAAGAGATCATCGATTTTGTTTGGGAACCCTGCGAAAGGGAATGGAACAAACAGAAAATGGATAAAGTGATAGCCAACAAAGCACAAGGAAGTTTATTTGATGAGGCTGAAACCCGATTGGTTTTTAATGTGGTGAAAAAGTTACCCTACGATTTCTCATACATTTTTACTACTGAAGATGGTAAAACCAGAAAAATAATGATTGAAGATTGGGAGCTTGGTGCATTGTATTGGAACTGCCTTAAAAAAGCAAATGGTAACGAACAGGAAGCATGTCAAAAGGTAAAAGAGAAATATCTTGATTATATGTGGCATCAGCGGGATTTACATTTCTTTATGGGAACAACCAAACAGTTTCATAATGTTGCACCTAATCCATTTATCATCATTGGCACCTTTTATCCACCGAAAACAGATACGCAACAATTGTCATTATCTTTTTAAATCAACCTTATGAAACCCATCACCGAAGATAAAATAGAAACTTTTGCCATAGAAGCGCTTCAATCTATTGGTTGGGAGTATGTGCATGGGTTGGCTATTGCTCCCGGGGCAGAGCAAGCCGAAAGAGAAAACTTTGAGCAAATTATTCTTATCGACAGGTTACGCAAAGCGGTGGCTATTTTAAATCCTGATATTCCGCAAGACGCTCAGGAGCAAGCCATACAAAAGGTGTTGCGCATTTATTCACCCGATTTGTTGCACAACAACGAAACCTTTCATCAGTTATTGGTGGAGAAAGTAAAAATACCGTATCAGCAAAACGGTTTTGAACGCAGTTACGAAGTGGCATTGGTCGATTTTGAGCATCCGATGAACAATGCGTTTCTATGCGTGAATCAATACATTATCGTTGAGCGTAAGGGCGGCCTTGATGCCCGTTCCGAAAACAAACGCCCCGATATTTTATTGTTTGTAAACGGCATTCCGTTGGTAATTATCGAGCTGAAAAATGCTGCCGACCAAAACGCTACCATGCGTAAAGCATTTGACCAAATACAAACCTACAAAGCCACTATCCCCAGTTTATTTACCTACAATGCTTTATGTGTTATCTCCGATGGTCACGAGTGTAAGGCAGGAAGTTTGTCGGCAGGTTATAGTCGTTATATGGCATGGAAATCGGCTGACGGTAAAAAGGAAGCTTCACGTTTCGCTCCACAACTTGATATACTTATCAAAGGAATGTTGAACCCTGCCACCTTACTGGATTTGGTTCGCAATTTTATTGTATTTGAAAAGACAACTGTCAACTCCCCTCTCTTAGGGAGAGGGGTTGGGGGTGAGGTCGGCATTACACAAATAGAAACCGTTAAGAAATTGGCGGCATATCATCAGTATTACGCTGTAAACAAAGCGGTGCAATCTACTATTATTGCATCAGGTGCAAACGGAGACAAACGTGGTGGCGTAGTTTGGCATACACAAGGTTCCGGCAAAAGCTTAAGTATGGTTTTTTATTCGGGCAAACTGATTACTGCACCCGAAATGCAAAACCCCACTATTTTAGTCATTACCGACCGCAATGATCTGGACGACCAGCTTTTCGATACTTTTGCCAGTTCCAAACAGCTACTACGGCAGGAACCTGTTCAGGCAAAAGACCGGGAACATTTAAAAGAATTATTAAAGGTAGCAAGCGGTGGAATTGTATTTGCCACCATTCAAAAGTTTTTGCCCGAAGACCAAAAGTCGGTTTACGGCCAGCTGTCTGACCGAAGAAATATAGTAGTTATTGCAGACGAAGCGCACCGAACTCAATATGGTTTTGAAGCATCCATTAGAGAAGTAAAAGATAAGGAAACCAAAGAGAAAATTGGTGAACGCATTGCCTATGGTTTTGCCAAATACATGCGCGATGCGTTACCCAATGCTACTTACATTGGTTTTACCGGAACGCCCATTGAAAGTACAGATATAAATACGCCACAGGTTTTCGGACAATACGTGGATGTGTATGATATTTCGCAAGCGGTTGCCGATGGTGCCACGGTTCGGATTTATTACGAAAGCCGGTTGGCAAAAGTAAATCTGGACGAAGAGGGTAAACGGTTAATAAAAGAATTCGAGAGCAGGGATGACCTGTATGGTTATCCTGAAAATGAAGGTCAACCACTGGGGTTGCCCCAACAAGCGAAAGCAAAATGGACCACTTTAGAATCCATAGTTGGAAGTAACAGACGGTTACGGAACTTAGCCAACGACATTGTAAGTCACTTTGAACAACGTCAGCAAGTATTTGAAGGCAAGGCAATGATTGTAACCATGAGCCGTAGAATTGCTGCCGAATTGTACAAAGAAATCATTGCATTAAGACCCGAATGGCACGACGACGATTTCAATAAAGGCGTTTTGAAAGTAGTAATGACTTCTTCCTCGTCGGATAAAATGGTATTTGATGAAGAAGATCCAACAGCGTTGGTAATTCCAAAGAATATGCGAACCACAAAGTCGGAAAGAAAATTACTTTCTGACAGAATGAAAGATGAAAACGATGCTTTAAAACTGGTGATTGTTTGCGATATGTGGCTCACAGGTTTTGATGCGCCTTGTCTGAATACTTTGTACATTGATAAACCCATGAAAGGACACAGCCTCATGCAAGCCATTGCAAGGGTGAATCGTGTTTATAAAGATAAACCGGGCGGATTAGTTGTTGATTATTTGGGAATTGCTAACGACTTAAAAAAGGCACTTTCTTTTTATTCAGCTGCCGGTGGTAAAGGTCAGCCAACCCTCGATATCGAAAAAGCCATTGAACTGATGCTTGAAAAGTATGAAGTAGTTCAACAGTTTTTCAATGAAAAAGCTAAAACACAATATGATATAGTTGCCGAAGAACCCGAAGCTTATTATGCCAATAGTTTCAGATTTAATTACAAACGTTTCTTTCAGGTTGAAGCAAAGGAAAAACTATCCATTATATTGCAAGCCGAAGAACATATTTTAGGGTTGGAAGATGGGAAAACCCGTTTTATAAAAGAGGTTACTTTATTGAGTCAGGCTTTTGCGTTGTCAATCCCTAATGAAAGGGCAATGAACATCAAGGATGATATTGCTTTCTTTCAGGCGGTAAAAGCCAGACTTATAAAATTTGAAGGAACCGGAAGCGGAACCGGAAAATCGGACATTGAAATTGAAACAGCCATCAAACAGATTGTTGATGAAGCATTGAGTTCCGACAAAGTAATTGATATTTTTGAAGCAGCAGGTATTGATAAACCCGAGATATCAGGGTTAGAAGTGCTTTCAGATGAATTTCTTCAGGAAGTAAAAGGAATGAAGCACCAAAATCTGGCGTTGGAATTGTTGAAGAAATTGTTGAATGAAGAAATAAAAATACGTTCAAAAACCAATTTAGTAAAGAGTAAAAAACTATTGGAGATGTTGGAAGGTGCAATAAAACGCTATCAAAACAATTTACTGACAACGGCAGAAATAATTCAGGAGCTTATCAATATAGCTAAAGAGATTAAAGAGGCAGACAAAGAAGGAGAACGACTTGGACTAACCAAAGATGAAGTGGCTTTTTATAATGCCCTGGAATTAAACGACAGTGCCGTACTTGTTTTGGGAGATGACCAACTAAGAGATATTGCCAGAGAGATAGCAGAAAAGGTAAAAGCAAATGCAACAATCGACTGGACAATCCGTGAAAGTGCAAGAGCAAAATTAATGGTACTGGTAAAACGAACACTCACAAAATGGGGCTATCCTCCCGACAAACAAGCAAAAGCAATTGAAACGGTTTTAAAACAAGCCGAACTAATGGCGGATTTCTTTACACAGGAATAAGCCAAAACAGAAAGACTATTCGCCCAAAAAGTAAAAAAAAGCCACAGCAAGTGAGTGTTTATTATCAAACGCCTTGCTGTGAATTTTATAGCTTTTTCTTATGGGCAGAGCGGTTACAGTACATTGTTTTTCACCATGTCCTCACGAATTTGTGATGAGGGAAAACTAAAGTTGGCTCACGTTGCTGGATTGCAATTATTCCCTTCGGTCATGACCGTTGGTTCCCCTCAGACGTCCGCTATGTTTTATCCATTTAATAAGGATATCCGGTAGGGACGGGGGTTCGACAAAGTCAAACTGAAAATCAAAAGGTTATAAAAATAAAGGGTGCTGAGTAGTTACGTAAATTAAAAACGACAAAAAGTGAATTTTAAAAAATGAAAACGATTCAAAAAGAAATATATTTTCTAATCATCGAGCAAAGAATATGGGACTTTACAAACAGAATAATTAGTTTATATCACGAAATAATATCGCCCGCAGCTAACTTTCATCCCGCGTCTGGCGAGACAAACTTTCAAACTTCATAAACTTTCGGACTAAATACATGACTACCCAACAACGTTACCAACATATTATAGCCTGGTTCACGGTGAACATGCCGGTTGCCAAAACCGAACTGCATCATTCCAATCCTTATGAATTACTGATTGCAGTGATGCTGTCGGCACAGTGTACCGATAAACGCGTAAATATGATTACGCCGCGTTTGTTCGCCGATTTTCCCAATCCCGAGGCGATGGCGGCAACAAATCATGAGGTTATATTTGAATATATCCGCTCCATTTCGTATCCCAACAATAAAGCCAAACATTTGGTGGGTATGGCGCAAAAATTAGTTTCGGATTTTGGTGGGGTGGTGCCTGATGATGTAGATCAACTTCAGACTTTGCCCGGCGTGGGACGCAAAACTGCGAACGTGATTGCTTCGGTCATTTACGATAAACCCGTTATGGCCGTCGATACGCATGTCTTCCGTATTTCCGAACGGCTCGGGCTTACAACCGGTTCAAAGAATCCCTTGCAAACAGAACGTGAACTGGTGAAATATATTCCGCCTGAGCTCATACCTAAAGCGCATCATTGGCTGATTCTCCATGGGCGTTATGTTTGTGTTGCCCGTAAACCAAAATGTAATGAGTGCGGTTTAACCGAATGGTGCAGATATTATCAAGAGCTAAAAAAATAACAGAAGATCCGGTTTGTTTCCTGAATTGAACTCCACACACATAGCGCCCCTTACGGGGTGCAACAATCGAGGGCGGGCGAAAATTCTGCCGACCTGTAATCCCATTAAGGATTACAGGTCGGAATACGAATATTTATTTTAAAGCCAAGTTATACTCATCAGAATAGAATAAATTCATTTGTGCCCGCATCAGGTTTGTCGACTTCAAGGCTATCACTTTGGTCTCGTTCAAAATATTCAGGTATAAAATGCTATTGCGTGTACCGGTTTCTTTTTCTTTGGTACGCTTTATCTGTTTTTTTACCAGTTCCGAATATAAATCGAGGATTTCGGCACGGCGTTCTTTAATCTTGTTCAATCCTGAATAGTCGTTATTTTTAATCATTTCGTTAAAATCGCGGAACACCGTAAGAAACGTACTTCCGAGCGTTCGCAAATCTTCAATCTGCTCTTTGCTAAAACCTTCGTGCGCATTGTCGATGAATTTATAACTCGCTTCGGTGATATAACGTAACGAAACGGAAATTTCGTATGAATAATCTACTGCCTGCACGTAATACTGACCTGTGTCCAAAGAATTATGCTCCAGGCTTTGCAGGGTAGGAAGTACTTCGTAAGCACGCCTCCGCTTCGATACCCCGTGAAATTCATCGGCTAATTTATAAAGTTTCGACAGGCTTTTTCTGTCTTCCTTGAATAAACCGTCGAGTATTCCCTGATAAATCTTAATGGTTGTAGCCACCGATTCTTCAATTTGTTGTGTACAATTAACTACAATATCGTGTTCATTCATAGCGATAGGCTTTTCAGCTTTATTTTCATTCTTCTCGCGCTTTTTGTGTACACGCGTGAACTGATAAAACAAAACTACAACCAAAAGAATGGAACCGATGATAGCATAAATGCCTCCGTACATCAAACCAAAAGCTACCAGGGCTGCTACTGTAAATGCAACAAAAGCGGTAAAGAACCAACCTCCGATTACCGTCAGAACACCCGTAATGCGGTAAACAGCGCTTTCGCGTCCCCAGGCCCGGTCGGCAAGCGACGAACCCATCGCAACCATAAAGGTAACATAAGTTGTCGAGAGCGGAAGTGTGAGCGCAGTACCCGCCGAAATCAAAAGAGCGGAAACCGTCAGGTTAACCGAAGCTCGTATCAGGTCGAACGATGCATCGCTTGTTTCATTCTCCGACAAGGGTTTAAAACGGCTTTCGACGAAATCGGTAACTTTTTTTGGCATAACTTTTTTGGCAAACTTACTTATGTTTAAAGCGTTTCGAACTAACGAACGCGAAACTCCTGTGGAAGAGAACCGTTCGATGCCTTCGCTTTGACGCGCTAAATTTACCTCGGTTTTGGTAACTGTTTTTGCTTTTTTCGAAAACCACAATGCCAATATCATGATAATACCCGCCCCAAAAAGATAACGCCAATCTCCACTCACAGGGTCTGACAATTTGTCCATCATCAATGTATCTACCGAACCGCCCGATGCTGCAACGCCCGAAGCAATTTCGTAAGAACTTAATCCGGCCATGAATACGCCGATAAAGTTTACCAGGTCATTGCCTGCAAACGAAAGCGCCAGTGCGGCTGTTCCTGCAAGAATGATAATTTTAAGAATATTTACCTTGAAAATATGTTGAAGTATAGCCATAATTGCCGTCCAGGCCAACCAGGTGTAAAACAACATGATTCCCAGATTTTCCTGAATATAAGCGATGGTATCTTTCGATATAAGGGTGGTATTTTTCAATCCTTTGAAAATGGCAAAATACGAGATGGCTGTAAGTGCAATACCGGCCCAGAGCGCGCCGATATATTTGAAAGGGTCTTTATATTTAAAAGAAAAAAGAAGGCGGGAAATCCACATAATGATCGTTCCGAAGACAAAAGCAATGGCAACCGAAACAAAAATACCCGAGATAATGGTAAGCGCTTTCCCGCTGTTGATATAATCAATCAAAGCTCCGGTATCGGTTTTCCAGATATTCACCAATGCAACTGCTACTGCCGCTCCCAACAGCTCGAAGATCAGCGATACGGTGGTGGATGTGGGGAGTCCGAATGTGTTGAAAACATCGAGCAAAATCACATCGGTAACCATTACTGCCAAAAAGAGCATCATAATTTGCGGAAAGGTAAACATACCGGGATGAAAAACCCCGCTGCGGGCTATTTCCATCATGCCGCTCGAAAACAAAGAACCAACTAAAACCCCCACCGAGGCGACTGTAAGGATAACCCAGAGTGGCGCCACTTTTGAACCGATACTGGAGTTCAGAAAGTTTACGGCATCGTTAGCTACGCCAACCACTAAATCGAGGGATGCAAGACCCAGTAAAACGAGCACAATTACAATGTAAATAGTATCCATTTAATTCGTTTTTTAAATTTAGCGCAAAAATACTTATAATAAGCTTTAATATAATCAACAAACTTATTAAATAGATGTTTCAAAAATGTTACAAAAATGTTGCAAAACTCATATTGAAGGACTTTGGACAATCATTTTACGCCGGTTTTGATTTCGGAAAATATATGATTAACTTTACACCCTGTTAAATAATCATTCTTTCAAACTTATGGAAATACTGGTTTTATCATTATTATTTATTCTCAATGGTTTTTTTGCTTTATCCGAAATAGCGCTGGTTTCGAGCAAAAAATCAAGGCTCGAACAAATGCGCCTCAAAGGAAGCAACGGAGCTAAGATTGCACTCAAACTTCAGGACGATTCAGAAGATTTTTTATCAGCCATTCAGGTGGGCATCACTTTAATTGGAATTGTAACCGGCGTTTATGGGGGCGTTAATATAGCGGATGACATCACACCCTTGTTTCTGCAATTCGACGCGTTGAAACCTTATGCCAGCGAAATTGCCATGACGTTGACTGTATTTGTTATAACCTATATTTCAATTATTATAGGCGAGTTGGTTCCCAAAACCATTGCCTTGAGCAATCCCGAAAAAACAGCCTGTCTTGTGGCTCCTGTTGTCAATTATTTCAGTAAAGCTTTATTCCCTTTTGTATGGCTGTTGTCGCTATCAACCAATCTGATTATGCGGATGTTGGGCATAAAAAAACAAAACGAACAATTAACCGAAGCCGAATTGCGTCAAATGATAAAAATAGCTTCGTACGAAGGAGTTATCGAGGAAGAACAAAATCTTATTCACGAAAATGTGTTTTATTTTTCGGACAAAAAAGCCTACCACCTGATGACGCATCGTACCGACGTGGAGTGGATTGATTTGAATAAACCGTTAAACGAAATAAAGCATAAAATAGCCCATATTCATCATAGTAAAATTGTTTGCTGCAAAGATAATCTGGATAATTTTGTAGGCGTTTTATACCTGAAAGATTATTACAAAACATTAAGTCAGCGAAAATTTCTCAACTTCGAAGACCTGATTAAAGAACCTATTATTTTACCCGAACAGCTTGATGCGCCCAAAGTGCTGAACGAGTTACGCCAAAATGAAAATCGCGTGTGTTTTATCGTAAACGAATATGGAGGTTTTGAAGGAATTGTTACCTTGTACGACATAATGGAAAATCTGGTGGGCGATATTCCGCAGGAAGGAGAAACGAACGACCCTGATATGTTTGTACGCGACGATGAATCGGTGTTGCTTAACGGCGATGCACCTGTACAAATACTTACCGATGTTATAGAAGATTTTGAAATTGATTTCAACGAAATAGATTATTCAACCGTTGCCGGTTTTGTGTTGAGTAAAATGAACGAAATTCCCAAAGTAGGCGATAAATTTGTTTTTCAACAACACTCGTTCGAAGTAGTAGATATGGACGGAAACCGGATTGACAAATTACTGATTACGAAATTATAATATTGATTCTACTTATCGGATGACTTCAAGACATCGGATGAATGTATAAACGCTGAAACGTTAAAAATCCCTTGCAGCTCGAAAACTGCAAGGGATTTGGAATTATATAGTTTCCTCAGGATTGCGCCTGAGGGGAGGTAGTTTAAAAGAGACGAATCAGGCTCCCTTTTGGGGTTAACGGTTATTACATCATTCCACCCATTCCACCGCCGCCCATAGGCATTTGCGAAGCCGGATTATCTTCTTTCTTTTCGGTAATTACACATTCGGTTGTAAGGAACATGCCTGCAATAGAAGCTGCATTTTCCAATGCCACACGACAGACTTTAGCAGGATCGACAACGCCGGCTGCCAGGAAGTTTTCGTAGGTATCGGTTTGTGCATTGTATCCGAAGTCATCTTTGCCTTCCAACACTTTCTGAACTACCACAGCGCCTTCTTTACCTGCATTGGCTACAATCTGGCGAAGCGGTTCTTCTATGGCGCGTTTGATAATCTCGATACCGGTACGTTCATCATCGTTGCTTGCTTTCAAACCATTCAACGTTCCGATAGCACGAATGTAAGCTACGCCACCTCCGGGTACAATTCCTTCTTCGATAGCGGCGCGGGTTGCGCTTAATGCATCATCTACGCGGTCTTTCTTTTCTTTCATTTCTACTTCCGAAGCAGCGCCCACATACAATACAGCTACACCGCCCGACAATTTGGCCAAACGTTCCTGTAACTTTTCGCGGTCGTAATCCGAAGTCGTAGAAGCAATTTGTGCTTTGATTTGAGCCACACGGCTTACAATGGCTTCTTTGGTTCCGGCACCGTTTACAATCACTGTGTTGTCTTTGTTCACGGTTATTTTTTCGGCGCTTCCCAACATTTCGAGGGTAGCCTGTTCTAATTTAATGCCTTTTTCTTCAGAAATTACCACGCCGCCTGTCAAAACGGCAATGTCTTCGAGCATTTCCTTGCGGCGGTCGCCAAATCCGGGAGCTTTCACAGCACAGATTTTCAACGAAGCGCGCAGCCGGTTTACCACCAAGGTTGTTAAGGCTTCGCTATCCACATCTTCGGCAATAATCAACAATGGACGACCCGATTGAACGGCTGGTTCCAATACAGGAAGCAATTCTTTGAGGTTCGATATTTTTTTGTCGTAGATCAGGATATAAGGTTTTTCCATTTCCACTTCCATTTTTTCGGTGTTGGTTACGAAATACGCCGAGATATAACCGCGGTCGAATTGCATACCTTCCACAACTTCAATGGTGGTATCGGTTCCTTTGGCTTCTTCGATGGTGATTACGCCATCTTTCGATACTTTGCGCATAGCGTCGGCAATCAGTTTTCCGATTGTTGTATCATTGTTCGCCGAAATTGAAGCAACCTGCTCAATCTTATCGTAATTGTCGCCAACTGCTTTTGATTGGGCGGCAATACTTTTTACCACTTCAGCTACCGCTTTGTCAATCCCACGTTTCAAATCCATAGGATTGGCGCCGGCAGCCACGTTTTTCATACCCACGCTAACGATGGATTGTGCCAAAACGGTTGCGGTTGTTGTTCCATCCCCTGCATCATCGCTGGTTTTTGAGGCCACTTCTTTAACTAATTGTGCGCCGAGGTTTTGAAAAGGATCTTCCAGTTCAATTTCTTTAGCGACTGAAACGCCATCTTTAGTAATGTGCGGCGCGCCAAATTTTTTTTCGATAATTACATTACGACCCTTTGGGCCAAGCGTTACTTTTACGGCATTTGCCAACTCATCAACCCCTTTTTTAAGCTGGTCGCGAGCATCAATATTGTATAAAATTTCTTTTGACATAATTGTATTTACTATTTTATCATTTATTATTTACTATTATAATTCCCCTTTTAGGAGGCAGCTTGTTAAATAATCGCCAAAATATCCGACTGACGCATAATCAGGTACTTTTCACCTTCCCATTCGAGTTCGGTGCCGGCATATTTGCCGTACAACACGTTATTACCAACGGCTACCACCATTTCTTCATCTTTTGTTCCGTTACCAACTGCCAATACTTCGCCTTTCAATGGTTTTTCTTTGGCTGAATCGGGAATAATAATTCCACTCACTGTTTTTTGTTCTGCCGGTGCAGGTTTTACCAACACGCGGTCGGCTAATGGTTTAATGTTCATAATTACTTAGTATTTTAATTTTATTTAATTTGATTAGTATTTTAATTTTATTTAATTTGAGAAGTTTGAAGTTTGAGAAGTTTGAAGAGTTCTGAAAAATGAACTTTCAAAAGTTTGCAAACCGGAAGAGCGTTTAACAGAATTTGTGCCAAAGGGCTTCGGGATGGTTTTTTTGACAGTTATAACGGAATTCTGGCTGAAAAGTTGTTTGTCCTGCTGACATCTTGTCATTTTGTCAGCGAAGTTTTGCAGATAAAAAGTAACTTGTACAAATCGTAGAGCATGAGGGACGGATTCGGTTTGCACAAAAGTTTAATCAACAGCTTATGCGTCAGGCTATACTTGAATACAAACAGGCGTATAAGTTCGGCTTTTTTTATACATAAGAAGGCGGTTAACAGTGTAGATTCTTTTGCCAGGGAGGGATAATCTCCTGTTTGGTAAAGCAAAAACAGATTACGTGTTCCTTCTTCGGTTTTACGGATAAAAGTTTCGTTATCGTCCAATCCTTTGTGGATAAGCGGATTTTCAATCTGGATAAATTCGTAACCCAGTTGGTGTAACCGGTATCCGAAAAGCATGTCTTCGTGCCCGTATCCACGAATGTTTTCATCGAAACGAACACGGTTAAAAATAGATTTTGAAATCAGAAAATTAAAGGTGGCAAAATTATTCTTGTCTCTTTCCATAGCGGTCCGGGCTTCCCGTTTTCGTCCGTATGCCAGGCGCAGGCTGTAAGCCGGATTGGTTTCGAACGGGTCGTAGGCAGTCCCGCCAATTACCACGCATTCTTCCTTGCAAAAAGAAATGTATTTTTCTACAAAATGCGGTGTGTGAACTGCGGCATCGCAATCGATAAACAAAAGATGTTCGTATTTTGCCTCGTCGGCCAACCTGTTTCTGGCAGCCGAACGTCCGATGTTCTGTACCAAAATTAAATGTCTGCAATTCTTTAAATTACAAATTGTGCGGTTCGACTCAACTTCACTCGTAGATCCATCTTCCAATACAATGATTTCGAAATCGACGTAGGTATCTATCGCCTGTTTGTAAAGTTGGGATACCAAACCGGTAATGTTTTGATTATACGTTGGAATAAGAATAGATAACATTGTATTTATGTTTATCGAGAGTAAGAGATAAGTAATGAATGTTGCAAAATCAAGGCATTGAACAAATAGTAATTAACGTAATATTATGAATTATCATTTGTATGTGTTGACCCTTGTTTCAATTTCCAAGAGACATTTCGCAATATCATGAAAAAAATAAAACAAACAATAAAACCAACCACAAAAGCAGCTGCATACCATTTTGTAGTAGTTATTGCCGATGCAAATTTCACTGCTTTATCTGATATTTCGGGAAATTTATTGAGCAAAACATAAGTATTTAAGTTCTCAATAAAATCAGTCAACCCAACCAACATTGGAAGCCAACGTACACCGGTGATGATTTTTCCAAAACGACCCGTGTTTTGCTCTAAATATTTTAAGATATAATACATCAACCCGCAGTAAACCACAATATAAAAATTGTCGACAACAATGAATCGGTAGTACTGATTCATCCCTTGTACTCCTATCATACTGAATAATCTGCTCACGTCAGTCGATTGATAGGACAACATTAAATCCAACGGAATAATTTTTAATTGCAAATTACTGACATCGAAATGAGGAAGTAACCAACCGTAAAAAACAGCAAAACAAATACTGAAAATTACAATGCGGATTAATATTTTCTTGTTTTCGGGCATCAACTTAACGACTTTATACGAAACCGATACAAATATAGTAAATCCATTTTTATATAATCGGTTTTTATCCTGAATTTATTGGAATTCAAAAATACATTCGGAATTCTTACTTCGTGCTTAGTATGTAGAGGCAATTATTATTGCCAATATCAGGATGCTTTTATACTATTTTATAGGTATGTTTGTTATTGCTTAACGTTATTTCCGATTAATTGTACCGATTGTATTGATTTTAGTGTTAATTTTGTGTTTTAAAAAAAAGGGGAAAATATATGGATAGATTGCGCTTTCAAAGTTTGGCGAGTGGCAGCAGTGGAAATTGTTATTATATTGGAAACGCTTCATACGGAATTTTAATAGACGCAGGGATCGGAGTAAGAACCATACGAAAATGTTTACGAAATTTAGGTCTTGATTTTCAGAATATTTGGGGTGTATTTGTGACGCACGATCATGCCGACCACATAAAAGCAGTGGGTTCGATAGGCGAAAAATACAAAGTCCCAATTTATGCTACCCGCAAAACCCATGAGGGAATTCAGCGAAGTTATTGTGTAACCGAAAAATTAAACGGAAGTAAAAGATTTATTGAGAAATATGAAACCTTACAGTTAGGCGATTTCAAGATTACCGCTTTCCCTGTTTCGCACGATGCCACTGATAATGTTGGATATACAGTTGAATATAAAGAAAAAAGATTTACCTTTGCTACCGATTTGGGTTATGTAAGCGAAGATGTCGCTTTACATTTACGACAGGCCGACTTTATGGTGTTCGAAGCAAATTACGATGAACTTATGCTCGAACAGGGTTCGTATCCGGTTTATTTAAAAAACAGAATCAAAGCCGATACAGGACATTTAAGCAACGATCAGGCCGGCGCTTTTCTTGCCGGTAATTATAATGAGCGGATGAAACATGTTTTTTTGTGTCATTTGAGCCGTGAAAATAATTTACCGGAAGTAGCTTTTGCAACAATAGAAAATTATTTGGTCAATATTAATGTAAAAGTAGGTCAGGATATGAACCTGGTAACATTGAACCGGTTTACGCCTTCGGATCTTTATGTTTTTGATTAGTTAATTTGTCAGTTAATTATGTTGATTAAAGTTGCTGATTTTCAAACTTTAAAAACTTTATATACTCTCAAACACAAAAATATACCATGTCATCAAACCTCGTAATTATTCCGACATACAACGAGAAGGAGAATATTGAAAATATTATCCGGGCTGTTTTCGATCAACCCTTGACATTCCACGTGCTGATTATTGAAGATGGCTCGCCCGATGGTACGGCTGCTATTGTTAAAGCTTTGCAAACCGAATTCTCTGACAGGCTTTTCATGGTGGAACGTAAAGGCAAACTCGGTTTGGGAACGGCTTATATTACCGGTTTTAAATGGGCTTTGGAGCATGGTTACGAATATATTTTCGAGATGGATGCCGATTTTTCACACAATCCGAAAGATTTGCCGCGATTATACGATGCCTGTGCCAATAGGGGCGCCGATGTGGCCATCGGTTCGCGTTATGTGAGCGGCGTCAATGTTGTGAACTGGCCTATCAGCCGGGTTCTGATGTCGTATTTTGCTTCAAAATATGTAAGGGTTGTTTTGGGAGTAAAAATTGCGGACACAACTGCAGGATTCAAATGTTATCGTCGCGAAGTATTGGAAACCATTGAGTTGGATAAAATTCGCTTCAAAGGGTATGCTTTTCAGGTGGAAATGAAATTCACTGCATACAAATGCGGATTTACCTTGAAAGAAGTGCCGATTATTTTTATTAATCGTGAATTGGGAACTTCGAAAATGAGCGGTGGAATTTTTGGGGAAGCGTTTTTCGGAGTTATTCAATTGAAAGTGAACAGTTGGTTCAGAAAATTCCCGAAGAAGAAAAAATAAACGCATCTCCAAATGAGGATAACGAACTGGTCAACGAAAAAACAACCGGTTGAAGCAGATATATTTACAATTAGAAATCTGGTCGTAAAGCTTTCATTCCGAGAAACTGACAAATATGAGTTTACAACTGATTAAAAATGCTACAATTATCAACGAAGGTAGGACTTTCGTCGGTTCTGTTCTGATTGCCGGAGAGTTTATAAAGGCTGTTTATGAGCAAAATCAGGAAATTAGGATTACGGAACCCTATACTGAAATTGATGCAAGCGGAAAACTTTTAATTCCGGGTGTGATTGACGATCAGGTACATTTTCGTGAACCCGGCCTGACTCATAAAGGCGATATTCATACCGAATCGCGTGCAGCGGTTGCAGGCGGCGTTACTTCGTTTATGGAAATGCCGAATACCATGCCGCTTACTACGACCATTCAGGCATTGGAAGATAAATACGCCCTCGGAGCCGAAAAATCGATGGCTAATTACTCATTTTACATGGGTGCAACCAACAATAATCTGGACGAGCTCCGCAAGGTTGATCCACGGAAAGTGTGTGGAGTCAAGGTTTTTATGGGTTCTTCCACCGGAAATATGTTGGTGGACAATACTGAAACCCTGAGTGGAATCTTTGCCGAAATACCGATGTTGATTGCCACACATTGCGAAGATGAAGTTACCATTCAGCAAAATAAAGCGTATTACAAAGCCTTGCTGGGCGATGATATCCCGATTCAGTATCATCCGCTTATCCGAAGTGAGGAGGCTTGTTATCGTTCGTCGTCGTTTGCAGTGGAACTGGCAACAAAATTCAATGCCCGTTTACATATTCTGCATATTTCAACGGCGAAAGAAATGAGTTTGTTCGACAATAGCAAATCTTTGATTGATAAAAAAATAACTTCAGAGGTCTGTGTCCATTATCTTTGGTTTTCGGATGCTGATTATGCAAAATACGGCAACCGGATCAAATGGAATCCGGCGATAAAAACCGAATTTGACCGTTTGGCGTTGATTGAAGCTTTGAATTCGGGCAAAATTGATGTGGTTGCCACCGATCATGCACCGCATTTATTACGCGAGAAAGAAGGTTCGTGCCTGAAAGCCGCTTCGGGAGGCCCTTTGGTTCAACATTCGTTGGTTAGCATGTTGCAAATGGCTGAAAAAGGCTTTTTTACGATAGAAAAAGTGATTGAAAAAATGTGTCATGCGCCTGCCGAGCTTTACAGAATTGACCGGCGCGGATATATTCGTCCGGGATATTTTGCCGATTTGGTTTTGGTTGATCCAAAAAAATCCTGGACAGTATCCTCTGAAAATATACTTCATCACTGCGGTTGGTCGCCTTTTGAAGGTACAACATTTGACAATTCGGTGATTACAACCTGGGTAAACGGAAATAAAGTTTACGATAACGAGTACCTTGATGAATCGTTCCGCGGTCAGAGATTATTATTTGATTATTAGTATTTTATATAAAAAGATTGTAAATGAAATTTAATAAAAAAGCCACAGGATATTTAATTATAGGCGTTTTGCTCGTCGTCTTTGCGTTCGTATATTATTCGCCGTTTAAAAAGGCGGCATATATCCATAACGAAGGGAAAGCGCAGGGAACCTATTATTCAGCTACTTACCTTCAACCCGATGGTAAAGATTTGCAACCGGAGATTGAAAAACTTTTCAATGAATTCGATTTGTCGCTATCGACTTACAATCCTAATTCGATTATTTCGAAAATTAACAGGAATGACGGTGCTGTTAGCGCCGATGTGTATTTCGAAACCATGTTTGCCGCCGCCCGTAAAGTGTCGGAACACACCAACGGTGCATTCGACATAACAGTGGCTCCACTTGTCAATGCCTGGGGATTTGGTTTTGGAAATCAGGACAGGTCAAAGGCTCCCGATGTCGACACAATACTTCCGCTAATCGGTTACCGGAAAGTAAAGATTGAAAACCATAAAATCATCAAGGAAAACCTGGCAATCATGATTGATGCAAGCGCTATTGCACAAGGCTATTCAGCCGACTTGATTGCCAAACTTTTTGAAGAAAACGGATGCCAGAATTACATGATTGATATTGGCGGTGAAATTATGTGTAAGGGCGTGAACCCGAAAGGAGAACTTTGGCATATCGGCATTGATAAACCAGTTGACGATCCTGAAAATGCCAATAGTGAACTGCAAACCATTGTCAATGTTACCAATGTGGGTCTGACCACCTCGGGCAATTACCGTCAGTTTTATTACCAAAACGGTAAAAAGTACGCACACACAATTAATCCGAGAACCGGTTTTCCGGTAGACCATAATTTATTGAGCGCTACTGTGGTAGCTCCCAATTGTATGCAAGCCGATGCTTATGCCACTGCATTTATGGTGCTGGGGGTCGATAGCGCGTTGGCTGTTTGTCGCAGCATTCCCGAAATGGATTGTTATCTGATTTATACTGATAAAAACGGTAAATACCAGGTGGCGTATACCGATGGATTTAAGAAATACTTGTCGGAGTGAGATGTTGAAGTTTGAAGTCAATAAAGTTCAAAAACCAATCAGATCAGTCTTTTTAATCTCTCATCGGGACAACTTGCGGTAGACAGAAAGTACGAAATTTGATTAACATATTCAACTAATTAACCAATTAGCCAAATCTATCAACAGATTACTTATTTTTTCACTAAAAAACATAAAAAACAGATTTTATTTTTTTATTACCAATATATTAACTACTTTTGCAGTCCAAATTTCAATATGAAAAAGTACTCATTTTTACTTTTTGTTTCTCTGTTTATTTTTGCTTCGTGTGGCGAATACCAAAAGCTGCTGAAAAGCAATGATCCTGAATTAAAATATACGAAAGCCGTCGAATATTTCGATAAAGGTGATTTTATGCGTGCAAGTACTTTGTTCGACGAAATATCAACCTACTACAAGGGTACAGAGCGTTCGGAAACTATTTTGAACTATATTGCCAGGTCGTATATGGGTCAGAAAGATTATTTTTCTGCCAGCGAGTATTACAAAACATACATAAAGACTTATCCGAAAGGTACATATATTACAGAAGCTAAATTCATGATTGGTTATTGTTATTATCTCGACTCGCCCGATGCGCGTCTTGATCAGACTGCAACTTTCAAGGCAATTACCGCTTTACAGGAGTTTATTGATGTTTTTCCGGAAAGTGAAAGGGTTGCTGAAGCCATCAAATTATTAGATGAAATGACCAATAAACTGGCTTACAAAGAGTATCTCAACTCGAAATTATATTTCAATTTAGGTAACTATTTGGGAAATAATTATGAATCGGCAGTTATTACGGCTCAAAACGCCTTGAAAAAATACCCTTCGACAAAATACAGAGAAGAATTTGCGCTGATCATTCTCGAATCGAAATATCAACAAGCCGTACAAAGTATTGATGAGAAGAAAATAGACAGGTATCGCAATACAATTGATGAGTATTACAATTATATTAATGAATTTCCGGAAGGAAAAATGCGGAAGCAGGCAGATAAAATTTTTAACGAATCGAAAAAAATAGTAAAAGATTAAAATAATACAGCTATGGATTATAAAAAAATAAATGCACCGACAAACACCATTTCACGCGACATGAACACTATGAGCGAAAATGTTGGAAATGTGTACGAAACAGTTAAAATCATTGCAAAACGTTCAAATCAGATAAGCGCCGAGATTAAATCGGAACTTGATAAAAAGTTGATTGAATTTGCTTCGATGAACGAAAATATTGAAGAGGTATTCGAAAACCGTGAACAAATTGAAATTTCTCGTTATTACGAAAAACTTCCTAAAGCCGTTTTGATTGCAACACAAGAATTTATCGAAGACAAGATTTATTATCGCAATCCTTTAAAGGACAGTAAATTAAAATAGATATTGTTTTACGCAGCCTGATTCTGGTTGCATCGGTTTAAACAATATTTTTAATAACGAATTGATAAAAGAATAAAGTGTAAAAATCATGCTTTATTCTTTTATCTTTTTTTATATGCATCCAGTCCATAACATTTTTGTATTTTTGCCGTATATAAGATCATATAATCTAAAGAAAGGCAATTACTCAGCGCCCTAATAAATTTGATAATAATTAGCCATTTAGTTGATTGTTATGTATTTAAACTCTTTGCCC
>DIFH01000133.1 GCA_002427615.1 Paludibacter sp. UBA5753
TACTATATATTACTATTTATCAGACTTATTATACTTTTTCAGCAGACCTTAATTGGTATGTCTTGCGATATATGACATATCGCAGTAGCTCTTTTTGTTCCTAATTCTGATTTATTCCCTGTTTCTTTGGTTTGTTCTTTGAATTTGAGAATAATATGTTTAGTCTATCCGGGATTTATAGAGGAAAGATACAAAAAAGAAGTCGAAACGTTTTGTTTTTATGTATCGTAAAGCGTTGAATTTATTACTTGAAACTTCAAAAAAAGTTTTTTATTGAAAACTCACAGAAAAATACAACCTAATATCCGCAAGTCATCGGATGACTAATTGAGATTCTGCAATTTGCTAACATAAAACCAAATTAACTCATCCGGCGACTTTCAAATGCTTGACATTTAGTTGTGGATTTATGGTATACAAAGAAAAAGCTGCAATCCTTTCGGATTACAGCTTTTTACGACAACTGATTACTGAATTATTCCGCTTTCGGCTTGTCTTCACGTGGAGGACGAGGCATTAACGCTTTGCGTGATAATTTGAATTTACCAGTCTTTTGATCAATATCCAACAGTTTTACGTCAATCATATCCCCTTCTTTGATACCGGACTGATCCATGGTTTCAATGCGTTTCCAGTCGATTTCAGAAATATGCAGCAAACCTTCTTTTCCCGGCATGAACTCAACGAATGCACCGTAAGGCATTACCGATTTCACTTTAGAAGGATAAGTTTCGCCTACTTCAGGAATAGCCACTATGCCTTTGATTTTGGCTATGGCAGCGTCGATAGCCGTTTTATTATTGGCGGCAATTTCCACGCGTCCCTGGTCGCCGATTTCTTCAATCGTAATCACAGCGCCTGTTTCAGCCTGCATGTTTTGAATGATTTTTCCACCAGGCCCGATAATGGCGCCGATCATTTCTTTCGGGATAAACATCACCACAATACGCGGTGCATTTGGTTTCATTTCGGCGCGAGGCTCGGCCAAGGTTTCCTGAATTTTACCCAAAATGTGCATACGGCCTGCCTTGGCTTGATTTAAAGCCTTTTCCAGAATTTCATACGAAAGTCCGTCCACTTTAATGTCCATTTGCGTAGCAGTGATACCGTCTTTGGTTCCGGTTACCTTGAAGTCCATATCACCTAAGTGATCTTCGTCGCCTAAAATATCAGAAAGAATGGCAAAGTTTTTTCCTTTATTTTCAGAAATCAATCCCATGGCGATACCCGAAACCGGTTTCTTGATTTCGACACCGGCATCCATCAATGCCAATGTTCCGGCGCAAACCGTAGCCATCGACGATGAACCGTTCGATTCCAGAATATCGGAAACAACACGAATAACATACGGGTAATTTTCAGGAATCATATTTTTCAGAGCACGTAAAGCTAAGTTTCCATGACCCACTTCACGACGGCCTACGCCACGGGAAGCTTTTGCTTCGCCGGTAGAGAAAGGAGGGAAGTTATAGTGCAACAAAAAACGTTCTTTGCCGCGAATCAAGGCTTCGTCAACCAATTTTTCGTCCATTTTTGTTCCCAGCGTGACCGTGGTCAGCGATTGAGTTTCACCGCGAGTAAAAATAGCCGAACCATGAGTTCCAGGCAAATAATCCACTTCCGACCAGATAGGACGAATTTCGGTGGTTTTACGACCATCGAGGCGTTTGCCTTCGTCCAGGATAGAACGACGCATAGCTTCTTTTTCCACTTCGTGATAATATTTTGCGATAAGCGGTTTTTTAGCGTCAACTTCCTCGGGAGCAACTCCGGCGATATATTCGTTAACAATAGCTTCAAAGTTATCGCTCCGGGCATGTTTGTCTGGATTACAAGCTGTTGCAACAGCATAGGCTTTGTCGTATGTTTTATCCCAAACATCTTTTTTCAGATCTTCGTCATTTTCTTCGTGACAATAAGTCCGTTTCACTGTTTTACCCACAGCTTCCATCAATTCCAATTGTACCTGGCATTGCACTTTAATGGCTTCGTGAGCCACTTTCATGGCGTTCAGCAAGTCGTCTTCGCTCACTTCTTTCATTTCGCCTTCCACCATCATGATGTTATCTATAGTGGCAGCAACCATAATTTCCATGTCTGCATCATTCAACTGCTCAAATGTGGGGTTGATAACGAATTTGCCGTTGACGCGAGCGACGCGAACTTCAGAAATAGGACCGTTGAAAGGCACATCGGAAACAGCCAAAGCTGCCGAAGCTGCCAAACCGGCCAAAGCATCGGGCATATCAATGCCATCAGCAGAGAAAAGGGTTACGGTAACAAAAGTTTCAGCATGAAAATCATCAGGAAACAAAGGGCGCAAAGCGCGGTCAACGAGGCGTGAAACTAAAATTTCGTAATCCGAGGCACGACCTTCGCGACGAAGGAAACCACCGGGGAAACGACCTGAAGAGGCAAATTTTTCTTTATAATCCACCGAAAGCGGCATAAAATCAGTTCCCGGTACAGCATCTTTAGCAGCGCAAACCGTTGCCAGTAACATGGTGTTACCCATGCGAACCATCACAGAACCATCAGCTTGTTTTGCCAATTTTCCTGTTTCAATTGAAATGGTACGTCCATCACCCAGTGTGATGGTTTTTGTAACTACGTTCATAAAATTACATTTTTCTTTTTTAAACTATTAAATTTCGGTCGCAAAGATACAATTTAATTCTTGAAAAATGTACAAGTCGGGGTAATTTAGTGATAGAAAGTGAGCTGATTAAGAAGCATCATGATGTCAAAAATCGAAATTTAACCCCAAATTTTTTCAATTATCTTTGGGAAATATTTATATTCGAGCGCATGAACCTTGCCGGCTATTGTTTCAGCAGTGTCATCGGGAAATACGGAACATTTAGCCTGAAAAATAATGTTGCCTTCGTCGTAATTCTCGTTTACATAATGTATCGTAATGCCCGATTCCGATTCACCCGAATCTTTAACAGCTTGATGCACTTTGTCGCCGTACATGCCTTTTCCTCCGAATTTTGGTAAAAGCGCCGGATGGATATTGATTATTTTATTCGGATATTCATTAATTAAGACAGTAGGTATTCTCAGTAAAAAACCGGCAAGTATTATATAATCTATATGGTACTTTTTTAAAATATCCAAAATAGCGGTTCCTTCGTTAAATTTATCTTTTGTGAAAGTAAAGGATGGAATTTTTAACTTCTCAGCCCGTTGATGAACAAAAGCATCGGATTTATTGGAAAGAATAAGTGGAAAATCGAATTTTGAATTGTCGGCAAAGTAATTCACTATGTTTTCGGCATTTGAACCCGAACCGGAGGCAAAAATTGCAATTTTTGAAGGCATCGTATGAGTGTTTTTATTGCTCAAAAATAAGCTGTTTGTGCAAAAAAGTATATTTTTTTCATCAATAATGCGGTAATTTGGAGAAAATTTCTTTCCTTTGCACCGCAAAATTATAAAACATTTTTTATTTATAAACTTAAAAACAAAAATTATGTCAGAAGTTGCAGCTAAAGTAAAAGCTATTATCGTAGACAAATTAGGCGTTGAAGAAGCAGATGTTGTGCCAACAGCAAGTTTTACCAACGACCTTGGCGCTGATTCATTAGACACAGTAGAATTGATCATGGAATTCGAAAAAGAATTCGGTATTTCTATTCCGGACGAACAAGCAGAAAAAATTTCTACAGTAGGCGACGCTATCGCTCACATCGAAGCTATTCAGAAATAATTTTTCCACAATAATCAATTTATTATGGAATTGAAGAGAGTTGTAGTGACTGGTTTAGGCGCATTAACTCCTTTGGGTAATACTATTCCTGAGTTTTGGAATAGTATTATTCATGGCGTAAGCGGCGCTGGACCAATTACTCATTTTGATGCATCTGCGTTCAAAACACAGTTTGCCTGCGAAGTGAAAGATTTCGATCCGTTGAAATATTTCGACCGGAAGGAAGCACGCAAACTGGATATATACGCACAGTATGCCATTGCAGCCGCACAAGAAACTATCGAAAGCAGCGGCGTTGATTTAGAGTCAATAGATAAAGACGAAGTGGGTGTAATCTTTGCTGCCGGAATCGGTGGCATTACTACATTTGAACAGGAAGTCGGCAACTATTACCAACATATCGAAGACGGACCCAGATTTAATCCTTTTTTCATTCCTAAGATGATTTCGGATATTGCTGCCGGACAGATTTCGATTATGTATGGTTTTCGCGGGCCGAATTATTCAACGGCTTCGGCTTGTGCTTCGTCGACCAATGCGATTATCGATGCTTTTACGCACATTCGTATGGGCAGAGCCAATATAATCCTGGCAGGAGGTTCCGAGGCGGCAATTACTCCCGGCGGCGTTGGCGGTTTTAATGCATTGACGGCTTTATCAACCCGAAACGATGATCCTGCGGGCGCTTCACGGCCGTTCAGCAAAAGCCGCGATGGCTTTGTGATGGGCGAAGGCGCCGGTTGTCTGATGCTCGAAGAATTGGAACATGCCTTGGCGCGTGGAGCCAATATTCTTTGTGAAGTTGTCGGCGGAGGCATGTCGGCCGATGCATATCACCTTACGGCTACACATCCGGATGGACTTGGAGCTAAATTGGTTATGAACAGAGCTTTGAAAGATGCCGGAATGACTCCGGAAGATATTGATTATATTAATGTTCACGGAACATCTACACCTGTTGGAGATATTTCTGAAGCGAAAGCTATCAAAGAAGTGTTTGGTGAACATGCTTATAAACTGAATATCAGCTCTACAAAATCAATGACAGGTCACTTGCTCGGAGCTGCGGGTGCAGTTGAAGCCATTGTGTCGGTTCTGTCTGTTGTAAATGATATTGTACCGCCTACAATTAATTTTACTGAAGGCGACGAGGATCCGGATATTGATTATAATCTCAATTTTACTTTCAACAAGGCACAAAAACGTACGGTAAATGCTGCATTGTCAAATACTTTTGGCTTTGGAGGCCATAATGCCAGTTTGATAGTAAAAAAGTTTATTCGCTAAATTGTGATTAAAATATTCATACATAATTTAAGGCTCTTTTCAAAATCACGAAAAGAGCCTTATTTGCTATTCCGTAAAGTATTGGGTTTTTATCCTGAAAAAATTGAGTACTACCAACTTGCAGTACGCCACCGATCGGTTGCCATACCAACCGATGATGGACATTTACTAAACAATGAGCGGCTTGAATTTCTGGGAGATGCTGTCTTAAATTCTGTTGTAACGGATATTCTCTACAGGCGTTACGAAAATCAACGCGAAGGTTTCCTCACCAATACTCGTTCGAAAATTGTAAAACGTGATTCGTTGAATCAATTAGCGCTCGACATTGGTTTGGAAAAACTCATGCAAGCTTCGAAACATGTTAATACCCATACAAATAATAATATCTACGGCAATGCGCTTGAAGCGCTGCTGGGCGCAATTTATTTGGATTATGGGTATAAAAAATGCAAAAGCTTCGTCGAACAGCGGTTGTTAAAGACCTTTGTAGATATAGATAAAGTGGCTGAGGACGAGGTTAATTTTAAATCTAAGATCATTGAATGGAGTCAAAAAAACCGGCTTCCACTTGAGTTTGTCTTGGTTGATGAGCATCTGGACTCAAGCAACAAACACATCTTTAAAACACAATTAACCATATCCGGTCAAACAATTTGTGAGGCTACGGGATCCAACAAAAAGGAATCTCAGCAAAATGCATCCTTTATAGCTTTGCAGTTAATTCAATCTCATCCCCAATTTATCGGAGATGTTCTCGCTTTGAACGAAATAAGTCAACCTGTTGAGAACTAAATAGCATTTTCTGTTGTTAAACTGCTGACAGACTGTGTTTGAAGGCTAACAATTGCACAAAATTATATGTTTTGTGTTGTTATTTTCATGTAAATACTTATCTTTGCATCTGACCGGTAATCAATAAAATATAAAAAACACAAATCATGGAAGAACTTCATTTTTCTCAGATTATAAAAGCTCAGGCCAAAAAATACGGGAATAAAACCATGCTATGCTCCAGAAATAACCTGAGCGATGATTGGACTGCTTTATCATGGATTGATTTTGATATGCAAGTTTCAATTGCCGCTAAAGCTTTATTCGATTTAGGCGTTGTAGAACACGAATGTGTCGGACAATTCTCGCAAAATAAAGCCGAGAATCTGATTGTAGACTTTGCGCTTTATACCAACAGGGCTGTAATGGTGCCCATGTATGCGACCTCGTCGACTCCACAAGTAGAATTTATTGTGAATGATTCCGAGATAAAAATTATTTTTGTTGGCGATCAACGACAGTATGATGTGGCCATCGAGGTGTTGAAAACTTCTAAAGTGTTGAAAAAAATTATTGTATTCGACAAAGAGGTGGCGCTTGTCGACAAAGAAAATTCGATGTATTACGATGATTTTTTGTTGATTGGAAAGAGATCAACAAGGCATTTCGACGTTGAGAACAGGCAAGATGAAGCTACTGAGGATGATTTGGCTTGTATACTTTATACTTCGGGAACGACCGGAAATCCTAAAGGCGTGATGATGCCTCATTCCTGTTTCCTCGAAGCAATGCGTATACATAAAATTAGACTTACCACAGTGACTGACAATGATGTTTCCATTGCATTTTTGCCTCTTTCACACGTTTTTGAACGAACCTGGTGTTATTTCTGTATCTACATGGGCGTTCAGATTTATATTAATCTCCGTCCTACTGAAATTCAACAAACTATCAAAGATGTACGCCCTACTTTAATGTGTGCCGTACCACGTTTCTGGGAAAAAGTGTATGCGGGAGTACTGGACAATATTTCGAAAATGTCGCCTTTCAAACAGGGGATAGTAACATGGGCTTTAGCAGTAGGGAAACAATATAACCTGGATTATTTGAGAACTGGGAAGCAGCCCGGATTGTTCTTGAAACTGGAATATAAAATTGCAGACAAGCTGATTTTTTCAAAAGTTAAGAATACAATCGGAATTGAAAATGCCAATATGCTGCCAACGGCAGGGGCAAAACTTTCTGACGAAATAACCGTATTTATGAGAAGTATCGGGGTGCCGATTGTCTATGGCTATGGGCTTACCGAAAGCACTGCAACAGTAACATGTTTCGATTATGTGGGATATGAAATAGGTACGGTCGGGTCTATTATGCCCGATGTTTATGTGAAAATCGGAGAGGAGAATGAAATTCTTTTGAAAGGAAAGACAATTTTTCCCGGATATTATCATAATCAGCAGGCTACGGCTGCCGCTTTTACTGCGGATGGCTGGTTCAAAACGGGCGACGCAGGAATTCTGAAAGGCGATAAAATTATACTTACTGAACGTATCAAGGATTTATTTAAAACATCAAACGGGAAATATATTGCACCACAGGAAATTGAAACGCGTTTAAGTGTCGATAAGTATATTGAACAGGTTGCCGTGATCGGAGATGAGCGAAATTTCGTTACAGCGATTATTGCCCCATCGATTCCTGCAATTGAAGAATATGCAACAAAGAAAAAGATTGAATTCAGTTCGATCGATGAATTGATTAATCATCCTGCCATTTACTCGTTGATCGAAGGGCGTATTAAAGACTTGCAAGCGGGAATGTTAAATTACGAGCAAATCAAAAAATTTACACTTATTAAAAAGAGCTTTAGCATTGAAACAGGAGAATTGACAAATACCCTTAAAATGCGTAGGAGTGTGATTATGCAAAAGTACAAAACTCAAATTGATCAGATGTATAAAGCATGAAAATTAAGCATTCTTTTGAAAGATAGGATTTATTATTGTGTTATACAACATATTTTTGTATTTTTGTGCCGAAATTGTTTAGTTCAACTTATTTTACAATAAAATTATTATGTTAAACGAAGAAATTGGAAATAATGCCGGACTCGTGTGGTCTGCATTAGTAAACGGCGAACTTAATGTTAAAGCCGTTAAAAAGGCTACTAAACTCACAGAAAAAGATTTGAATCTTGCTTTAGGTTGGTTAGCCCGCGAAGGGAAAATACAATTCAACGAAGTTGATGGAGAGTTGTTGGTCGCATTAGTGTAATACAACACGGACATTAGAAGCGGACAAGTCAAAGTTTGTCCGCTTTTTTCTTGAAAAAAGAGACCGGTTTGCAGTTTTTTTTTAATTAAGATATTTCGTAATTTAAAAAATAGGCGTATATTTGCAGCCGCTTTGAGAGAGAACAAAGCCGGATAAAAACATTGGGAAAATAGTTTCTCGCCAAAGACGAAAGTTGAGTACGACTTTGCCTTAAAAGATGGACACGAATCCGATCTTGGCAAGACTAAAATTTTTACAACAAAAAACAATTGCGAAAATAGCTCAGTTGGTAGAGCACGACCTTGCCAAGGTCGGGGTCGCGGGTTCGAGTCCCGTTTTTCGCTCAAGACATGTAAGGAATGATGCCCGGATGGTGGAATGGTAGACACGAAGGACTTAAAATCCTTTGGCTTCACGGCTGTGCGGGTTCAAGTCCCGCTTCGGGTACAACGAAAAGAGACAAACTGATTCAGTTTGTCTCTTTTTTCTTGCCTACCCCTTTGTCAACGATCTCCTTTACGGGCAAGAATTTATAGAGGGTCTGCAGCAGGCAGGTTTAGCCCCGTCGGGGCAAAGAGTTTAAATACTTAGCAATCAACTAAATGGCTGATTATTATCAAATTTATTAGGGTGCTGAGTAGTTACGAACTATTTCTTCAATTGTGGTTTAAATATTTTTAAGTTTTATTTTAGTAAAGTAGAAATAGAAAATAGGGTTTCTTTTTAATATTCTCCTGCGCCGGATTACCCAAGGCTTTTTTTGAACAATTTTACTGAAAAAGCAGTACCTTTGCCGAAAATTTCAAAAAAAAAATCTAAATCATGCGTTTTCAACCAAAATTACTTAGCACATTAAAAAATTACTCGAAAGAGCAGTTTTATGCCGATTTAATGGCAGGAGTTATTGTTGGCATTGTTGCTTTGCCTTTGGCTATTGCCTTTGGTATTGCTTCGGGCGTTACGCCCGAAAAGGGATTGTTTACAGCGGTTATTGCCGGTTTTATTATTTCTTTTCTGGGAGGTAGCAAGGTGCAGATTGGCGGTCCGACCGGAGCATTTATCGTTATTGTTTATGGGATCGTACAGGAATTTGGCGTTGCGGGTTTAGCTATTGCTACCATGATTGCCGGTGTCATGCTTATTGCCATGGGCTTACTTAAACTCGGCAGTGTAATAAAATATATTCCCTATCCGATTGTTGTAGGTTTTACAAGTGGTATCGCGTTGACAATTTTTACTACGCAGGTTAAAGACCTTCTCGGGTTACAAACAGGCGAACTACCCGGCGATTTTATCCATAAATGGATTACTTACGGTCATTTTATCGGTACTATCAACATTTGGTCGCTGGGAGTAGGAATTGCTTCGATATTAATCATAGCCCTTACGCCCAAAATTTCGAAAAAGATTCCCGGTTCGTTAGTCGCCATTGTTGTGATGACGGTTATCGTGTATCTGCTGCGCGAGAAATTCGGGGTACAGAATATTGAGACTATTGGCGACCGTTTTGTCATTGATCCATCCTTACCTGAAGCGGCATCGCCGGAAATCAATTTTACCGCCATCAAAACTTTATTACCTACTGCATTTACTATTGCCATGCTGGGCGCCATTGAGTCGTTGCTGTCGGCTACTGTGGCCGATGGGGTAATTGGCGATAAACACGATTCGAATACGGAACTTATAGCGCAGGGTGTAGCCAATGTTGTTGTGCCGATTTTCGGTGGCATACCGGCAACAGGAGCTATTGCACGTACCATGACCAATATCAACAATGGGGGACGTACGCCTGTGGCTGGAATTATTCACGCCGGCGTCTTGTTGTTGATCATGTTGTTTCTGGGCAATCTGACCAAACATATTCCTATGGCTTGTTTGGCAGGCATACTGATTATTGTAGCCTATAATATGAGCGAATGGCGCACTTTTAAAGCGTTGATGAAAAATCAGAAATCGGATGTAGCCGTTTTGCTCACCACCTTCTTGCTTACAGTTATTTTCGACCTAACCATTGCCATCGAAATTGGTTTGTTGTTAGCTGTGGTATTGTTTTTACGTCGTATTTCTGAGACCTCTTCAGTTTCAATATTTAAAAATGAAGTGGACAAAGCAGATTATGTAGAAGGAAACTTGGATACTGAAAAGTTGACCGTACCGAAAGATGTTGAAATTTATGAAATTGAAGGACCTTTTTTCTTTGGTGTGGCAAGTAAATTTGAGGAAACAATGAAGCAAATCGGCGATAAACCCAAAATCCGGATCATTCGTATGCGTAAAGTTCCGTTTATTGATTCGACCGGTTCACATAATCTCGAAAATCTTATTCGTATGTCGCGCAAAGACAAAATACAGATTCTGTTGTCGGGGGTAAACGAAAAGGTGCATACGACGCTTATAAAAGTGGGTATAGAAGAATTGTTGGGAGCCGAAAATATTTGTAGTAATATTAACGAAGCGTTGGATCGAGCTAATCAATTGTTGGTATCGAAGAAATAACAGGATTGGTGGTGATACAAAAAGTATGATAGTATTATCAGTAGAATATCAATATATTAAAAGGGATAATGATGTTAAAATAGGACGTTGATTTTCAGTTCGACTTTGTCGAACTGAAAATCAAAAGGTTATAAAAATAAAGGGTGCTGAGTAGTAAATAAATCTTACTGTAACTTTACCGATATATGTTTAGCGATTTTCAACGCAGTTGTTATGGTGCTTAAATCTGTTGTCAAACTTCCGTCCTTGCCCGAATAATGACTGTGACCAATTGGTTTCATTTCAACTTCGGCTGTTGTATTTGTGTCTATATCTGCCGCATAAACCAGTGCCGGCTGACTTGAGGTTTTATACTCTTTATCACCGGACATCCATCTACCGGTCTTACGGCTTCCATGTTCGAAAACACCTTTCGCAATACTTTTTGGGACATGAAGTGTCTGGATAAATTTTCCACTTTCGTCGGCTAACCAAACTGCGAAAAGCCTTGTTCCCCTTTGTCCTGTAAAGGTAGCAATTATTAATTCCTTGTTTTACATATTAAAATGCTCCCATCGCTCAATGCGATGGGGGCATACAAGCAGGGGGTATTGTATTCCTGAATCTCTTAATTATCTTTTCGTTTACGTTCCAATGGCAAGATTCCCCCGGCCATTTCTCCGATAATGTTAACCAGTTCGGTTCCGGTAGGAACAACTATTTTGGCATTATTGGAAAGCGAAGCTTCAACGGCTTCTAATTTACGCAACAATTGAGCGTTACCGACAAAATATTTATCCGCGGCTTCGTTTACCAGTCGAATGGCTTCGGCCTCACCTTCGGCATGTAATATTTTGGATTGTTTATACCCTTCGGCTTCTTTAATTTTTGCACGTTTTACCCCGTCGGCAACCGTTTCGGCAGCAGTGGCCGAATCGATGGCCGCTATTTTTTCGTTTTCGGCTTTTACCACTTTGTTCATGGTTTCCTGAACGTCCCTGGGCGGGTCAATTTCTTTCAGTTCGGTACGTACAATCTCTATTCCCCAGCTTTTAGTTTCGATGTGCAAGGTATTGTAAAGTTCCGCATTGATTTTTCCGCGCTCGCTGTTGGCCGATTTAAGCGTTAGTGTGCCGATAATGTTACGAAGTGTGGTACGAGCCAGGTTCACAATCTGATACCTATAATTATTTACGTTGTAAATTGCTCCTTTAACCGATTCCTCTTCTGATTTCACCCTAAAGTAAACCTGCGCATCCACGCTTGCATTCAGGTTGTCGTTTGTAATTATTTCCTGTGGCTCGGCATTCACCATTTGTTCGGTTACGTTGACGATGTAAATCCGGTCGATGACAGGAATAATCCAGTGAAAGCCGGGATTTGCAAATTTGTGGTATTTCCCAAGTCTTTCAATTAAGCCTCTTTCCGTTGGTCGTACAATTCTGATTCCAAGGAAAAACACGAAGATGACAAAAATTGCTACATACAAATAGATCATTATACTTCCCTTTCTTTTAAATAAATAATTGTTTAAACTGTGTGGTATAAAAATAAATATCGGTAAAGTTACTGTAAATATTCAGGTATTGTATTACAATGCAATATAATAATTCTACTTTAACACATTAATTAGTGTTTGCAAGAAAACGCCAATCTCTGCGTTGCACTCGCAGCAAAAACTACTCATTTACCAGAGTAAACTCCGTGTTTTCGCTGCTTCGTGCGCCTTGACCTTGACGTTTTTTTATCAAACACCGAGTTTTCTTTCTGATACTAATTATATGTCGTCTCTTCGGGACTTTAAGGGTTATTGGTCTTCCTGTTTTTACCAATGTGCTCGTACCTACGGCGCTTTCTTAACCCATTTTGCAGCCTAATAAGCCCTAAACAGTTAAATATCGATGAAAATAGTTGATTTTCGAGGCTAAATGGAGTAAAAACAATCACTAAATCTCTGAAATTCAAGGAGCATATTATTCAGAATGCTTTGTAGCGCCCTGTATTTACATATTTTAATACCGCAATCTTTCTATATTTACTCAATCAATTGAAAAATCAAAAATGGGAAAAATATGTAGTACACAAACCACAAATCTTAAAAAATGAAGTAGCTGAAAATTATGATTTTATGACCGGATAGCTGCAAAAAGGATTAATATATCGTTTGACGGTTTCCCATCAAACGATATATTTTCATAAGAAGCAGAAAATTAAAGTCCTTCAATAATCTTGTGCAATTCATCTTTTGTTTTTCCAAGTTTGATTTGCAGTCTGCCAAACATTTCTTCTTTCTTGCCTTCGGCAAACAGTAAATCATCGTCTGTCAAAGATGCAAATTTTTGTTTGAGTTTGCCTTTTTGCTCATCCCAGTTTCCTTTTAGTTCGGTTGTGTTCATTTGTTTTTATATTTACAGTGAAAGAATTTTCACTGTACAAAGGTGCATTCTTTTGTTCCCTAAAACTTTACACAATTACATAAAAGAGTTACATCATTCACACATTGGTAGCGAACGGAGATTTGTCTTTTATCAAACGGATTGTAGGCATCACATTATTAATTGTAGCGCCTATGGTTGTGGGCGCTTTTGTTTTCATCGGGCTCGGTGGAAATAGTTTAGCCCGCCACGCATTACTGGTCTTACAAATGGATAGTACTATAGTTTGACTAACTTTTTTCAAAAATAAACGAATTTATTCAACATTGAAAATCGGATTTAGTTTGCTCTATATCATAGGATTGAATGGTTCCCGTTCAGATACTATCTAAATCTACTAAAGTGAGATTGTAACTATTTTGGTCACATAAAACTCCGCTATTATTTTTGCTTTCTATCTTTATTATGACTTGGCATATCAGCTGAGTTAAGACAGAAAGAATGTTTGAATTAACAAACATTCTTTCTGTCCTAAAAAAACTAATTGAGTGATAGTGAACTTCATTTTCTTAACCTAAATTGGCTCTAAACGGATCGTTGTTGAAATACTCCGGAGCTTTCAGATTATTAGATTCTCCCGGCCCTATTGGAGGTTCGGATTCGAGTACCAACGCTATTTCGTTATCCAATTTAATTTGTACAACTGATGGAGCGATATAGTACCGTTTTGTTGTTTTATTTTCGAGTGTATGCATAACTTTATTTTTTTATTTGTTTTACAAATCAATATTTTTAGTCGATAGCTACTTTTTTAGTCGTGTTAGCTCCGTTTCCTTTAATAGTCACAAAATAAACGCCTGCCTGTGGAACATCCATAACCGTCATTCCCGTAGCAGCCTGTTTGCTTGCCAATCGTTGTCCTACCGAATTATAAATATTCAACGTATATGCATCGTTTGCTTGTCCTTTGATCTGAACGGCAATCTGATTGTTCGCATTGCGATAAACGAGGAGGTTCTGATCGTTAGCAGCCGATGGAATTGCATCTATAACGCCGGGTGAACGGAAAATAACGCTGAAACGATTGCCCGTGGTGGTAGCGGGAGCGAAATCGTAGGTTGTTACACCATTGGTCAGGTCGGTTTCGACGCCATTGTTGCCATTGTCTTTGAGTATCACTTTCACATCCGAAGGCAGGTTGCTGATTTCATTGGCTTTTAAACTGAACGTTGTTGCATCCCCGGGGACAAAACCAAGACTGATTTCGGTGTCGAGTGGAATGCTGTTCATCCCGTTTATGACTAATTTTTCGGTTCCGGCCGTTGTGTAAATTTGAGTAACCGTGTTTTCCTCTTCAAATTTTGGAGAATCGAAGCGGTCGTAACTATTCGAAGCACTTTGATCGAAGTAAATCAAGGTTTCATCAGTAGTTGTACCATTATTTACCTGTAAGCGCAAGCGCTGACGATCAGTGTTTTTAGCTGCCGGAGCTTTCAATGGATTCGACGTTTGATGCGACAGAGTAAGTTTATTGTCGAGCGTTAAAGTTCCTGCTTGTAAAGCTCTTACCCAGAATGCCTGCATCGGCGGAATAATGGCGGTAGTACCCGCTGGTGAAGCTTCTTCTGTACTGCAATTGATGGTTTGAAACGACCATTGACCGCTTGCATTTACAGTTCCTGCATTGGTGCGATACCAGATAGTCGGTTCAATAAGGGCAGCATTTGTAGCATCATCTACAAATACTTTTGTCCATGTTAAATGAGCAGGATAAGGATTCCCAATCAGGTTAAAGCCGGTTTTGGAAGTTCCTGATCGGGTGAGTGTAACATCCACGTTTCCGCTATTTAATGTGCCTCCGCTCTGTGTTGCAAAGGTCAGCGTACTTCCTGTTGAACCGGGTAAAGCTATGTATCCTACTCCTTTAGTTAATAGATTTCCTGTCGTAACGCTTGTCCAATAAGCTGTAGCCGGAGCTGTATAACCTGTATTGCTACCAGTTTCATCATATTTATAATAGGTATATCCGCTTGGTGCTAAAGCATTGCTTATCGGTGAAGATACGTACCAGTTGCGGGCAGAAGAAAGATATTGTTGAACATTGGTTGTAGTTGCATTCAACGTTCCCTTGTTCAGGAATGTGCCTGTGCCGTTGGTGACATCGCTGTTGATATTGAGTGTTGATGCTGACAAGGTTTTCCCAGAATTCAAAGTAAGATGTGCACCGGGATTGATAGTGAGAGTTGAAGCGGTTGAATTGTCAGTAATCGTTACAAGATCTCCGTTAGAAATACTGATAGAAATTGCATCAGCTGTTGGAAACGCAACGGCGTTAATCCAATTTGTATTATCCGACGATGATTCCCATGTCTCTTTATTAATCCAATCTCCTGAAACTTTTGAGCGGAAATAAGTAGGTATCATAACTATATTATTGTTCAGGTTAATTGCTCCCGCCTTTGTAAGTCCTCTCCCAAAAAGCGTTGAACCTTCCAGAAGATTGATTGCACCATTGACAACTATTGTACCCCTGAAAACAGCAGAATTGCCTAAATCGAATTGACCATTGATTTGCCAATATACATTGTTTGGGGAGGCAGAATTAATCAGTTTAACATTTGAACCACTAACTGCCTGAAATGCACCGCCTATTTTGATGATAAATAAAGCATTAGGATTTCCTTGTCCATTTAAAGTTAATTCTCCATCTAATGTTGCAGCAGCAGCATAGCAGTAAACGCCAGGGGAAAGAGTCTGGTTTGCTAATGGAAGTAATAATGTAGTACCGCAAGGAATAGCACTCAACTGATCGTATGCAGAAATCACAGCATCTTGTTGTGAAAGTGTTGATAGTGAAGGACTAGGGGATGGGCCATAAATACTTCCACCTTCGACTATTCCTGGCGCGGGATCATTAGGATATACGGCTAATCCAACTGGCGAAGAGTTATAACTGCCAATATCGCCTGTTATGGTTGATGCTCCAGTATTATTAAATGCCCCTGCAGCGGTAAACAAGGCAAAACTGGATGTTGCACCTAAATTAGGCGCCGTCGTCTGTCCGAAACTTACGGTTGACGTTAATAATAAAACAACCGTCGTTATTATAAAAAATAATTTTCGTTTCATTTTAAATGATGTTTTAATTGTGATAAATATATGATACAAAGATCACTTATTTAATTTGGAAAAGTGTTATATAATTTTGAAAATAAGTTACATAATTCACACTTCAGTAAATTAATAAATTCTACCTTATTTGTACAAGAAATCCCTTGTGGGCATGTAAATAAGATAAGAGAGAGTCCACAAAACAGACTCTCTCTTTTTCAGAAAGAAAAACGCAAATAAGAAGATAAAAATTTACTGTTTAGGTACAATATCAATAATTACCGTTCGGTTGTAGAAGCGTTCTTCGGGAAGTTTGTTTTCGAATGGTGCATTGTCGGCATCCATACCAAAAGCAAGTGTTTCGAACACAATACCGGTTTTACCTGCCTTATAAACAGCTTTTTCCAGTATTTTTTGTGTGTCGAGCGCTCTTTCCTGCGATAGGTTCATGTTATATTCCTGGCTACCTACAATGTCGGTATGACCATGAATAATCACTGTGCTGTTGTTTGCTATCTGAGGTGTAACTACTTCTGTCAGAAACTTATCATAAGCTGCTATCGCCATTGATTGGTCAAAATCGAACAAAATGCTAAAGCGTAAAGCTTCTTCCACAGGTTCTGCGTTGCGAACCAACCGAAGGTTACTTTCTTTGCGTATAGTAGCTCCATCAAAGGTTTGTCCAACCATTACAACTTTATATTTCGCTTCGGGACGATTGCCCAGTATGGTATTTCCCGAAACACTTTCCTGTTCGCGGGTATAAGGGCCGTAAATTTGTGTAATTCCTTTTTCGTCGGTTAGTTCTACATTCCACGATTTAAGAGGTTGATTTTTTTCAGATTTTGCAGTGAAAACAACGCGGCTATCCAAAGGATCGGCCTGCACAGCCATAATTTGAAGCGGCGTGAGTAAATCAGGTGAACTGCTTACAATATCGACTCTGCGATCGCCAGCACGAAGCAAAGGCAAATAATTTTTCCCGCCAGGTAATTCCGAAGGATGTAATGGATGATCTCTGCCTTCAGTTGTAATTCGCGCAGGCGCAATGCCAAACACATCTACCAAATAAGTTTTAACCGATTCTGCATAAGTTTTCCCAAGCTCAGCGCCATTACCTGCCGAAGCGCCTATCAATTTTACGGTCGCTTTTGGACTTTCTCTCATGCGATCGCCCAGAATGTTCAGGATATTATAATAAGCATTCAACTGGCGCGCCGAACGTCCGGTTTGATCTTTAGGTTCCGATTTACGTAGTTGCTCGCTTTTAAAACCAGCAGCCTGATCTTTTTTCAGTTTCACGTAACGAGTAGGAATTTCGGATGAACCTTCATCGAAAAACACATAATTACGAAGTGGAAACGACTCGTTGATAGTACGTTTTACGGGCACGGTAAGCGGGGCGCGTGTGATGAATTTTACATCACTTTCGGCAGGTACAATAAGTACTGCCGGAAATGTCGGTTTCTTTTCCGGAATTGGAACTATCCTCGTTTCTTCCGGTGCGTTGTTTACTTTGCCTGTTCCAAATTTCAAAGCCATACCAACCCGAACAGTTGATAATGACCAACTTTCGACATTACGTGGCGCTTGTCCGAAATAAGGATGATATGAAACAAAAGGCGATAGAGCTATCTGTGTACGACTGTTGATTGCCGACAATTGAATATCGTAACCGATTCCAACATGCGTCGAAAACACATCGCGTCGGACATCACTGAATTCGCCTTCGGAAGTGGTAAACAAATTACCATTGTTCTGATCGAAAGTATAAGCGAATGATTTGTCGATGTTGTAACCGTAAGATCCACCTAAAAATACATAAAAATCAGGTCCAAAGGGAGAAATGCGAATACTCGGCTGAATGGTGGCATAACTTAGGTTTGTTTTTAAATCTTCGGGGCAATTACAAGGCGATACAGTCTGTTCGAATGATCCTCCGCGGTTATCGTACCCAAGGTTCAGCATAAAACCCACCACCGGAATCGGGCGATATTCGAGTAAAAGCGAACCGAAGCCTCCTACTCCGAGTCCTTCGTGAAAAGCAGCCGGGGCCATCAATGACGAATTCAATGTTTGGGTTGTACCCGTGTACATATTAATATTGGCACCACCGGAAATTCCTATCCAGAATTTAGGTTGAGTTCTTTGCACTTCCTGTGCCTGAAATGTTGTGGCAAAGCCCATCAACATCAATGAAGCGAAAATTAGTTTTCGAAACATGGTTTTATTTTGTTTAAAATTAGTTTTTTTCATCTGTATAAAATTGTTTTTTTTGTTAGATAGAACCTGCCTTCGAAAGGCAGGTTCTTCATAACTGTATTTACTACGGTTTGGTAATAATGTTGGTATCCAAAGTAACTGATGCAGTGCGGGTCAAAGCCCTGCCGGTCAAAGTTGCACCGGTTGTCAGCGTGATAGATTGATCAGCCAAGATGTTTCCATAAAATATGGAGTTAGTCCCCAAAGTGGCTGAAGTGCCGACCGACCAATAGATGTTTTTAGCCTGGGCATTACCTGCCAACACAATACTTGTACCTGCGTCGGTAATCAAGGTAGAACCCATTTTGAATATCCATACTGCATTCGGATTTCCGCCTGCATCAAGTGTAAGGATTCCGTTGGCTCCTGTTCCTGAAATTCCACTCGTTGAAGAGTTTACGTACAATCCGGGAGCCAATGTAAGTCCACCTAATTGTCCAGGTAACGAAATAGCATTTAACGACCGTGATTGTGCATCGTTATAAGCGGTTGTCAAATCGGTTTTAGCTGTTCCTACTATCGGGTCGGCAACAGTATAAAGTGTTCCGATAACATTTCCTGCAAGAAGACCATTGATTGTGGCAGTTGGGAAAGAACCTACATCACCTGTAATCCGTGTAGTAACTCCGGTATTTGAAATACCTCCACCGGCTATAACTGCGAAGTCGCCTGCCGATCGAAGATTTACTCCATCGGGGCCTGCGTTGACGATGGCAAAGTTAGCCACCAAGGTTCTGTTGTTGTTAACCACAAAAGTATAATTGGCCGATGTTGAAACCTGTATGCCGCCTTCGGTCCACTTATTGAATGAATATCCGGCGTTGGCAGTGGCTGTTACAGTAACCGAGGCTCCTGCATTATATAATCCGCTACCATTGGTATTTCCACCTGCTAAAGGATTAGATGAAACAGCGACAGTATATTGAATAGCTGTAAAGTTTGCTACCAAGGTTCTGTTAGCGCTTACTACAAATGTATAGCTCGAAAGTGGAGATACAATTACTCCTCCTTCAGTCCAGTTTGAAAAACTATAACCTGCATTTGGAGTGGCTGTGACTGTAACCGAAGCGCCTGAATTAAACAACCCGCCACCGCTGGTGCTTCCACCTAAAACAGGATTGGATGATAATGCAACATTGAGTTGATTGGCATTGAAATTAGCCACCAACGTTCTGTTATTGTTAATTGTGAATGTATAGGTCGCGAGGTTCGACACGATGCTGCCGTTTTCGGTCCAGTTAGCAAATGTATAACCTGCATTTGGAGTGGCAACGGCTGTAACTGAAGCTCCTGCATTAAACAATCCACCACCGCTGGTACTTCCGCCTAAAACAGGATTGGATGATAAAGTAGCAGTATATTGAATAGCTGTAAAGTTTGCTACCAAGGTTCTGTTAGCGCTTACTACAAATGTATAGCTCGAAAGTGGAGATACAATTACTCCTCCTTCAGTCCAGTTTGAAAAACTATAACCTGCATTTGGAGTGGCTGTGACTGTAACCGAAGCGCCTGAATTAAACAATCCGCCTCCGGTAGTGCTTCCACCTAAAACAGGATTGGATGATAGTGCAACGGTGAGTTGATCGGTGCTGAAATTCGCTACCAGATTTCTGTTGCTGTTTACTATAAATGTAAAACTTGCAAGGTTAGATACGATGATTCCATTTTCAGTCCAGTTTGTAAATGTATAGCCCGAATTTGGAGTGGCAACGGCTGTAACCGAAACACCAGCATCAAACAATCCTCCACCACTCGTGCTTCCGCCTGCAGTGGGGTTCGATGATAATGCAACAGTATATTGTACTATCGGTTGGATAGTTGTAAAACTCCATTTTTTTGCACTTGCCATTGCATTCCCATCCAGGTCTTTTGCTCCCGTAGTTATGGTTGCTTCGTAGGTTGTACCCATTAAAAGCGGAGTCACCGGTGTGAAAAATCCGTCATGGCCTGAGTAAGTTACAAATCCTAATACCGGTGTCGTACCGTTCATAAGCGTGAAAGTAGATGAATTAATGGTTGAATTATCCATTATTTTACTAAATGTGGCTTTGATTACTTTATCGAGTGGCACATTGATAGCTTCATTTGCCGGATCGGTTAACGTTACATAAGGTAGAACCGGTACAACAAGTAAACCTGTCGTAAATTTCCAGGTAGAATCTGATGGAATCGTTTTATTAGATAAGTCTTTTACGCCGGTTGTGATGGTAGCAGTATATTCAACGCCATTCAACAAATTAGAGGTAGGCGTAAATGTAGCTGTCATGTCCTCATAACTGACTAATCCCAATACAGGAGTAGTTCCTTGTTTGAGCGTAAATGTCACCGGAGTAATGGTTGTGGCATTCATTAATTTGCTGAATGTAGCTGTTATTTTCTTATCAAGCGGCACATTAACTGCTCCATTTATCGGATTGGTAACAGTGATGATAGGAAGCGTACCGGTAGCAAAACTCCAGGTAGTATCTTTTGCCATCGCATTGCCTGCAACATCTTTCGCGTTTTTGGTAATGGTGGCAGAATACACTTTGTTTGCTTTAAAAGCATCTGTTGGTGTAAAAGTGGCTTTTACGCCTGAATAAGTTATTGTGCCGGGGATCGCAACTGAACCTTGCATAACCACAAAAGTGCTTGCATTGATGGTGGTTGCATTCATTGCAGTACTAAAATCGGCAGTAATAATTTTGTCGAGAGCTACATCCGAAGCGCCTTCAACAGGATCCGTGAGTATAACTGTGGGAACAGAGCCTGTATTAAAGCTCCATGTTTCGTCTTCGATCATGATATTGCCCATGGGATCCTTAACATCACGTTTGATAGTGGCAGAATAAACAGTGTTGGCATCCAATAGATTGGTTGGTACAAAAGTAGCTGTTACACCGTTGTAAGAAACAACTCCCGATACTAAGGTGGTGTCTTTTTTCAGAAAAAATGTCGTTTCGTCGATAGTTGAAGGATCCATCGCTTCGTTGAAAGTGGCTGTAACCAGCTTGTTGGTTACCACATTGATTGCACCATTCGTCGGGTCGGTAGTAATTACCTCAGGACAAACGCCGGCAACTTCGCCTGTAAAATCGTCATCTTTACATTGCCATGTAAAAAATGCAATTAAAACGAGCATGACGCTCATACCGAATAAGCTTGAAAACCTTTTCCATTTTAATGTTGAGGTGTTCATTTCTTTTGATAAAATAATCTTGTTTCTCATTGGTTGGGAATTTTATTAAATGAATAATTATAAGTTGTTTTTGTATGTTGAAATGAAATATTACAACATGACAAAGATGGGGGTATTTGTGGTGGCAAACATTACATAACTTCAGAAATAAGTTACATAAATTACTGTTTTTTAATATACTAATGTGTTCTATGCAGACGTGAATGAAGCCTGTGAGTTACAGAGAAACCCGATTTGTGATATAGTTCTCAAGGCAGTTTTATTAACCTAAAAAGCAGATTTATAGCAGCTTAGATATATTAATTTGAATATTTTCACAATGATTATTTCTTTTTTTTGAGACTTTTTATTTTAAAAATAATGATCTCCGGCATGGTGTCGCCCAGCAAAAATCCAAATGGTTTTAGTGATTCGATGCGGTCGCAAATAACTTTTACGATGGCAACAAGCGGAATAGACAAAAACATCCCCGCCACGCCCCACAAGGCGCCACCTACCAATACAACAACGATGGAAACAAGTGCATTTATACGGACTTTAGAAGCCACAATTTTCGGCACGATATAATTATTGTCGATCAATTGAATAAAAATATAAATTGCCGTCACATACAACGCAAATAAAGGTGATTCTTTTGTTACCAAAGCAATCATTATGGGTATAGCCACAGCAATAACGCCACCAATATAAGGTATCAGATTGAGTAACGCGCCTATAATGCCAATCAGAAAAGCGTATTCAATTCCCAAAATCAACAATCCAATGGAATTCAAAATGGCTACCAGAACCATTTCAATGAATAGTCCTATCAGATAACGTTGAATGACCCCTTTGGTTTGTGTAACTATTTCGGCCACCTGGCTTTGCTTGTCGCTGCTGAATACTTTGTAAATAAAATCGAGCAGAAGCGGTTGATAGAATAAAATCAGGAAAATATACACGGGAATTACAAATAAAACGACCACCGTATTGCCTACGGATAAAATGGTTTGCCCGATAACTACACTGCTGCTGTTTATTATTTGATCTTTTGTATCGGAAAGCCACGAATTGATCTTGTCGGGACTGATATCGAAATAGCCCGGCGCCCAGTGGATGGTTTGATTAAAAAGCGATGTGAATTTTTCGACCAATGCAGGCCACGATTCGCTAAACCGGCTAAGTTGCGAAAAAATAAGAACCGCTAATGCGGCGATAAGGATGATCGCAAGCAATAAGGCGATTGAAATGGCAATGATACGGTTTACTTTCTTTCGTTCAAAAAAGGCAACCACCGGATGAAGCAAGACGGCTATGATTGTCCCAAAAATAAGCGGAACAATAATGTCCTGAGCTACGTACAATATTGCCACAAAAGCGACTATGCCAACACTCAAGAGTGATGCTTTTGCATAAAATGGAAGTTTCATCGCGTTTTGCATGATGTAGTTGTTAATTTGAAGATTGGGAAATGAAAAGAAAGATTTGAAAATAAAAAGAAGATTTGATGCGTGTATTAACACGTATTTTCAAATCTTCTTTTCATTATATTTTCAAATTATTTAAGCTTACAAACGGAACGACAACCCTAATTTACCTCCGTTGAAAGCGTTTCCACCTCCGAATTCGAGATTAACGGACAAATTGTTGGTAAAGAAATATCGTCCGCCTATTTGTCCGCCTAATCCTAAGCCTGAACTGTGGCTTCCGGTATATTCATCGGGTGAATTCCAAATATAAAAGCCGATATTAGCGCCTGCATATAAATCCCAGCGTGGTGAAATACTGAACAAATTATTAAAATGGTAATTGGCGTTTCCCGAAATGCCTACAATGTTGTGATTGTAATAATCGTTTTGCCAATGTTCGTTATAGGCACGATAGGACAATTCAGCTCCAAGGGTTATATCTTGCGATACACTGTGGTCGAATCCGATATAAACCGGAATACCCGAATCGGATAATCCGACGCCAAGATTCAACAAAGTAGAACCGCGTTGTAAAGGACTTTGGCTAAATGCAAATCCAGTTATCAGAATGAGTGATAGAGAGATAATTAATTTTTTCATGAATGTTTTTTATTAAATTGATTTTTATTCACTAAGTTTTTCTGTTTTGCACCTGTCTGTTTTTTATTAAAAAAGAAAGAATGACAATACAGATCGTTTTTTATTGTTGTGGGTTATAAAATCCCCCAAACCATATAATCTTATTTTAAATAATCTGTCGTCAATACAAGTGTTGAAGACTCGGGGTATTGAGCATTCACCTCATTTTCGGCGGTAATGAAAATTTTTACCGGTTTAATTCCTGAAACAGTTTCGAAAGAAGCATTTAAGTCTTTCGACATAAAGTTTTTGGAAGTATTTAATTGTCCCAAATTTTTGGTCGAATTATCGGTTGCTACCATCCAAACTATATAAGCATTCATGGGTGGCGTGAGCCGGTTGGAGGGAGCAAGGTTCGAAAGTTCAACTTTAATTACATAATTTTTATTGCCATCTTGTTTTACCGCTACGGTTCCTTGCGCTGCCGGTGCAACCGTGGAGGTTAGAAAAGATGCTTTGGTTGCACACGAACTTAAAGCGCTTAAAGAAAGAATCATTATGATGCCTGCTATGTATGCAAGTCCGCTCATCTTAAAAATAGTTGTTTTCATTTGAATAATTGTTTTTTGAGATTTGATTATCTCTGGTTGTTATCTTGTATTATTTCATTGTAAATGAACGAAATAAATTTACTTGTTAATCCATCATATTTCATTTCGTAAATTTCTCAGCGTTCGATACAAAGATCGGTCAGTTAAGTCTTTTGTGCGTTACATATCTTTGGAAAAAACTTACATAAATCACATGTTTTGTCATCGGCGTCCTGGGCGGCTTATTTTCTTGAACCTTTCCACAAAAGAACCCCGCCAATACCCATCACCGCGATACCCATTAAAGGCGACCAACTAAGGGAGTATGGTTTTTCTTTGGTTACTTCTATTACGCCCAAATCGGTAATTTTTCTTGTGTGAAAAAACTGAAATGTCGTAAAAATAGTTAACGCAACGCCAACTATAAAAATCATGATGCCTGCTTTTTTCATAATCATTGTTATAATATCACTATTGTCCGATAAAAAAAAAAGCGAGTGAGATAAAAAGCAAAAAGGGAAGCCACCCAATTTGGAGAACTTCCCTGTATATAGTGCTTGCAAGAAAACTCGGTGTTTTCTTGCAAACACTAAGTATGTTGGATGTGTATGAATTGCTCAGAGGGACTAAACGAGCCTTTGAAAAGAACCAAAACTCCCCACCAAACGCAGGACAGTTTACCCTGAACCTGCATTTTTGAGGGGAGGTCTATTTCTAAAATCTCTCTGCAATGCCCATTTTATAGGCATTGCAGAGAGTTTATTGAACAATTTTTATTTTACTCGGACAATAGTGAATGAAAATGAAAATATTTTCGAAAAAATTACCGGTGGTTTGTATTCGTTACCAGCTTAAAATCACTTTTCCGCATTCTCCTTTTTCCATAATATCAAATCCTTTCTGGAAGTCGTTGATAGAAAAACGATGCGTGATAACAGGGGTTAAATCAATTCCGGTTATAAGCATCTGCTCCATTTGATACCAGGTTTCCCACATTTCACGGCCGTAAATTCCTTTCAATGTCAATGCTTTAAAAATAATTTTATCCCATTTTACAGTAGTTGAGTTGGGTAAAATTCCCAACAGGGCGATTTTTGAACCGTTATACATATTCTCTATCATGCTTTCGAATGCGATGGGCGAGCCGGACATTTCAAGTCCAATGTCGAATCCGCGCATGCGTAAATCTTTCAAGGCTCCTTCTATGGTTTCTCCTTTTGTCGGGTTGACGGTAAGCGTGGCGCCCATTTTTTTGGCTATTTTTAACCGATAGTCGCTCAGGTCGCTTACCACGATATTCCGTGCTCCTGCAAAACGACAGATGGCTGTTGCCATAGTTCCGATAAGTCCGGCTCCTGTAATCAACACATCTTCGCCAATTAACGGAAACGACAAGGCAGTGTGAGTTGCATTTCCAAACGGATCCATTATTGAAGCCATTTCGTCGGTAATGCGATGGTCGAGCCGGACTACATTTTCGGCAGGAAGCGAAAGATATTCGGCAAATGCGCCATCCCTGTTAACGCCAACTCCGATAGAATTTTCGCAAACATGCAATTTCCCTCTTCTGCAATTACGACAATGCCCACAAGCAATGTGACCTTCGCCGGTAACACGTTCGCCAAGCTGTATGTTTTTTACACCCCGCCCCTTTTCTACAATTTCGCCTACATATTCGTGTCCAATGGTCATGGGCGTTTTGATGGTTTGTTGCGACCACTCGTCCCATTTGTAAATATGTAAATCGGTACCGCAAATGGCGGTTTTCTTTATTTTAATCAACACATCGTTAATCCCGACATGTGGCATAGGAACATCTTCCATCCAAATTCCCTTTTCGGGACGAAGTTTTACTAAGGCTTTCATATATGAGTTTGTCAAGTTGTGAAGTAAAAAAAATTATAAGTTGATAATAACCAATTAATAAGTTCCCGAAAAGCAAATATCAGCGAACTACTTGCGGCAGAAAGGGCTAATATCATGAAGTCATATCATTGAATGACCCCCAGTTCGCGGGCAACTTTGGTAAACGCCGCAATACACTTGTCCAAATGTCCGGTTTCGTGAGCGGCTGAAATTTGAACGCGGATACGGGCTTGCCCTTTAGGTACAACGGGATAATAAAATCCGGTAACATAAATTCCTTCGTCAAGTAAACGCGCCGCCATTTCCTGCGACAGTTTTGCATCATAAAGCATGACGGCGCAAATGGCCGATCCGGTTGGCTTGATGTCGAACCCGGCTTTTTTCATACGTTCAACGAAATAAGCAGTGTTTTTGTGCAATTTTTCCTGCAGTTCGTTGGTTTCGTCTATCATTTCAAACATTCTGATTCCGGCGGCAGCTACCAAAGGCGGAATAGAATTGGAAAATAAATATGGACGTGAACGTTGACGCAGTAATTCGATAATTTCTTTCTTACCGGTCGTAAAACCGCCAATTGCTCCGCCAAAAGCTTTTCCGAGAGTGCCGGTAATTATTTCAATTTTGCCCTTTAAATTATAAAGTTCGGTTACGCCCCGACCGGTTTCCCCAACCACACCTGCCGAATGCGATTCGTCCACCATCACCATGGCATTGTATTTTTCTGCTAATTCGTATATTTTATCGAGTGGAGCTACATTTCCGTCCATCGAAAAAACACCATCGGTTACTATCAGCCTGAAACGTTGTGACTGAGTAGTAATTAACTGGTTTTCAAGATCAGCCATATCAGCATTCGCATACCGGAATCGTTGGGCTTTGCAAAGCCTTACTCCATCAATGATTGACGCATGGTTGAGCGCATCGGAAATAATAGCATCTTCTTCGGTTAAAAGCGGTTCGAAAACTCCACCATTGGCATCGAAACAGGCTGCGTATAGAATGGTGTCTTCCGTCCCGAAAAAATGAGCGATACGCGCCTCAAGTTCTTTGTGTAGATTCTGAGTTCCACAGATAAAACGCACCGACGACATGCCATAACCGTGTGTGTCCAAAGCATTTTTAGCTGCCCTGATGAGTTCAGGATTGTTTGACAAACCTAAATAATTGTTGGCACAAAAGTTCAAAACTTCTTTGCCATCGGCTACTTGAATCATGGCACCTTGAGGTGAAATAATAATGCGCTCATTTTTAAATAAGCCTGCTTCGCGGATATGGCTCAACTCGCTTTCGAGATGTGATTTAAAACGCTGATACATGATGTTTGTATTTATGATTTACAGTTTTTACAGAGAAAAAATCATTTTGTCATATTGAATGGACAAAAGTAACGATTTTTTTAAATATGTTTTTAATTACAGGTAATATTTCAAGGTATTTCGTTACAATTCTCTATGATGTTAAAAAAAACATCTCCCAATTCTAAGAAGACAGCGTAACGACACAACACCCTAATAAATTTGATAATAATCAGCCATTTAGTTGATTGTTATGTGTTTAAACTCTTTGCCCCGACGAGGCTAAATCTGCCTGCGGCAGGCAGATATGCATAATCCCCAGTAAGCGAAGCGCAGCTGGGGGTTAATGAAATGATCCGACTATTTTTGATTTACAGTTCGACAAAATCGAACTGAAATTCAAAAAGTGATAAAAATAAAGGGTGCTGAGTAGTTACGAAAACAGCTCAATACAAACAAAGAAATCAGAATTTTAAATTCTCAACTTATCATATTTCGATGAGTAAGTGAATTTGTAAACAAAGGGATAAATACGGCATGCCACACAAAACCCAAAGGCAGCTTCGAGCAAGGCGCACAATCCGAAAATCAAGGTAAATAAGAAGGAAACAGTCGGGAAACCGAACAGATTAAACAGCACAATCCCTAAATTGAATATAATACCTATGCGGGCTGCAAATATTTTGGGTCCGGCATTGATAGGTTTCTTTTTTACTTTAAAACTTTCAAGAACATACTTTGAAAAAATGGCAAAGGGACTGAATTTAGAACGTTCGGCTCCCCGCATGAAAAAATCAATCAGCAGGAATAAAACAAATATAATGTTGTTGGTTAGTACGTAAGCAGCTAAAAATAAAACAGTCAAAACGGCGTTCAGCCGTGCAACATTTTCGTCGACCTTACTGTTTGATATCGGACAAATAGCGTTTGGATTCATATTTTTTTAAATTTAAATTATCTTGATGCAAAGATATATTGAACATGAATACCTGAAAATACCATTCAATCAGTATTTTTCATACCATAAACGAGGTACGGTTATTGGTTTCTTATTGTTAAAAACCAATTAAATTTTTGTTTGGTCTTTTTATTGCATTCTTGTTGAATAGTTTATCGTCTTTTGTTTGAAAATCGTAATAAAAACTGTACTTTTGCGATTCAAACAGAGAATTATGGAAAACGAAGGAATGGTGCTTCGCACCGAGAACCTATACAAGAAATACGGGAAAAGAACCGTTGTGAGCGATGTGTCCATCAATGTGAAACAAGGTGAGATTGTTGGATTGCTCGGCCCAAACGGAGCCGGTAAAACTACTACATTTTATATGACTACGGGTTTGGTAACACCGAACTCGGGGAAAATTTTCCTGAACGATGTGGAAATTACCAAATATCCTGTATATAAACGCGCTCAGAGCGGCATAGGTTATCTGGCGCAGGAAGCATCTGTTTTTCGTAAAATGACGGTGGAAGACAATTTAAAGGCTGTGCTCGAAATGACCAAATTCAGCCGTGCATATCAGAAAGAAAAACTTGAAACGCTGATTTCGGAATTTAACCTGGAGCATGTACGCCACAACATTGGCGACCGTCTTTCGGGAGGCGAACGCCGTAGAACCGAAATTGCCCGTTGCCTGGCTATCGAACCGCGCTTTATCATGCTCGACGAACCTTTTGCCGGTGTTGATCCCATTGCTGTTCAGGATATTCAGGATATTGTATGGAAACTAAAAGATAAAAATATCGGAATCCTGATTACCGACCACAATGTGGACGAAACGTTGACTATTACTGATCGCGCTTATTTGCTTTTTGAAGGGAAGATCCTGTTTAAAGGAACTTCGCAGGAGTTGGCTGATAACCCTGTGGTTCGTGAAAAATATCTGGGACGAGACTTTAAGTTGAAGGAAAAAACGAGAATCTAATCGATCAAACAAAAAATGGAATGCAGTGAACTAAGCGTTGATGAAGATATACGTTTGAAAGGTTGCCATTTGTTGATCTGACAAATACCATTGCTTTTACGCAAAATCTTATCGCGGGTTATTTGAATTCCGATCGGGTAAATATTACTTGTGCCAATACTTTTGTCGGTTTGGTTGGACTGAAGGATACTGATTTGATAAATAATAAAACTGAGATAGGTTATTGGTTGTCTGAGTCTTTTCAACATAAAGGTATAATTACCCGTTCGTGTAAAGGCTTGATGGATTATGCTTTTAAAATACTCGGCATGAATCGTGTTCAACTGAAAGCCGCAACTGAAAATTTTAAAAGCCAGAGAGTTGCCGAAAGACTTGGCTTGAGTTTAGAAGGCATTGAACGTGATGGCGAGCTTCATGACAAGGGATTTGTCGATTTAAAAATTTTTGCCTTGCTGAAGAAAGATTTTATTTCATCTAATTAAGGTCTACTGAGAAAGTATAATAAGTCTGATAAACAGTAATATATAGTATTTTTTTAGGTATAAATGCAAGGTTTTTGAATATAAC
>DIFH01000116.1:0-27307 GCA_002427615.1 Paludibacter sp. UBA5753
TGGCTAATTATTATCAAATTTTTTAAGGTGCTGAGTAGTTACGATTTATTGCATTTTTAATACAGCCCTAAATCTTACTTTATTAGTAATCATTTTGTTATAAGCCTCATTTGCTTTCTCAAGCGGAAAAACTTCAATTTGAGGGCGAACATTTTTCAAGACCGAAAAATTCATCGTATCTTCAGAATCTTTGGCATCACCCGAGGGCCATCCCTGAATGGTTTTACCAGAAATAAGCGTGAACGGGATAACCTCCATGGGCTCGCTCGCCGCAGCAACAATGATTAATTTACCTCGTTGTTTCAGGCCGTTTGTTATTTCCGAAATAACTTTGCTGTTAGGCGCGGTTGCCAGAATAATGTCAGCTCCTCCAATTTTTTGCAGCTCTTCGGCCGCATTGGTGTTACTTGCATCTATGTATATGTGTGCGCCGAGTTTCAATGCCAATTCTCTTTTTTCACTTCCGTGAGAAATTGCAACGGTTCTGTAACCGGCAGCATTCGCGAATTGTACTGCCAAATGCCCCAAACCCCCGATACCTTGTATGGCAACCGTATCACCCGGTTTAGCTCCGCTGTTTCTTAACGCATTATACGTAGTGATACCGGCACAAAGAAGAGGGGCGGCTTCTTCCGAATTCAATTCTTGGGGAACTAAAGCCAGTGCATCTTGCGGTGCACACATATATTCAGCATAACCGCCGTTGTAATTAATTCCGGGGACCTTCCCATTGACACAATTAATGAAGTCGCCCCGACGACAAGGTTCGCATTCAAAACAATGGCCGCCATGCCAGCCCACGCCTACCCTTTGACCTGTTTGCCATGACTTCACATTTTCGCCGACTTCTGTAATTGTTCCGATTACTTCATGGCCCGGTACTAAAGGATATGGTAGATTTGGGACCCATCCTTCTTTTACCATTGCATCGCTGTGACAAATTCCACAGGCTTCTACCTTTATCAGTACTTCATTTTCTTTCGGTGCCGGTACCGGAATTTCAACCAATTTAAAATCACCACCGGCCATTTCTACCTGCATTGCTTTCATTGTTGCCATTTTTTTCCTTTTAATTATTGAAGACATTAGTTATATTTTTACCATTACTGTTGTTAATCCTCCTAATCTTGATCCTGCAAGAGCAACTGCTTCGTTGATCTCGTCTAATGAAAAGGTTTTTACATCAAACAAATTTAAATTTAGCAAACCGGATTGAGCCAGGTTAACCATTTCATTTGCTTCATAATTATGAAACCATAATGACCCGGTTAACTTTATTTCGGTTCCTAAAAGAAAACCGTAAGGAATATTGATATTTCCGGTTGCCCCGCCAACAAATACAGCCGTCCCTCCTTTTTTCACTGCATATAAGCATTGATGAGTTGACTGCGTATCAACGTATTGAAGGCAATCAACAAATGACCCGGCGCCTTTACCGTTTGTCAATTCTCTGATCTTACCGGTCACGTCCCCATCCAGGAGAGACACGGTGGAAATAACCGCCGGATTAATCTGCCTGATTTTTTCCAATCTATCTTTCTTATTGGCGACAGCAATTATTTTTACCGCACCCATTGCCAAAGCCAGCAACACAGCACTTGTACCCACAGTTCCGGTAGCGCCGTTAATCAATACGGTTGAGCCGTAATGAACATTTGCATATTTCAAAGCCTGATAGGCTGTTCCCAGGTAACCAATACGGACTGCCTGTTCAAGAGGAAAATTATCCGGTAAGATGGCCACATTGGTCGAGGGCGCTTTTACATATTGAGCAAAGGAGCCCTGATATTCATCTAAAAGACGGACGTTGTCCGGATTAAAAGTGAACATGCCCTGGAATGCCATCGAATCACTCAATCCTTCCCGGCCCATTAATGCGTATTCATCCGTCCTATCGTAAAGGATTGAATTGACCCATACTTTCTGACCTTCTTTTAAACCTCTTACTTTGTTTCCTAATTTAGAAATGATTCCAACCGCATCGGAACCAAAAATAGCCGGTAACGTAGGGCGAATAAAATTTCCGCCCGGATTTAGAATATCCTTTGTTGATGGCGCTACAAATGTAGCTTTCACTTCTACCAACACATCGTCATCCGATAATTCAGGTACCGGAACCTCTTCTATTACAAGCGGTTTCCCCAGTTCATATAAGCGCGCTGCTTTCATTGTTTTTTCCATAATTTATACTATTTGTCGTTTTATTTTTTTGAAATTTGTTTCTGTACTTAGTTGTCGCTGTGGCTGCCTCCAAATATCAGACAAGTGAAATTCCTGGTTTTGTATGAATATTTCATTTTTGAAATTGATGCAGAGGCGGCTTAATTGAATTCCCTCCAGCATCGATCCCCCCTTTCCATTTACCTAAATTTGGCAGTTTGAATGAAGTAAAAAATAGGATCATTCAAAATATATTTTCAGTTATAAACATTCTAAATTGAAATATGTTCATGAAACATTTGTTTTAAAAGATTTGAATACGAATAAATTGTTAGTTTATAATTGAGAAGGAAGCAACAATAAATTTGTACCAGCTTCGACTTTGTTGAACTGAAAATCAAAAGGTTATAAAAAAAAGTAGGTGCTGAGTAGCTACAATAATAGGTTGAATTTTTGCATTAAACATAGATGAGGATGATAAAGAAATGGTGAATATCCGGGAAATAACAGCTTACGATATATTAAAAGGAAGAAAAAATAATGATAGGCTTAAAATGAAAATTGTAGTACTTTTGTATTTTCTATGTCGGCTTCAAAACTATTGAAAATTCGTTGCCGGTTTTTTGAAAAATTAGCTGGCGGTTTCAGGAGGAAATAAAATGCATTTATCCATTTATCTATTACCCATTGCGGGACTTCTCATCGGTATTCTCATATCCTTAATGGGTGGAGGCGGAGGAATCTTTTATATTGGAATACTGACAGGATTGTTTGCTATTTCAATGGAGCAGGCGGTGTCTGTATCTCTTGCAACAATCATCCCTACAACACTGGCTGCTTCAATAAGTCATTACAGGGCGGGAAATGTAAAACCAAAAACGGGATTTCTACTTGTAGTAGGTGGAATTGTCGGGGTAGTCGCCGGTTCCTATTTTATCACAATTGTTCCGGTAAAAGTTCTTAAAATAATTTTTGGAATCTTTCTTCTCGTCATGGGAACCGAAATGGTAATTTCAAGAAAGAAAAAGCAAGTCAAAAAAGAACTATCCGAAAATGGACAACCTGAAGAACCTAACGCTACTGAAAGTAAGCCTGTTTCAAAGATTTTTATAGCAAAAGGCTTGATCTCTGGTGCGCTTGGCGGACTAATGTCAGGTATGCTCGGTGCAAGCGGCACGCCTCCAATCCTTGCAGGACTGGATAGCATGGGTCTTTCCTCTTTGGAGGTAGTGGGCACATCGGTCATGGTACTGTTTTTTATAGCGCTTACAGGAGTGGTAACCCATAGTGCATTTGGAACTCTGAATTGGCTACTGGTGATCCTGCTTGCATCCGGCACTATAACCGGTGCAATCATCGGACCTTTATTGGGTAAGCGGCTAAACAAAAAAACCATGGAAAAATTCTATGGCCCGTTTTTTACTGTTTTTATTCTATTAATGGGAATTTCGATGTTCTTCTAATATTTTTCACACCAATTTATCGGGACGCCAAACTTTCTTGCCCCTGTTTGTTGTAGCTTAGTTGGTACGATTGCCCAGTGTTGATGTGATTTCCATAATTATTTTGTGATATCGGCGATGCTGTTAGTTGACTTCGCCGATATTTATTCCCTTCGGCCATGATTGTTGGTTATGCTTCGGGAAGTTATTCGCTTCGCAACTATTTACCATGAAAAATGCTTGCAGGGCAAATAATCATAAATGACAATGCTGGCAGGTAGTTCTAATTTTTTGTCAGATACAAGTCAAGCAACGTGATAGCCGTCATGGCTTCAACGATAGGTACGGCGCGTGGCAGGACGCAAGGATCGTGACGTCCACGGGCTTCCAGTTCTACTTCGTTGGCGTGGATATCAACGGTGTCCTGTTTTTTCGAAATAGTGGCAACCGGTTTGAATAATACGCGGAAATAAATGTCCTGTCCGTTGCTGATACCGCCCTGGATGCCGCCCGAGTTGTTGGTTTTTGTCGAGACTTTATCGCCATCTTTCACGAATGAATCGTTCATCTCCGACCCTTTCAGGCTCACGCCTTCAAACCCCCGGCCATAATCGAAACCATGTGATGCGTTGATGCTTAACATAGAAAATGCTAATCTGGCTTGCAATTTATCAAAAACGGGTTCGCCTAAACCAAGAGGAACTCCTTTGATTACGCAGGAAATAACGCCGCCGATTGAATCGCCTTCTTTTTTCAATTCATTGATATACTCGATCATTTTCCCGGCTACCTCAGGTTGCGGGCAACGAACGATATTATTTTCGATCAACGATAAATCGGCTGTTTCGATGGTTTGGGTCATGGCAATATGCCCGACCTGCGAGGTAAAAGCCTTGATTTCAATGCCCTGTTGTTTTAAAGCGAGTTTGGCAACGGCGCCTGCCACAACGCGCGCAGCAGTTTCGCGGGCAGAACTGCGTCCTCCGCCGCGATGGTCGCGGATACCGTATTTTTGCTGATAGGTATAATCGGCATGAGATGGCCGATATATTTCTTTCAGATGATCGTAATCGGCGCTGTGCTGATTCTGATTCCATATAACAAAAGCAATCGGGGTTCCGGTTGTTTTTCCTTCGAAAATGCCCGAAAGAAATTCAACCTTATCGTCTTCCTTACGAGGGGTAGCAATGGATGACTGACCGGGTTTGCGGCGGTCGAGTTCTTTCTGGACGAAGGCTTCATCGAGTTCAATACCTGCAGGACAGCCATCGATGATGCCGCCGATTCCTTTTCCGTGCGATTCGCCAAATGAGGTGAAAGTGAATATTTTACCTATTGTGTTCGACATGCCAGATAATTTACAATTAATTCATTTACAATTTACAATTGCAAAGATACATTTTTTTCTAAAATAACTGCCTGAACGGAGAATGAAACCGCAGGACAGTGTGATAACTATTGCTTGAAAGGACACATAGTTTTTGCTACGAGTGCAATGCAGGGATGGGCGTTTTCTTGCAAACACTAACTAAAAATGGATATTGAGTAAATTTACCCAATATCCATTTTATGATTATTTTAAGTCAGATTAATGACATCCGCAACCCGATCCGCAGCTTCCGCCTTCTTCATCGTTGCAGCCACATTCGCCACTGCCACAACCACAACTGTCACCGCCTTGTAAAGCGGCAAGTTCTTTTTCGGTGGCATCGCGAACTTCGAGGATGGAACCTTTGAAGTGAAGGTTTTCACCTGCCAGGGGATGATTCAAATCCACTTTTACATGGGTGTCGGTAACTTCAACAACCTGTGCGTTAATCCTGTGTCCTTCGTTGTCCATCAAGGGAACTACATTTCCTTCGAATACAACTTCAGTATCAAGTTTACCGTCAACTTCGAATATTGACCGCTCCAGATCCAATACATTTTCGTCTTCGTAAGGTCCGTATGCCTCTTCATTTTCAATGGTGAAGTCAAATTTGTCGCCGACAGCCAACCCAAAAATATTTTCTTCAAATTTGGGTAACATCATGTTTACGCCGTAAATAAAACTCAAAGGTTGTTCGGCTGTGGCTCTTTCCATTAATTCCAATTCACCTTCTGTTTCGCCATCAACGTACAATTCGTATTCCGCTGAGACTGATTTGTTTGCTGTAATTTTCATTTTTCTATTTTTGATTGTTTTTTATTTTCCTTATTTTTTTTGTTTTATTCTTTACGATTTACAATAAACTGTTTTAGAATACAAATTGTTCATTGCAAATGGTTGGATTTATCAATACCAGTTTATAGCGTTTGAGCTGGGTTCGCTTTGTTTATCATATTTAAGGTCGGCAAGCATGCTGGCATTTACCCCTATATGGAAACTGTACGATTTATACACGCCGAAAGGGACGATACTTCCCGACATACTCCAACAGTGTAAACTGCGGTTCACATTGATACTGGTATAAGTAAATTTCTTATATTCAAAGTCGTAAGTCGAATTGGCGCTGATTTTCCAGTTGTTTGTTAATGAGAGATTCCCGTTTAAACTCAGGTTATGCGTGAAAGCCATGTTGTATTCCATTTTGTCGAAGTCAAAATCATCCATTTTAGGCATATACTGAACTGAATAATTAATGCTGATACTCCAGGGAATTGTAATTTTTTGATAACCATCGTCGCCCGTTGCCGCTTTTTGATTACCGGCAGATGCGCCCGGGTTAGCCGATCCTTGTTCATTTTCATTGCCCGAAGCCGAAGGCTGGTTTGTGTTTCCCGTTCCTTCTTTTTTTCCGAAAAGTTTTTTAAATGTGTCGTTGCTCATGGTATAGCTGTACGAAGTGCTTGTGCCCTGAAAGCGCGGAAACCTGCCATTTTCCCAACGGAGTTTGTTTATTCTCACAGGGTTGCCGTTGCTGTTGAGACCGTACATGTAAGGATCGAAACCGGCGCTTAAACTTAATGAATAACTGTCTGTAATTTTTATACGCAACGAAGTCGAAAAAACTGACCAACGCATGGAATCGATAGCCAGATTATAATTCCCGCTGATTGAAAAGTTATCGATTAAACTGATTTTTTTAAACGGATTTGTACCGGTGGTGTCCTTGTCGTTGCGCACTTTCATTTCCACATTGTTTCCTAAAGAGAAATTGATACTTCCCGATTTTCCGGTTCCGGGAACGCCATACAAACTTCCCTGATAATGCGAATACTGTACCTCGCTGTCGTGATAAATATTCGGATTTGAAGCATCCCTGACACTTTTTGTATAGGTATCATAATAACCCCATCTGGGGTCGCCAAAATCAGGAGTATATCCGAATCCTATGCTTGGAGTCATCACGTGACGGATTCGGTCAATCTTATTTCCAAATAAAAAACTAACCGGTTTATAAAAACCATACAATTTAGTAGTAGCCGATACGCCCATGTTAAAGTCATAAACACGATTGAATTTGGAAACAGTGTCGGTTACATCAATTTGCCGGTCTTTATCCCAGCTTTTATTTATGGATTGTAAATACCAGCGTTCGGTGTAATTGAACGACGGCGAAACGTTGATATATTTCAGTAAGTTGAATGTAGCCGAAACCGGAATGTTGTGTTTCATCCCGTTTCTCCAGTCGCGCTGGAGTGATGAATGAAGAATAAGTTTTTCGTTAATATTGTCGATGCTGTTTGACAGGGCGCCCGTATACGACATGGATATTTTTTCGTACCAACGCTCTTTACCGACAGCTTCTTTTCGTTTAAAAGGGTAAAAACGGCTGTAAGATATATTAAGGGTTGGTAAACTGACACTTAATGTTGAATCTTTTGTTCGCTGTGTAATCGACATACTGCCCGATAAACTTAAAGAAGGGATGCTTGAGAAACGTTTTGTGATGTTGATGCTCGAATATTTTGTGTTTTCTGAATTTTTCTCAGGCTGGGAGTAATAATTGATATTGTTTTTATTAAAACCGCTGGTTGAGAAGTTTACACTTGATGAAAAGCTGAAATTCGGGTTTGCCTTCTGATCCTGGCTATGACTCCACGAAACTTTAAAACTATTCAGTTTATTGTAATTGCTCAAACCTTCTTCGCCCATAACATCTACACGGTACTCGAAGCCAAAGTTTCCCCTGAATTTATAGCGTTTTAAATACGTTGATGTACCTCTGACAGCCCAGGTACCCTTGGTATAAACATCACCGCGTACTTCCAGGTCGACATAATCATTAATGGCAAAATAATAACCTCCGTTGGTAAGCCCGAATCCACGCGTTAACTCATCGGCATAGTTAGGCATTAACAGCCCCGATGAATACTGGCTTGTAAAAGGGAAAAATCCGAAAGGAATAGCAAGGGGCAAGGGAACATCGGCTATTACAAGGTGAGCAGGTCCGGTAACTATATATTCTCCGGGTTTTACTTTTCCCTTCGACAAGCTCAGGTAAAAATCAGGATGATCATGATTATCGCAGGTGGTGTATTTTCCACCAGTCATGCAAAATACATTATCCGGAGTTTTTTTCGTCCGTTCGCTTATAATGTAGCCTTCTCCTTCTTGTGTAACAACCTGACGTATATAGCCTCTTTTTGATTGAAGATTGTAGGTTAGTTCCCGGGACGAATACGATTTTTCATTTTCGCTGAAGACAGGCTCTCCAATCTTGGTGCCAAGGCTGTCGGTATTGCCGCGGGCAAACAGCAGGCTGCTATCCATACTGACCCGGATAAAATCGGCTTTCAGATTAATATTTTTGTATTTTACATCACACTCGCCATGCAGAAAACCGGTACCGTTTCCTAAAAATACGATTGAGTCCTTTGCAGTATAGTTTATTTCAGCGTCGATTTGGTTTGGTTTTTGCTTAACCTGTGTGTTGGCGTTGATACTATCGGTTGTTTTATTTTGTAAGCTATCAACTTTGGACAAGTTCAGTCTCGCCGAATCTGCCAAGGTTTTTGCTTGTCCATAGCTTATCGAAGGTAGAAAAAAACACAATAAAATAACTATTATTATGTTTCTATTGTTGATATATAAACTCTTACAAACAAGCATCAGGCAGGTGTGTTGTTATTTAAAATTGGAATGCAAATTTAGTCAAAAAAAAGGAGTCTTTTCTCCGTATAACTTTTTTTTATGAATAATTTGAAAATTTACTCTTTCCTAAAGCATAGTAAACAGGATAAAAGCATTACTTTTGTACAAAATTCACCTGTGAAATTTCAGTCAGTTTGACGAATTGCTATGAAATTTAAAAACAAATTTTCCAAATATAATTCATTTCTTATGTTGATGTTGATGCTCTTTGCATTAACAATCGATAATACGGCTCAAAACACTAAATTTACTTTAGTGATTGATGCCGGTCACGGTGGACACGATCCCGGAGCAATCGGAGCTATTTCGCGCGAAAAGGACATTAATCTTGCCGTAAGTTTACAGCTTGGCGCTTTAGTTGAAAAAAATCTCAAGGATGTAAAGGTGGTTTTTACGCGTAAGACCGATAAATATCTTACTTTACAGGAGCGGGCAGATGTTGTGAATTACAATCATGCCGATTTGTTTATTTGCATTCACACCAATTCGGCAAAAAGTTCTTTGGCTTTCGGATCTGAAACATTTACTCTTGGTTTGGCAAAAACAAAAGCCAATCTGGATGTAGCCATGCGCGAAAACTCGGTTATTTTACTCGAAGATGATTATAAAACAAAATACAAGGGGTTCGATCCGGCATCTGTCGAATCGTATATTATGTTTGAGTTTATGCAGGATAAATACATAGATAAAAGCATCGATTTAGCATCCACCATACAAAAACAATTTTCAAATTTTGCCCGCCGTTCCGACCGGGGCGTACGTCAAGCCGGCTTTTGGGTATTGCACCGGTCAGCTTGCCCGAGTGTGCTGGTCGAACTTGGTTTTATTTCAAATCCAACCGAAGAACGGTTCTTGTCAAGTGAATCGGGTCAGAAGGACATGGCAACATCCCTATACAATGCCTTCGTAAATTTTAAACGCGACCACGATAAAAAATCAGGAAAACAAACTGAAAATCAAAACTACGTTGAAATAACAGACCGTTCCACTGAGAATTCATCTGCCCAACCCGTCGTCGACTCGCAAACTGAAACCATTCAGCCGGAAACTGCAGCAGAAACTAAAGCCACAACTACAACAGGAGTTAAGGCAACCGATAGCGCTTCCATATCAAATACAGTTGTTACAGCATTTAATAATACAGATGTTAAACCGGTTTTCAAAGTGCAATTACTTGCAAGTCAGGTGAAATTAAAACCAAACGCAGTAGATTTCAGGAAATTAAAAGGAGTGGATTATTTTGTCGAAAACGGTATGTATAAATATACAATTGGAGCAGAAACCGAATACAATAAAATCGCTCAAATTCGTAAAGAAATAATCAGTAAATTCCCCGATGCATTTATTATTGCGTTTGTGGGCGATAAAAAGATAACCGTAAAAGAAGCATTGAAGTTAACAAAATAAGAATCGGACTCAATTTATTTGATGTTCAAAAAAAAAAGAAAAATGAAAAGAAATCTTTTTACCAAAGAAGTAAAAGTAGGCATCATGGCTGTTGTAGCCATTTTCGTGTTGTATTTTGGCTTAAATTTTCTCAAAGGAGTAGATATTTTCACCCCGATAGATTATTATTATACTACTTATGAAAATATAGGCGGTTTAGTTCCTTCATCGCCGGTTTATGTCAAGGGTTATAAGGTTGGTCAGGTTGAGGAGATTCAATATGATTTTACAAAAGATGTTGCATTCGTGGTGAAAATTTCGGTAAGCAATGATATCAGTGTACCCAAAGGAGCCAAGATCGAACTGTTCGACGACGGATTGATGGGAGGTAAAGCCATCCAATTGATTTATGCGCCACTTACTGCATCGCAGGAATTGTATGCTCCGGGCGATACGGTGGAATCGCAAGTGGGTACAGGTTTGATGGCGCAGCTTTCAGGCGATTTGATGCCAAAAATCGAAAGCCTATCAACTCAGGCCGATTCGTTGGTGCGTGCGGTTCGTGTTATCGTCGAAGGCAAGGAACTAAACAACAGCCTGTCGTCAATTGAAAAAACCACGGCTGATTTGGCAGTTTCTTCGGCTCAGCTCAAAAAATTAATGAACAGCGATGTCCCCCGCATTATCACCGATGTGAATGCCCTAACAAGCGACTTCAAACAGGTTAGCGGAAACCTCCAAAAAGTTGATTTTGCCGCGACTTTTGCAAGTATTGATCATACCATTGCCAATTTAAACCTGATAACTGATAAAGTTAATAATTCAGAAGGCTCTTTAGGATTGTTGTTGAACGACAAAGAACTGTATTTGAATCTTAACAGTACAACCGCAAGCGCCGATAAGTTATTGATTGATTTGAAACAAAGTCCAAAACGGTATGTCCATTTTTCGCTCTTCGGGAACAAAAATAAGTAGAATTACTATTTAGAATTATTTTAAATAATGGCTTTATCCGAAAAAAAAATATTTACATATTTTTCAATGCCGAAACCTTTTGTTAATAAGTCTTTCGGCTTTTTTTAACCTTGAAATTGCAGAAATACTTTCATTTTGTTAACTTATTTAATATCAATGATGTTACAAAAATGTTACAATTAAATGTTTGTGTTTCATGGCTTTCAACTAAGTTTCTGAAAATAAATAAAATGGGTATTAAAAAAAGTTCACAAAAAAAATGTTATTTTTTTTTGTCGAAAATGTTTTGGATTTTTGTAGTCCTGAAAATAGCCAATCAAAATACAGAATGCAAATGCAAGGATGTATTTTCAAGTGAATAAATTGAATGTCGAAACACGAGTTTGTAATTTTTTGTATTGAATTAGCATGTTGAATCATCCCGAACAATTATGGAATCGTTGCCTTGGTGTAATTAAAGACAATATAAGCGAAGCTTCATACAACACCTGGTTTGCACCTATTGTAGCGCTTAAATACGAAAATAATATTTTTGTTTTACAGGTTCCAAGTCAGTTTTTTGTTGAATATATTGAAGAAAAGTACATCGATTTATTGAGGATGACTTTGTATCGTGTTGTGGGTAACGGTACGCGTTTGGAGTATCGTGTGTTAATTGACAAAACAAGTGGGACTGGAACTCAGATACCGAGCGCCAACGAAATTCCAAAACCCAAACAGGACGTTTCTTTTTCAAATTATGTGAGTCCTTATCATAAAGCGCAATTGCCCGACATTGATCCACAACTGAATCCTTCGTATAATTTTAATAACCTGATCGAAGGGAACAGTAACAAGTTAGCTCGAACTGCGGGCGTAAGCATTGCCAACGAACCCGGTAAAACCATTTTCAATCCATTGTTCGTTTACGGGCAATCCGGTGTGGGAAAAACCCATCTTGCCAACGCTATCGGTGTGATGACCAAACAACTTCACCCTGAAAAGCGCACATTATATGTTTCGGCAAATACTTTTCAAATCCAGTACACCGATGCGGTAAGAAGCAATACGGTCAATGATTTTCTGAATTTTTACCAAACAATTGATGTCCTTATTGTAGATGATATTCAGGAATTTGCCGGTAAAACCGGAACACAGAATACTTTTTTCCACATTTTTAATCATTTGCACCAAACCGGAAAGCAGTTGGTGTTAACTTCCGACCGTTCGCCGATTGTCATGGTAGGTTTGGAGCAACGTTTGCTTACCCGTTTCAAATGGGGTTTATCAGCCGAGATTGAAAAACCTGATTTCCAACTGAGAAAATCGATACTCGAAAATAAAATTTACCGCGATGGGTTGGAAATTCCTGTCGAAGTAGTTGATTTTATTGCTGAACATGTAATCGATAATGTGCGCGATTTGGAAGGAACGCTGGTTTCGTTGCTGGCTCACTCAACCCTGGTCGATATGCCTGTGAATATTGAACTGGCAGAGAAAATTGTAAGCCGGATTGTAAATGTTACGCACAAAATCAATACTGTTGAAAAAATTCGGGATGCCGTATGCGAATATTTTTCTTTATCTGTCGATGCTATTTCGACTAAAAGCCGCAAACGTGAAGTCGTTCAGGCTCGCCAGATAGCCATGTATTTATCTAAGCAATTGACAAAGAACTCATTATCTTCTATCGGATTTGCCATCGGACAGCGTGACCATGCCACGGTTTTACATGCTTGTAAAATTGTAAACGACTTGATGGATATTGATAAAAACTTCCGTTCGAGCGTACATGAAATTCAAGAGAAATTAAAGCATTAGATAATGGTTCGCTTGTGAAATAAACACTTCTTTATAAAGAATTTAGAATGACTACCCTATTGTATGGCAGTCATTTTTTTTGAAATAAGTTTGATGTTATTAGATGCCATTAGGAAAAATAATATTATTTTTACCACCGAATTAAAAATCCACGAAAATGGTATATAAATTTACATTGCTGTCCGATGAGATAGATAATTTCGTACGAGTAATAAAAATTGATCCCGAAGCTACTTTCTTCGACCTACATAACGCTATTCTGGATTCTGTCAAATATGAAAAGAATCAAATGACCACTTTCTTCTTATGTTCCGACGATTGGGAAAAAGGTCAAGAAGTAACGCTGATCGAAATGGAATCGAGTTCGGAGTATGACAACTTAGTGATGGAAGATACTAAACTCGAAGAGTTGATTTCGGACGAAAAGCAAAAATTGCTTTATGTGTTCGATATGGTTTCCGACAGGGCATTCTTTATTGAGTTAAGTGAAATTATTCCCGGCAAAACTGTTACTAAACCTGAATGCGTTATGGCAAAAGGTGAAGCGCCGCAACAAACCCTTTCGGATGAGGCAATTTTAGATACGCCAAAACTTAATTTGGATGAAAACTTCTACGGCGATGAGGATTTTGATGTCGATGAATTGGACGAAGAAGGATTTGGCGATATGAATTTCGATGATTCAAGTCTTTTTTCTGAAGACTCGAAATATTAATAATCAACAAAGTAATGATTACAAAAACAGAAAGTAAGACTACTTATTTTCTGTTTTTTTATTATCAGTCAATTAAATGATTAAACGAGAGGGAAATAAAGTCTTAGTTGTTTTGCTGGGACCGACGGGAGTTGGTAAAACTGAAATCAGCCTGCGAATGGCTGAGCATTTCGGCTGCCCGATTGTTTCGTCCGACTCACGGCAATTTTATCGGGAACTGAAAATAGGTACTGCCGCTCCAACCGAATTCCAATTGAAACGGGTTAAACATTATTTTATCGGTTCGCACTCTATTCACGATGAATACAATGCCGGACAATATGAAGTGGATGTAATGCAATTACTCGATGCACTTTTTCGTCAAAACGATGTGGTAATGCTTGTCGGCGGTTCGATGATGTATATCGATGCCGTTTGTAACGGGATTGATGATATGCCTAATATTGATAATGAAACCCGCGAATTCTGGAGACAACAATATGCCGAAAACGGACTTGGATACATTCAAAACGAATTGAAACGTCTCGATCCGAAACATTACGGAGAAGTAGATTTGCAAAATTATAAACGTGTACTTCATGCGCTTGAAATTTGCAGTATAACAGGAAAACCTTTTTCGGATATCAGGACGGGAATCCGCAAGGAACGTCCTTTTAATATCGTGAAAATTGGTTTAAACCGGCCGCGTTCCGAGTTGTACGAACGCATAAATAACAGGGTGGATGAAATGATGGCAGAAGGATTACTCGAAGAAGCCAGGCAATTTTATGAGTTCAGGCATTTGAATACGCTAAATACGGTCGGTTACAAGGAGCTTTACGAATATCTGGATGGAAACTGGCCGCTTGATTTTGCCGTGAATATGATTCGGCAGGATTCGCGCCGGTATGCCAAAAGGCAAATGACCTGGTTTAACCGTGATAAAGAAATCCATTGGTTTCATCCGGACATGGATAACGCAATATTGGATTACATTAACAAAGTTATCAATCAATAAAGTTTATCAAAATGACGATTTTGCATGACAGTTCTCTTTTATCATTCAATACTTTCGGCATTGATGTGAAAGCCGATTATTTAATTGAATACGATTCTGTTGAAGATTTAAGGCAGGCGCTGAAATTGGACGTAATCTGTTCGAATAAGTTATTGCCAGTTGGGAGTGGAAGTAATTTGTTGTTTTTGAATGATTTTAAAGGCGTTGTACTTCATTCGCAAATAAAAACTGTGAATAAAATCGCCGAAGATGAGAAATCGGTTTATCTCGAAGTCGGAAGCGGTGTTGTGTGGGACGATTTCGTGGCCTATACGGTCGGGAATGGTTGGGGCGGAGTGGAGAACCTTTCGCTTATTCCCGGTGAAACAGGAGCCTCTGCAGTGCAAAATATCGGGGCTTATGGCGTGGAAGTGAAAGATGTGATTGAACAGGTAAAAACGGTGGAAATTAAATCCGGGAAAATCTGTGTGTTTTCAAGAAAAGATTGCCGCTACGGTTATCGCGAAAGTATATTTAAAAATGAACTGAAAGAAAAACACATAATAACCTCTGTCATTTTTAAACTCGATAAATTTCCCCTTTTCAAATTGAGTTACCAGCATTTGGAAGAAGAAGTCCGAAAAAACGGAGACCTGAATTTGCAGAATATACGCCAAACAATTATCGCTATTCGCGAAAGCAAATTACCTGATCCGAAGTTGCAGGGAAATGCCGGCAGCTTTTTTATGAATCCTGTGATTTCGAAACAGTTGTTTAACGAACTGCAATCTGTTTATCCCGATATTCCTCATTATTATGTTTCGGAAACGGAAGAAAAAATTCCCGCAGCCTGGCTGATTGATCAATGCGGATGGAAAGGCAAACAAATTGGGAATGCCGGGGTTCACGATAATCAGGCGCTTGTTTTGGTAAACAAAGGTGGCGCTACCGGAGCCGAAATTGTATATCTGGCAGAGCAGATTCAAAAATCGGTCAAAACAAAATTTGGAGTAGAATTAAAGCCGGAAGTCAACTATATATAAATATATCAAGTTTCTGAATTACAGTATTTCGAGTTATTTTTTCAAAAAGACTGGCGAAAAGTGCATCCGTTTTTCCATTCGCTGCAACCGTAAGCCCTATGTCCTTTGATAATGGTTCCTTTGCCGCACAACGGACAGACCAGACCGACAGGGTTTTCTGCCTTTTTTTCCACTTGGAGTGAGTTCATCCGCCGGTTATCGCTTTTTACATTAAAAACAATTTGACGCACCATTTCCTTCAGTTCTTCCAGAAAGGCTTTGGCTTCGTATTCTCCGCGTTCCACCTGCCGGAGTTTCTTTTCCCACAGTCCGGTCAGTTCGGCCGATTTAAGCAGTTCATCCTGTATGGTTTGAATCAAATCCACACCTGTATTGGTAGCAATCAGGTTTTTACGTTCCTTTTTTATATAATCGCGTTTAAAAAGTGTTTCGATAATGGCGGCACGGGTCGATGGACGTCCGATGCCGTTTTCTTTCAGGGCTTCGCGCAATTCGTCGTTATCCACTAATTTTCCGGCAGTTTCCATGGCACGCAGTAAAGTGGCTTCGGTGTAAGGTTTGGGTGGCGAAGTCCATTTTTCGGCTAATGTAGGTTCATGCGGACCGCTTTCGCCTTTTACGAATAAGGGTAATGTTTTTTCATCCTCTTCCGTTTCCTTTTCTTCTTCGGTTTTTGTTTTTTCAAACACGATGCGCCAGCCCGGATCAAGAATTTGTTTTCCGGTGACTTTGAATTCCACTTTTTCCACTTCACCCAATACCGTAGTTGTCGAAATTTTACATTCGGGGTAAAAGTTGGCAATAAACCTTAGGGCTACCAAGTTGAACACCCGTTTTTCATTGTCGTTCAATGCCGTGGGTTGAACGCCCGTTGGAATAATAGCATGGTGATCGGTTACCTTCGTATTGTCGAAAACTTTTTTGGTTTTAGGAATTTTTGCAGCCAGCAAGGGTTTGGTGAGCAAATCATAATCTTTGATTCCTTTCAGGATGTCAGGGATTTTCGGATACATATCGTCGCTCAGGTAAGTGGTGTCGACACGCGGATAAGTTGTTACTTTTTTCTCGTAAAGACTTTGGATGAGTTTGAGCGTTTCGTCGGCTGAGAATCCGAATTTTTTATTGCATTCCACCTGTAGCGAAGTCAGGTCGAAGAGGCGTGGAGCAGATTCCGTTCCTTTTTTTATTGAAATATCGGTAATGAAGAAGTCGGCAGCTTTTACCGTTTCCAGGAAGCCCGTTCCTTCTTCAACAGTAGAAAACCGGCCTTTGGCGGCCGAAAACAGGGTATCGCGGTATACGGTTTTCAATTCCCAGTAGGCTTCGGGTTTGAAGTTTTCAATTTCCAATTGCCGGTTGACAATCAATGCCAACGTTGGTGTTTGTACGCGGCCGATAGAAAGTACCTGACGGTTTTTGCCGTACTTCAGCGTGTAAAGTCGCGTGGCATTCATGCCCAGCAACCAGTCGCCAATGGCACGCGAAAGTCCGGCTTCGTACAGTCGTTGAAATTCACTCTGATCTTTCAGCTTGGCAAAGCCTTCGCGGATGGCTTCTTCGGTGAGCGATGAAATCCACAGGCGTTTCACCGGACATTTGCACAAAGCTTTCTGCATCACCCAGCGTTGAATCAGTTCTCCTTCCTGGCCGGCATCGCCACAGTTTATTACCTCGTCGGCGTTCGCCATCAAAGTTTCGATGACTTTGAATTGTTTTTGTATACCACTATCGTTCATTACCTTGATGCCGAATCGTTGTGGAATCATAGGCAATTGGCTCAATGTCCAGGCTTTCCACTCGGGCGCATACTCATGCGGTTCGAGTAAGCTGCACAAGTGTCCGAAAGTCCAGGTAACCTGATAACCATTTCCTTCGATATAACCATCTTTACGGGTCTTAGCGCCCAGAATTTCGGCAATATCGCGTGCTACACTCGGTTTTTCGGCAATGCAAACGATCATAAGTTTCTATAATTGAATAAGGTAAATGAAGTGATGTGTCGTTGAGGAAGAATTTTTCTTTATATTGCAAAAGTACTAAAAAAAATGTTTTTTGAATCATAAATAATAGCCGGTTTAAAAAATGTTTTGAGATTGGATAGTTTTTTTTCTGTATCAAGAATTTCATGGCTTATCATCTTATTTTGCAATTATAGGTTTAATTTATGAGGATATAGACGACATTCAGGTCAAAAATATTTAGAAAAAAATTATAAGTCAAAGTAATTGAGTGATGAACATTTTGTATCTTTGTGCCGTTAAAATTCAACAAATGCATTCAGCATAAATTTGAATTTATTTTCGAATTACATTTAAACTGTCGTTACATCAAATCAAAGAAAACGTATAAATAAGAATTTTATGGAAGAATTAAATGCAATTGTGCAGCAGGTATTGCAAGTATCGCCGATTATGAAAGTGTTTCGTATAGCTCCTCTTGGTTGGGAATTACCCGATTTCAAACCCGGACAGTTTGTCGCTATCGGATTGCCGCCAACCAATGAAAAATGTGCTGAAGCTACCGAAGAACCTGTTGAACCGGATCAGGGAAAGTTAATCAAGAGAGCTTATTCAATTGCATCGTCCAATTTATCAAAAGATTATGTTGAATTTTACATTACGCTTGTACATTCGGGTGCATTAACACCTCGTTTGTTCAATTTGAAAATCGGCGATAAAATCTGGCTCGGAAATAAATTTGTAGGTATGTTCACCCTGGATCAGATTCACGAAGACCAGAACATTGTATTAATTGGTACCGGTACCGGCGTGGCTCCTTACATGAGTATGTTGCGTACCGATGCTTTACATCGTAAAGGCAATATTTTGGTAATTCATGGTGCATCCAATTCCTGGGATTTGGGTTATTCATCCGAACTCAACTTATTGCAGAGTCTTTCACCGAAATTCCGTTATATCCCAACCATTACTATTCCTGAGCGCGAGTTTGTGCCCTGGTCGGGTCGAACTGAATTTATACAGGATATCTGGGAAGATGGTTCGGTAGAAAAACTATGGGGTTTTAAGCCCACCGCCGAAAATACGCATATATTCCTTTGCGGTAATCCGCGTATGGTTTCGGGGATGATTGAGTGCCTTGAAAAAGAAGGTTTCAAAGAACATACACGTAAAGAAGCCGGTCAGATACACGCTGAAAAATTCAACTAATTGATTCGATATTTTATTGAAAACACCTGGGTTGTAAGTTTGCGACACGGGTGTTTTCTTTTTAATGAAACGAATATGATTATCAAAGTTTTTTTATCTTTGCAGGTAGATTATTTTTATTTAATTTCACAAAATCATTTATCTTTATGCAAGAGCTAACACTTATAACGCCAACATTTTTATTTTCAGCTATTTCGTTGTTGTTATTGGCTTATACCAATCGATTTTTGTCGTATGCACAATTGGTTCGTACCCTGAAAGATAAGTATATGGAAGATAAGTCGGCGCTGACGATGGCGCAAATTATAAATCTCCGGAAGCGGCTTTATCTCACACGCAATATGCAATTATTCGGCGTCGCCAGTCTGTTGCTTTGTGTTGTTACCATGTTTTTAATTTACGTCGGCTTTCAGCTTTTGTCGGTTTACGTGTTTGGCGCGGCGTTGTTGTTGCTTATTATTTCACTGAGTCTGACAGTGATAGAAATTCGTATATCAGCCAATTCTCTCGAAATATATTTAAGCGATATGGAAAAAGTGGGTAAAGAAAAATCAATGAAGAAATAATTTGAAAATGAAGAAATGCAAGGATGAACTTTATGTAACTAACTTTTCAATCTTATAAAACAGATGTATAACGGATTTGTACGCATTGCTGCGGCTATTCCCGAACTCAGGGTTGCCGATTGTGCTTTTAATGCCTCTAAAATGGCTGAATTGATTCGTCAGGCTGAAATAGAGAAAGTTCAGGTGATTTGTTTCCCCGAATTGTCGATCACGGGTTATACTTGTGCCGATTTGTTCTTTCAGCAACAATTACTTGTCGATGCTAAGAAAGCTCTTCAGGAATTACAATTGTTGACTTTCACCACAACATCAGTTTTAATAGTTGGAATGCCGATTCGGGTACAGAATCAATTATTTAATGCAGCCGTTGTACTTCAGGGCGGACATGTATTGGGTGTTGTGCCCAAGACTCATTTGCCTAATAACAATGAGTTTTACGAAAAACGCTGGTTTGCTTCTGCCGGGTCAATTGAAATTTCTGAAATTATGCTGTCGGACGAAAAAGTGCCATTTGGGACGGATTTGATTTTTACAGATAATAAATTTTCATTTGCCATTGAACTTTGTGAAGATCTTTGGGTGCCCATTCCTCCGAGTTCGCAACACACACTACACGGAGCCGATATTATTTTTAATCTTTCGGCAACTAATGAATTGATAGGGAAACATAATTACCTGTGCCAACTTATTGAACAACAATCCGCCCGTTGTAATGCAGGTTATGTTTATGCATCTGCAGGTTTTGGAGAATCGACAACCGATGTGGTTTATGCGGGAAACGGGTTAATTGCCGAAAACGGAAAAATAATTGCAACTTCGCAACGCTTTTCTTTTGAACCTCAACTTGTTGTGTCGGAGATTGATATTGACCGTTTGCGGGCTGACCGGATAAGAAACACCAATTTTACCAACGGGAAATCGGATACAGCCTATCGGATAATTCCTATTGAAGATGCTCATTTCAATCATTTCGTGTTGAAACGCTCTTTTGATAAACTTCCTTTTGTCCCATCGGTTTCAAATCGGGATGCGAGTTGCGAGGAGATATTTTCGATACAGGTTGGCGGATTGGCTAAACGTTGGTTACATACTTCGGCACAAACGCTTGTAGTCGGCATTTCGGGTGGACTCGATTCGACACTTGCCTTGTTGGTTTGCGTGAAAACCGCCGACAAACTTGGTTTCGACCGTAAACGAATTATCGGGATCACTATGCCCGGTTTCGGTACAACAGACCGTACTTATCATAATGCACTGAATTTAATGCAATCATTGGGGATTACCTTAAAAGAAATTTCGATTAAAGATGCATGCATTCAGCATTTTAAAGACATAGGACACGATCCTGCTATTCATGATGTAACATACGAAAATACGCAGGCACGGGAACGCACTCAGATTTTGATGGATATTGCCAATAAACATAACGGGTTGGTGATCGGTACAGGTGATTTGTCCGAACTTGCCTTGGGCTGGGCTACTTACAATGGCGACCATATATCGATGTATGGAGTAAACAGCGGAGTACCTAAGACCCTGGTTCGGTTTTTAGTGGATTGGGCATCGCATCAGTTGGATAAAAATTCCGAAACGATTTTACAGGATGTGCTTGATACACCGGTGAGTCCTGAATTGTTGCCTGCCGATGAAAATGGTGAAATATCCCAAAAAACCGAAGATTTGGTGGGGCCTTATGAGTTGCATGATTTTTACCTCTATTATTTTGTACGTTTTGGTTTTTCGCCGAAAAAAATATTGATGCTTGCTAAAAATGCCTTTACCGGAGAATATTCTGACGAGGTGATTGAAAAGTGGCTCAAAGTCTTTCTGCGTCGTTTTTTTGCACAACAATTCAAACGTTCGTGCATGCCCGATGGACCCAAAGTTGGGTCAATAAACCTTTCGCCCCGCGGCGACTGGCGTATGCCAAGTGATACTGCCGGTTTTGACCCTTTAACCCCCCTAAAGGAGGAAAAGGAATAAGTGTACAGTTAAATTGATTAATTCAAGAAAAAAATCTTTCAAACTTTATAAACTTTCTCACTCTACGAACTAAACGGACTCATTATGCTTTCACAGATTTACTACGGAAATACTTTAAAAGAATGGATGATTTCGCTCCTTATCATTGTTGGAGCTGTTATTCTGAATAAGGGGATTGTACTGATTAATAAACACGTAATCAGAAAATTCACATCCAAAACCAAAAACAGGTTGGATGATATTTTATTCAAACTGCTTGAAGCCCCCGTGCTTTTCGGGGTCATTTTGCTGGCAATCTGGATAGCAAGCAGTCGATTGAATTTAGAACCTAAAATTGATGATTTTTTCAACAAGACCTATCAATTTTTAATTGTATTGAACATTACATGGTTTATAGTACGTTTTGTAAGTTCGCTCATTGAGGAATATCTTGTTCCCGCCGCTGAAGAGAATACTCATAAATATTTAGATAATACATTGATACCGGTTATTCGCCGAACGGCGCTTGGCATAATTTGGTTCATTGGCATTGTGATGGCCCTTAAAAATGTGGGCATCGATGTTGGAGCGCTTATCGCAAGCCTTGGTATCGGAGGTTTGGCGTTTGCGCTTGCAGCTCAGGATACAATTAAAAATATTTTCGGAGGTATAACTATTTTTACCGATCGACCATTCAAAATTGGCGATAGAATTAAGGTGGATGGGTTTGATGGATTTGTTGAAGATATTGGCATACGGAGTATACGGTTACGGACTTTGGAAAAACGTTTGGTCACAATTCCGAATTATAAAGTTGTTGAAGCTTCCATCGAAAATATTACTGCAGAACCTATGCGCAGGGTGATGATGACTATGGGTTTGACTTATGGTACAACTCCCGAACAAATGAATGAAGCGCTTTCGATCCTGAAGAATATGCCTAAAGTGATTAAAGAAGTCGATTCAAAAGAGCTGGTGGCAGTTTTCTCCGATTTTTCGAGTTATTCTTTGGATCTGAAATTTATTTATTGGGTGAAAAAATCGGGAGATGTTATGGAAACGCCCTCAAAAGTTAATCTCGAAATTTTGGAAACGTTCAATAATGCAGGTTTAAGTTTTGCATTCCCTACGCAGACTGTTTATATTGACCAAACTAACAGTCCCCAAATAAATTAACTTCATTGTTGAAATCTGTAAAATATTTAATCCTTAAAATATTTTGATTATCTGCTTAAATATGATAATTATTGTTTTGAGAAGACTAACTTCGTAAAATTTTTGTTATTTTTGTCAGTAATATGTCAAAATTACAGATTTAATCAAAGATAGCTTATGCAACATTCAGAAATACAGGCGGTAAAGCAACGTTTTGGAATCATCGGTTCTTCCGAATTGCTGAACAGAGCCATTGATATAGCCGTTCAGGTTGCCCCGACCGATTTGTCTGTACTTATAACCGGTGAGAGTGGGGTAGGAAAAGAAAACTTTCCGCAGATAATTCATTATTACAGTCATCGCAAACATGGTCCTTACATAGCCGTGAATTGTGGGGCGATTCCCGAAGGAACCATCGATTCCGAATTGTTCGGACACGAGAAGGGGTCGTTTACTGGTGCAACTGCCGACCGGAAAGGTTATTTTGAAGTAGCCGATGGCGGAACCATTTTTTTGGATGAAGTAGGTGAACTGCCGCTTTCGACTCAGGTGCGTTTGCTGCGCGTGCTCGAAGCCGGCGAATTTATCAAAGTCGGTTCTTCAAAAACCCAGAAAACAAATGTTCGTGTGGTGGCGGCAACCAATACAAATATGGTACAGGCAACAAGAGACGGTAAATTCCGCGAGGATTTGTTCTATCGGCTGAATACTGTGCCGATTGCCGTTCCTGCACTTCGCGACAGAAAAGAAGATATCGTTTTGTTGTTCAGAAAGTTTGCTTCCGATTTTGCCGAAAAATACCGAATGCCCCCCATTAAACTGACCGAAGACGCCAAAGTTTTGTTATCAAATTATTATTGGAATGGAAATGTGCGGCAGTTGAAAAATATTACCGAGCAAATATCGGTTATTGAACAACAACGTGAAATTAATGCACAAATACTTCGTTCATATTTGCCCAAGGATGAAATTGAACGTTTGCCGGCTATTTTCGGCTTTGTTGGCAACGACCATAAATCGTTCAACAGCGAACGTGAAATTCTCTATCAGGTTTTGTTCGATATGAAGAAAGACATGAACGACCTTAAAAAACTGGTTCATGATAATATTCTGAATGGTCAACAGCCGGTTACGCAAACAGCCGAAGGCCATTTTCCTTCATCGTTTATTACTCATAATGAAACAATAATTACTTCACCTGCTTCAAACGCTGATTTTCATTCGGATACGGTTTTGCACGAAACCAAATCCTATAAAAAGGATGTCGATGAAGAAGAAGATTTTCAGGATGCGGAGGAATATCACGAAGTGGAGTCAACCCAAAAGCCGCTTAGCTTAGAAGATATGGAACGTCAAATGATTAAACAGACACTTGAAAAACATCGTGGAAAACGAAAAGCAGCGGCTGATGAGTTAAAAATATCCGAACGCACTTTATACAGGAAAATTAAAGAATATGGAATTGAATAAAAATAAACGGATTTTTAAGTCGTTTTGGTCTTTGAAATTTATTAAGATACCGGTAATAATGATTGTTCTTTTGGTAAGTAACTCATGTACCGTTTCTTATAAATTTAACGGAGCATATATAGATTACACAAAAATCAAAACAATTTCAATTGCCGATTTTGTAAATACTGCGGAACTTGTATATGCTCCTTTATCACAGGAGTTTACTGAAAAATTGAGGGATGTTTATACTAAAAGTACACGCCTCCAAATGTTGAAAAAAGGTGGCGATCTGCATATCGAGGGTGAAATTGTCGATTATCAGCTTACGCCTATGGCTATTAGCGTCGATACTTATGCTTCGCAAACTAAACTGACTATCACTATTAATGTTCGTTTTAGTAACAGCAAGAACCCTGAAGATGATTTTGAAAAGAAATATTCAGCTTATCAGACGTTCGACAGCAATAATTTGCTTACTGATGTGCAGGATGGATTACTCAAGACAATGATAGATGAAATAACCGATAATATTTACAACGATACTGTCGCTAAATGGTAGGTTAACATTTACAACGCGTTAATTATTAGCTTTATGACTCACGACGAATTCATTTCTATTGTGAAACATCCCGAATCAGTTTCGGCCGGGCATGTTGCTGATTTGAAAGAAATGATTGAATATTATCCGTATTTTGTTCAGCCGCGAATTCTGTTAGCAAAAGCAGCTCTCGATATGAAGAATATTCACGCTCAGAGTTATATAAATCAGGCTGCGCTGTATTGTTCCGATCGTCGATGGTTGTATTATTATTTATATCCGGATAAAAAAATCAGTAAGGATATTTACAGATACGACCGCGTACCCAAGTACTCGGGGAATTATTTTGACTTAATTAATTTTGTAGAATCAGAGGAAGGCGAAACTAAACAATCGCTTAAAAATCTGGCAGAAAGGTTAAAATCAGCCAGGGCTTTAGTCAGCCGGAAACTGGATGAAAGCCCTGTGAAAGAAACTGTAAAAACAGCGCCAATTGCATCGACAGTATTCATACCACTTCCTGATTATTATGTTTTAAATGAGAATCTGGGAGAACAAGAGATGGAAATATCGGAAGAATATGCCAAAAAACTGATTAAGGAGAAGAAATATAGGGAAGCGATTGAAACATTGAAGAAATTAAATTTGATAAATCCGAAAAAAAGTATTTACTTTGCAGACCAAATTCGATTTTTAGAAAAAGCGCTCGTAAACTCAAAAAAACAAACATAGTATGTATATTCTTTTCACAATTCTGATTGTTATAGCTTCAATTTTGCTCACGCTGCTGGTATTGGTACAAAATTCAAAAGGAGGAGGTTTGGCTGCCGGATTTTCTTCGTCAAATCAAATTATGGGTGTGCGGAAAACCACCGATTTTCTTGAAAAAGCAACCTGGACTTTAGTAGCTTTAGTTATTGTACTTTCCGTTGCAAGCGTTGCAGTAAATAAAAAAGATGTAGCTGCCAACGAATCTGAAATCAAAGAGCAATATCAAAATGCTCAAAAGGAAGTGCCGGGCGTAGTGGCGCCGGGATTTGGAGAAAATCCTGAAGCAGCGCAGAAAGAAGAACCAGCAGGTCAACAATAATCACTGATCAATAAGTATTTGAAGCGTATCAAAAACCTTTTTTGATGCGCTTTGTTTTTTAGCATAAAACAAGCATCATGAGTTTTATTAATTTTGTTGATTACGCCGGAACCTTTGCTTTCGCCATTAGCGGAATACGCTTAGCCTCAGCTAAACAGTTCGACTGGTTTGGCGCTTATGTTGTTGGTTTGGTAACAGCTATCGGAGGGGGAACAGCCCGCGATCTGCTGCTTGATACCACTCCTTTTTGGATGCAACAGCCTTCCTATCTGATCATAACCGGAATTGCATTATTTTGTGTAATTTTATTCGGAAAACAACTTATCAGACTTAATAACACCTTTTTTATTTTCGATGCCATTGGACTCGGATTGTTTGTAGTTGTGGGCATTGAAAGAAGTATTGAAGCGGGTTTCCCTTTTTGGGTAACCATCATTATGGGAATGATAACCGGATCGGTAGGCGGTATTATACGCGATATTCTGATTAATGAAGTGCCGCTTATTTTTCGGAAAGATATTTATGCTTTGGCTTGTGTATTGGGCGGCTTGGTGTTTTTCGTTTGTACAAAACTCAACGCGCCATCCGAACTCACACAGATACTTTCAGCTGTTTCGGTGATTTTGATGCGCGTGATAGCCGTGAAATATCATTTAAGTTTACCGGTGTTGAAGGGACATGATGATATTAAGTGAAAAACAGAGTTTTCTTTCAAGCACTATTTAAACCTACTTTGACAGATTAGAAATTTATATATCTATCACGTCCCTACGGGACTTTGTATGTAGGAATTGCACTTGTTTTTACCAATATCAAAGCTCTACGAGCTTAAAAAAGTGCCGTAGGCACGAGCATATTGGTAAAAACAGGAAGACAAATAACCCTTAAAGTCCCGAATGGACGACATATAATTAATGTGTCAAAGTAGAATTATTAGAGGAAATAACAATTATAAGTCGGCTCCGAAAAAGTCCTTTTTTAAGTGATTATGAAAAAATAACTTGATTATAAATTAGTTATTAATCATATAAATATTAAAATATACTTTTCGAAGTAGACTCAAGTTTAAAGTTTTAATTTAGTGGAATCGGAATTCCACCATTTCGGGAAATATATGTTACAAATTGGCGATACGATTATAAGTCTTGAGTTGCTCGATGAGCATTTTGTGTGCGATTTAGCTACCTGTAAAGGGGAATGTTGCATCGAAGGTGATAATGGCGCACCACTCGAAGAAGATGAGGTGAAAATTATTGAAGATTTATTGCCGGTAATTTGGAATGATTTGACCGAAGTGTCGAAAGAAGTAATTCGGAAACAAGGAGTTTCGTATATTGATGACGATGGAGAACCTGTTACTTCAATTGTGAATGGCGCCGAATGCGTGTTTACTTACACTGATGAATCGGGGATTTGTAAATGTGCCATTGAGAAAGCATTTCGTGAAGGGAAAACGGATTTTTACAAGCCCATTTCCTGTCATTTATATCCCGTTCGTTTACAAAAATACGATGAATTTTTAGCCGTGAATTATCACCGTTGGAATATTTGTAATTGTGCGCGCACATTGGGTGGAAATTTAGGTGTCCCCGTTTACCGGTTTTTGAAAGAACCCTTGATTCGCCGTTTTGGAGTGGATTGGTTTAATCAACTTGAAATAGCCGATAAAGAACTCAAAAAAAGACCCCCAACTCTCCGTTAAATAGTAGCAGGTAATTTTTAATATCCTTGTTTTCGGGACTGGCTCTCATGCTGCGTGCGAAGCTCTCCCAATTTCGGGACTGGCTTTCATGCTGCGTGCGG
>DIFH01000116.1:27392-35005 GCA_002427615.1 Paludibacter sp. UBA5753
TCGGGACTGGCTCTCATGCTGCGTGTGGAGCTCTCCCTATTCCAGGACTGGCTTTCATGCTGCATGCGGGGTTCTCCCAATTTTGGGACTGGCTCTCACGCTGCATATTGGATTCTCCCGAAGTTCGGCAGATATGTGGGGCTCACCATTAACCTACGTTTAATTAACCGGTCGGGATAAAATATCCCATTAAATAGTGTTTGCTGGAAAACGCCCATCTCTGCGTTGCACTCGCAGCAAAAACTACTCATCCCGCCTTGGCGGGACTCCGTGTTTTTGCTGCTTCGTGCGCCTTGACCTTGACCTTGACGTTTTTTTATCAAACACAGGGTTTTCTTTCTAACACTATTTACTCAATCAATTGAAAATTAAGAATGGAAAAAATTTGTAGTGCCCAAATAAATTTTTACATTGTCAGTATTTATGATATTCAACAATTTGCACATTAAAAGCTGCAAAAATGGGTTAATGCCGTGAAGCAATAAAAATAAGCAAACCCCGCTTTGTGGGTTGACAAAGCGGGGTTTAATCATTCTTTTACTGATTCGATGACTTTATTTCTACAATATCAATTTCTTCTTTTGTCAATCCATACAGTGCATACACCATTTTGTCAATTTCGCGGTCGGTCTCATCAATTTGTTTTTTGATACTGTGAACTTTGTCTATTTCTTGCACAAAATATGTTTCCCATTCGGCTTCGTCGCTGAGCGAAAGTTTGATTTTCCTTTTACCCAATTCTTTTATAAACTCGGAGTAGGTAAGCTGATACCAGTTTTGCAATCGGGCGGGTAATTCTTCCAGATCGAATTTTCGCTGGATGGTTCGTTGGAATTTACCGGATATTTCCTGCAATTCTTTATTGAACGACAGCATAAGATCGGCTTTGGCGATAAAAGGTTGTTGCTGTTCAATAGATATATTTGGAATCGGTAATTTACTCAAATAAATGGGCTTAACATTTTTGTCTGTGTAATGAAACTTATAAAACACATTCATTAAATTTGAATTCAACAAACTTAATATACACAATGGATCTATAGATTTAAAATCGATTAAAAACCCTATACTGTCATTTGGAACGATTTGGTTGTCTCTAAATATATTACAAATCAACCATCTGCTTTTTATTTCTAAGCTATTTGTTCTTATTCTTTGAATTCCTATAAAAGGTTTATTTAAAACATATTCAATAGAAGCTTTACTTTTCTCATATTCATCTTTTAAGTATTTTGGCTTAATTTTATATATATACCTTCCAAAGTCTTCTCCTCCGATTAATTGCCTTCTTTGTTTTATAAGTGTAGTGTTCAAATTATTTGGCGTTGGGCTAAAACCTCTTTTTACTTCACAATATTTAATCAAGTTGTCATTATCAGACATTTTTTTAAAAATGTTGTAGTAGTCATCATTAATATACACAAACCACTCATTATCTTCATATTCGTTAATCCTTTCTTTTGATAAAGTAAATTGAAAAATGGCATTATCGTATGGCTTATCTCTTGTAATTTCAATATCTCCTTGATTTTTATTTTTTACAAATACAGGTATGTTGCACCAAACATCAGGTGCATCGCTAAAAACTTTGTAGGTGTCTTTGATAGATAAAATAGCTCCTCTGGTTCTAAACAGATTTCTTATAAATTTCCCATTATTATTTACCAGCCAACTATCCGGAGTAATAAAGCTTAGAATACCATTATCCTTTAATAACTCAATAGCTTTTTTGTAAAAAAGCAAATATGTTTCATTGCTATTTTCATCAATTTCGCTTTCTAATTTTGCTCCATACGGCGGATTTCCAATTACCACATCAAATCCTCCTTTACGTATTCCATAGATAGAATCAGATTCCGAAACGGATTCCAGTTTTTCAGCATATTGATACGCTTCTTTCGATATTTCTATGGCTTCTTTTGACAATTCAAGCGCCTGTTCGGCTTTTTGCTGCGAAGCCAACAGCTTCTCCTGTACGAGCTTCAAGTAGTCGGGCGTTTCGTCTTTTTTGATTTCAACGGTTTGGCTTATCTCCTTTTCATGTCCAAATACTTGCGGAAATTCCCGTTCCCAATTGAAAGCTTTATCGCCGGCTACGGCAGGGTCGTCAATGAGCGAGTTGCCGCATTTAATGTTATTGTTTAAATCGTTCAGCTTGCGGTTGGGTTGGGCGGTGCGCAGCCACAACGATAGTTTGGCTATTTCCACACTTTCGTCATTTATATCCACCCCGAAAAGGTTATTTTCCAGTATGGTATTTTCAATATCGCTCAACACCAAAGCATCGCCAAACAGCTTCGCCTGCATTTCGTCAATATTCCGGTGTTCGTTAATCAGAAAGTTGAGCGCCTGATTCAGAAAAGCCCCCGAACCGCAAGCCGGATCGCAAATGGTGATTTGCAACAACCAATTTCGATAAGCATTTAGCTTATCTGCCAAAGGTTGTTTGGTGGTTTTATTACGTTTTTTGTCGGTGAAATAATTTTCCTCAACTATTCCAAGTTCGGCTTTTTTGTCGAGACAGAGTTTCCCTACGGTATTGTCGACAATGTATTTGGTTATGTATTTGGGTGTGTAAAAAACGCCATCTTTTTTGCGCTTACTGATTCCTCTCGACCTTCCATCTGCCGACGGAGAGGAGAAAGAGCCTTCAAGTTCAGCTTTGAGTTCGTCCAGTTCGTTCAGTGAGTTTTCGAAAATATGTCCCAAAATATTTACATCCACTTCACTCTCAAAATTATACTCCGAAAGTTTATAAGTATGTTTGTAAAGCAAATTATCGTCAATCTTTACCTTGTCCAGTACAGGGTCGGGCTTAAATAATCCGCCATTGTACGCAAATACATCATATTGTTTACCCTTGTATCCGGTATTCAGGTAGCCAAAGTATTTTTTAAAACGATCATAGAGCGGAATATATTCGTCCAAATCCCGTAATTGTTGCCATTGACTCAAAATTAACCGAACCGAGTTGGGCGGTAAGAGTTGACGGTCTTCGGCAAAGAACAGAAACAAAAAACGATCTAAAAGTTTCTGTGATTTTTTGAATAGCAGGAGTGCATCATAGTCGGGGTTAAATGCTACAAGATTTTGATGCAGTTCACGTTTGAACAGTGAATAATCGTTGTAAAGTTGCTTGGTAACTTGGTCCTCCTGACTAACTGATTCTTCCTTTATGTTTTTGGGAATGTTTTTTTCAATATTCTGATAAGCCAGGCACAGATATAGAATTTCAAAATCTTTTTCGGTAAGCGTAAACAGATTGAACTCAATATACTCAATGGCATTGTCGATATAAAAACGTAGTTTTTCGAAGTTTGAAGTAATAACATATACACATTCCGGCTGATTGTTTTTGTAGCCGAATGCCTGAACTTCCACATTTCCTAAATCGGTAGTATTCGTTCCTTTTAGTTCAATTACCGCTTTAACCCTGTTGCCGATAATAATGGCTCCATCTGCTTTCTTGCTATCTTTTACGTTTCTGTATTCCGTAGTGAGGTTGTAGTTTGGCGTCGGATTTTTCACATATCCCAGCACATTCACAAATAAATCATTCAGAAATCCTTCCTGGTATTGTTCTTCGTTGCTGTTGCGGATGTTTTTCTGAATGGTAGCATTGTGAAAATGTGCTCTGAAATTTGTATAAGCTGCTTGTACATCTTGCTTATTGAGTGTTTTCAGGTATTTATTTATGATGGAGGATTGGAAGAGCGACATGGACAAAATAATTTTAATTTAATGTTGCCCTCAAAGATAGAAAAAAGTATTTAAACGTTAATCGATTTAAGACTGATTATTTTTACGCTCTGCTTTTTTAAAATTTTTCTGTACCTTTGCAACTTTCAACTTTATAAACTTTCAAACTTTATAAACTCACGATTATGGCTGTAATTAAACCGTTTAAGGGTATTCGTCCTCCAAGAAACTTAGTCGAAAAAGTGGCATCCCGCCCTTACGATGTGTTGAATTCCGAAGAAGCCCGTGCCGAGGCTGAAGGCAATCCTATGTCGCTTTACCACATTATCAAACCCGAAATCGATTTTGCGCCGGGAACCGATGAACATGATGAAAAAGTGTATAACAAAGCGGTTGAAAATTTCACCAGGTTTAAAAAGGAAGGTTGGTTGGTTCAGGACGATACCGAAAATTACTATCTGTATGCACAAACTATGAACGGTCGGACACAATACGGTTTGGTAGTTTGCGCTTATGTCGACGATTATATGAAAGGTAATATCAAAAAACATGAACTGACACGTCGCGATAAAGAAGAAGACCGTATGAAACACGTTCGCGTGAATAATGCCAATATCGAACCGGTGTTTTTTGCCTATCCACATCAGGATGAGTTGGATGCTATTGTTTCAGAAGTTATTAAAAACGAACCGGTTTACGATTTCATAGCTCCGGGCGATGGTTTTGGACATCATTTCTGGATTATTGATGATAAAAAAACGATTGCACGGATTACCGAGCTTTTTGCCGCCATTCCTTCGTTGTATATCGCCGACGGGCATCACCGCAGTGCAGCAGCAGCTTTGGTGGGTAACGAAAAACGCCGGCAGAATCCCAATCACACCGGCAAGGAAGAATACAATTACTTTATGGCCGTGTGTTTCCCCGATAATCAGTTGAACATTATTGATTACAACCGCCTGGTAAAAGACCTGAATAATTTGTCCGATGAAGAATTCATTGCTAAGCTGTCAAAGAATTTTGAAATAGAAAAAAAAGGCGCTGAAATTTACAAACCCAATAAATTGCACAATTTCTCGTTGTATTTATCCGGTTCGTGGTATTCGTTGACAGCCAAAGCCGGAACGTTTAACGACAACGATCCGATCGGCGTATTGGATGTAACTATTTCGTCGAACCTGATTTTGGATGAAGTGCTTGGTATCAAAGACCTTCGCAGCGATAAACGAATCGATTTTGTAGGTGGAATCCGTGGTCTGGGTGAATTAAAACGCCGTGTGGATAGCGGTGAAATGCGTTTGGCGCTGGCGCTTTATCCTGTTTCGATGAAGCAACTGATTGATATTGCCGATACCGGAAACATCATGCCACCTAAAACCACCTGGTTCGAACCGAAATTACGTTCAGGATTGGTGATTCACGAATTGGTTTAAAGTTATTTTAGCTTCGTTGTTATTAATGGGTATTTGGCTTTGCCGTTATTTATGCGTCGCACTTACTTAATTGACCTAAGGCAAATAACACGAAGCACCAACAGCAAGACTAAATAATACCTGAAAGGCAAGAAATCAACTGATTAATAAAACAAATGTTGAAAAAAATTACATATCTTTTACTCGCAACCCTATCTGTATTTCTTATTCAGGGATGCAGTTTAAAAACGCGCATTAATAAAGCTGATAAACAGTTTAAAATGGGTGAATATTATGCTGCGGGTGAAAGTTATAAAAGAGTTTTTTCGAGAATTCCGGCAAAAGACAAAACTTTACGTGCCAATGTGGCTTTTAATCAGGCCGAATGTTACCGTATATTGAACTACAACAATGCGGAACAGATGTATAAAAACGCCATTCGCTTTGGATACCCCGACACCATTGTTTATTTGCGCTATGCACAGGTTTTGCAACGTAACGCAAAATATCAGGATGCGATAAATAATTATGCAATTTACCTGAAAAAAGATTCAGCAAATATCCTGGCAAAAAACGGAATTCAGTTATCTGAAAAAATAGAGCGCCTTAAAAATCAACCCAATAGTTATATTGTAAAAAAATACGATGCATTCAATGTGCGGCGTTCGTATACATTCAGTCCTGTGTTTCTGAATGCCGATGCCGATATTTTGTTTTTTACATCAAACAGGGTTGTCAATAAAAAAGTAGTACAAAAAGGATCGGCAGTAACCGGCTTGCCGGTCAATAATATTTATACGGTAAGAAAAGATGCTGCAGGTAAATGGGAAAAGCCGTTGATTTTAAGTTCCGAGATTAACAATCCTGCCGCTGATAATGGAGTCTGTGCTTTTTCGGCAGACGGAACTATAATGTATTTCACACGTGCAAATCAAAAGTCTGTCACTGAATCCGGCGCTGAGATTTATGTATCGAACCGTGCCGGTGGCGCCTGGAGCGAACCGAAAAAGCTTACAATTTTCAAGGATAGCGCTATTTCTGTGGGTCATCCGGCTATTGCTCCCGATGGCGAAACAATTTATTTTGTTTCCGATGCACCGAATGGCTTTGGAGGGAAAGATATATGGAAGGCAAAACTCGAAAATGGAGAATGTAAAGCCATTGAAAATCTTGGGGCGGAAATAAATACGCCTGCTGATGAAATGTTCCCCACAGTCCGGCAGAACGGGATACTCTATTTTTCTTCTAACGGGCATATTGGATTGGGTGGACTTGATATTTTTAAGGCAACTCCACTGGATGACAAGGGTTGGATTGTTGAGAATATAGGCATTCCTGTTAACTCGAATGCAGATGATTTCGGGATAACTTTCGAAAGCGCCGCCGAAAAAGGTTTTTTTACTTCTAACCGAGGTGAAACAAGAGGTTATGATGCTTTATGGACTTTTGAACTTCCCACTTACGAATATATTTTAGAAGGTAAAGTGGTTGATGAATCTTCAAATCCAATTCCGGAGGCTATTGTCCGGTTAGTGAGTAATACCGGTTTGAATGCGCGCGTGCAAACTAAAAAAGACGGTACTTACCGGATAAAAATTGATAAAAATATGGAATGCGTGATGATGGCTTCAGCCCGGGGTTATCTGAATAAAGAAGGAAAACTCTCGACCATGGGCGAGAAAACGAGCAAATTATACACGCATAATTTTCAGTTATCTACCATATACAAACCCATACAAATCGAAAATATCTTTTACGAATTTGGTAAATGGGATTTGACCCCATCCTCTGAAAAAGGGTTGCAGGATTTAATCGGCGTGTTGACAAGCAATCCGAATATTACCATTGAACTCAGCGCCCATACCGATTTTATAGGGGATAACGAATCGAACAAGATTCTGTCGGAAAAACGGGCTAAATCAGTCGTCGATTATCTTATTGCAGCAGGAATTCCGGCGGCAAGACTTTCATCGGTTGGATATGGTGAGGAAAAACCTTTTGTGGTAGATGCGGCAACTGTTCAGAAATATCCTTTTCTGAAAGAAAATGATGTTTTAGATGAAGCCTTTGTTACAAAGTTGAGTCCCGATTTACAGGAAATAGCCAATCAAATTAATCGCCGGACTGAATTCAGGGTGGTTAAAACTACTTACAAATAAGCTCTTTAAACCCACTGTTTATCACAATCATCGGTTAATAATTCGCATTAAATTAGTTCGACTTTGACAGATTAAAATAGTAACTACTCAGCACCCTAATAAATTTAATAATAATTAGCCATTTACTTGATTGTTATATATTTAAACTCTTTGCCCCAACGGGGCTAAATATGAATAACCCCCAGTAAGCGAAGCGCANNTTGATTTTCAGTTCGACTTTGTCGGACTGAAAATCAAAAGGTTATAAGAATAGAGGGTGCTGAGTAGTTACTTAAAATAATAGTAAACCACCTGACAAGATGAACAGGATGAACCGGTTTCATTTTATTGAACAGGCATTTAA
>DIFH01000116.1:35023-45452 GCA_002427615.1 Paludibacter sp. UBA5753
CATGTTAATCATGTTAATCATGTCTGAAAAATAGAATCTGTCAAAGTAGAATTAGTGTAATTAGTATTTACAATGAAACAATATCTCGACTTACTCAATCGTGTTATGACTGAAGGCGTACGGAAAGAAGACCGTACGGGAACAGGCACCATCAGCGTGTTTGGACATCAAATGCGATTTAACATGGAAGATGGCTTTCCTTGTCTCACTACCAAAAAGCTCCACCTGAAATCAATTATTCACGAGCTTCTCTGGTTTTTGAAAGGCGATACCAACGTGAAGTATTTGCAGGAAAACGGGGTGCGGATTTGGAACGAATGGGCTGACGAAAAAGGCGACTTAGGTCATATTTATGGCTACCAATGGCGCTCGTGGCCCGATTACAATGGCGGACATATCGATCAGATTACCGAAGCTGTAAATACAATCAAAAATCATCCCGATTCGCGCCGTATCATCGTCAGTGCATGGAATGTGGCCGATATTCCCAATATGAATTTGCCGCCTTGCCATGCTTTCTTTCAGTTTTATGTGGCCGATGACAAACTGAGCCTGCAGCTTTATCAACGTAGCGCCGATATTTTTTTGGGCGTACCGTTTAACATTGCTTCGTATGCCCTTTTGTTGCAAATGATGGCGCAGGTTACAGGGCTTAAAGCCGGCGATTTTGTCCATACATTGGGCGATGCGCATATCTATACCAATCATTTCGAGCAAGTAAAGCTTCAATTAAGCCGTGAACCCCGTCCACTTCCCAAAATGATTATAAATCCTCAGGTAAAAAGTATTTTCGATTTTAAATTCGAAGATTTTGAATTAATCGGTTACGATCCATATCCTCATATCAAAGGAGAAGTAGCCGTTTGAGCTCGTAACGTATGAAAATTATATAAATTATACTTTGTTTAACGGTCAATTTATAACAAAACCCATAATTTTTTGTAATTTTGCCATTCTGTCTGTCTACGATTGAAAATTTTTTACCGTTCTTCTGAATAAATTTATAAGAAATATTATTTTTTATAAAGCGATTCACTTTACATTTGGTTTAAAATTGATGTGAAAGAAAATTGTAAATTTAAATCGTAAATATTATGTCAAAAATTTCGATTATTGCTGCGGTTGCTGATAACTATGCCATCGGGAAATCAAACAAGTTACCATGGCATTTACCGGCCGACTTAAAGCATTTCAAAGAGTTGACTACCGGTCATGCTATTTTAATGGGTAAAAGAACATACGAAAGTTTACCCAATGGACCGCTTCCAAACAGAAAAAATATTGTTTTAACTTCCGTCCTGTCCGAGGGAGTAAACGAACGCTATTTTGAAGCGGATTCACTTGAGGATGCTTTTGATCTTTGTGAACATGAGTGTCAGGTGTTTATTATCGGTGGAGCTTCCGTTTACCGGCAAAGTATGGATAAAGCTGATTCAATGTATATTACATGGGTTCATGCCGAATTTCCTGCCGATGTTTTTTTTCCGAAAATTAATTTTTCAAAATGGATTGAGATTTCCCGGGAGGATTTTCAAGCCGACGAAAAAAATCCGTATCCGTACTCTTTCGTTTATTATGAGCGAAAGGGAAAGAAATAATTCTTAGTTCTTTAATAAAACAGCGCCATTTTTCGGAAAGAAAGTTGGCGCTGTTTTATCTGAATGAGATAATAATACAAACAAATGATATGATTTATATTATTATGTGTTGCAAAATGATTACTTTTGCGCTCAATTTCAAACAAAATTGTAAAAATCCATTTTATGAGTTATTTATTTAAACCGAAAAATTATAATCCCGTATTAAACTTACAGCAAACAGAGTTGGGAATTACGAAAATCAAAGACTTTTTTCAAGCTAATCTATCTGCCGAGTTGAGACTCCGTCGCGTTACAGCGCCTCTTTTTGTGCTTCGCGGTACAGGAATCAACGATGATTTGAATGGAATAGAACGTGCGGTCAATTTTCCAATTATGGATATGGGTGACGTTCGTGCCGAAGTCGTACATTCGTTGGCAAAATGGAAACGCCTTACTTTAGGCGATTACGGTATTGAAAATGGTTACGGCATTTATACCGATATGAACGCTATCAGGGCCGACGAAGAACTTGGCAATATACATTCACTCTATGTGGACCAATGGGATTGGGAGCGTGTTATGTCCGCCGAAGAACGCAATATCGAATTTCTGAAAATGATTGTTCGCCGCATTTATGCAACGCTTTTACGTACAGAATATCTTGTTTCGGAAAGCTTTCCGGATATAAAACCTTGCTTGCCTCCCGAAATCACGTTTATACACGCCGAAGAACTTCGTCAATTGTATCCTGACAAAACGCCAAAAGAACGCGAAACCGCATTCGCCAAAAAACATAAAGCTATTTTCATTATCGGCATTGGCGGGGCGCTTGGAGATGGAAAAAAACATGATGGGCGTGCGCCTGATTATGACGATTGGTCAACAATTGCCGAAAACGGATTGCCCGGATTAAACGGAGATATTATTCTCTGGAATCCTGTATTGGAAATTGCTTTCGAAATTTCATCTATGGGTATTCGCGTTGATAAATCGGCATTACTTCGCCAGCTTGAACTCGAAAATAAAAAGGAGCGACTCGAAATGTATTTTCATAAACGTTTAATGGAAGACACCTTGCCGCTTTCGGTAGGAGGCGGAATCGGTCAATCCCGCTTATGTATGTTTTTTCTTCGTAAAGCACATATTGGAGAAATACAGGCAAGTATTTGGCCTGACGAAATGAAAGAACAGTGTAAAGCGCTAAACATTAATTTGATTTAATAAATCGTACATAATCCCGGATCGTTTCAATGAAATTTTCCGGGATTTTTGCTTTCAGGTTTTTTTGATCAATCTGATGCCGGTCATCCGATGACTTTCAGATTTAATTGTGATTCTGACTGATTTTTTGTATTTTCGCACATTATTACACGACAAAATGATAAAACTATTTTAATATGAATATAGATTTTCAAAAATCCGGTGGTTTGGTACCCGCAATTGTTCAGGACGAATTGACATCAAAAGTACTGATGCTCGGGTATATGAACGAAGAAGCGCTTGCCAAAACACAGGAGTCAGGAAAGGTAACTTTCTTTAGCCGGACAAAAAACAGGTTGTGGACAAAAGGAGAAGAAAGTGGAAATTTTTTAAATTTGGTCTCGATTACTCCTGATTGCGATAACGATACTTTATTGATCAAAGTTCGTCCCGTTGGTCCTGTATGTCATACGGGAACAGATACTTGTTGGGGAGAAACCAACGAAGCGGATTTTGCTTTCCTGAATTTTCTGCAAAAATTTATTCAGGTTCGGTTTAAAGAAATGCCTGAAGGTTCGTATACTACTTCGCTTTTTAAAAAAGGAATCAACCGCATGGCCCAAAAAGTGGGCGAAGAGGCTGTAGAAACTGTAATTGAAGCTACAAACGGTACCGAAGAAGGTTTTCTTTACGAAGCTTCCGACTTGATGTATCATCTGATTGTTTTGCTTACTTCCAAAGGATATTCGCTCGACGATTTAGGTCGCGAACTGAAAAAACGTCATAAATAATAATTCCTTAAAACTGAAATTTATTGGTCTATGGAAAAAAAACTTTTAATTAAATACGTTGATGTTGATATTTATCAACGGGAATTGTTGGTTTTAAAGAATGTACAACTCGAAGTTCATAATGGTGAATTTATTTATTTATTGGGTAAAGTAGGAAGCGGTAAAAGTTCGTTACTTAAAACTTTTTATGGCGAAGTTCCGGTTTACTCAGGGGTTGCAGGAGTGTTGGGATACGATTTGACGGCGTTAAAAGATGCCGATATACCTTATCTTCGACGCAAAATAGGTATTGTATTTCAGGATTTTCAATTGTTGACCGACCGTACAATCAATGCCAATCTGGAATTTGTGCTTCGGGCTACAGGTTGGAAAGATAAAGTACTTATCGACGAGCAGATTTTAGGCGTATTAAAACAAGTAAATATGGCTAACAAAGGTTATAAAATGCCTCATGAGCTTTCGGGAGGCGAGCAACAGCGTATCGTTATTGCGCGTGCTTTACTAAACTCGCCCGAAATGATACTTGCCGATGAACCGACCGGAAATCTCGACCCTGAAACTGGAAAAGAATTGATAGAATTGCTTTACAAAATATGTAAATCCGGAACGACAGTTATAATAGCCACACACAATTTGAACTGGTTAAAATTGTTTCCCGGTCGTATTCTGCGTTTTGAAGACGATGAAGTGAAAGAAATTTATAATTTATCGACTGTTGACACCGTAAAAATTCAGGTAATAGCCGAGAATAATAAAATTGTGGAACAAACAGTGGTTATAGATGATGACGATGATGATGTAAATAGTGAAGTTACTGCCGAAGATAAAAATGATGAATAAAAACACAAATCAAAAGCGAAATTGAAAAAACCGAATTGTCCGCAATGTAAAATAAATCGTTTCAGAGTACAGAACGAAAAAGGAGATTCAGTGGTTGTTACTGTCAATAAAAATTTTGAAGTTGAGCCAATTCACCCCGAAGAATCACTGGAAGGCTTTGATTTGACCATCGTATATTGTTTGGGATGTTCGTGGAAAGGTTCTCTGAAATCGCTATCGACCAATCATTAAAATTAAGAAATTACGACAGATATTTTTCCCTATAATGTCTGTTGTGGTTTTTCAGGTTGAAAATGCCGCATTAATTTTTTGGCAACCTCTTATTTTATTCAAATACGCGTCAAACCGTTTCTTTCACAGCTTGACGCATATTTGAATATAGGTTTTTTCAACTCCTACTCCACAAATTCTTCTTTCTTCCCCTCTCACTTGGAGAGAGGTGTTTGGGTGTGGGTCTACGGGATCAATAAGCCCTTGCAAATACTACGCGTTGTGCCGAAGGTTTACCGGTTACCATACATACACCCGGAGTGGCATCGCCATTCAAGGGAATGCAGCGAATGGTGGCTTTGGTTTCTTCCTTAATAAGTTCCTCTGTATCAGTCGTTCCATCCCAGTGGCATAGCAGGAATCCGCCTTTCTCTATTTCCACTTTAAATTCGTCGTACGAATTCACTTCGCGGGTTACAGAAGCGCGGTAATCGTAAGCTTTCTTGAAAATGTTAGCCTGAATATCTTTGAGCAATTGAGCGATATAGGCTTCGATTCCTTCAATCGACACGGTTTCTTTGGTCAGATTGTCGCGACGGGCAACTTCCACAGTGCCGTTTTCGAGGTCGCGCGCACCCATAGCCAGCCGAACCGGAACGCCTTTCAGTTCGTATTCGGCGAATTTCCATCCGGGTTTTTTATTGTCATTATTGTCGTATTTCACTGTTATGCCAAGCGCTTTTAATTTCGGAATAATTTCATCCACTTTTTTTCCAATCGCAGCCAGTTGTTCTTCGTTTTTGTAAATGGGCACAATCACTACCTGAAACGGAGCGAGGTTAGGAGGGAGTACCAACCCGTTGTCGTCGGAGTGGGTCATAATCAACGCGCCCATCAGGCGGGTGGAAACTCCCCACGACGAAGCCCACACATAATCCAGTTTATTGTTTTTGTCCACAAAAGTTACGTCGAAAGCTTTGGCAAAGTTCTGACCTAAGAAGTGCGAGGTTCCTGCCTGTAAAGCTTTCCCGTCCTGCATTAAAGCTTCTATACAAAATGTTTCAATAGCTCCTGCAAAACGTTCGTTAGCCGATTTAACTCCTTTCAACACAGGAACAGCCATAAATCGTTCGGCGAAATCGGCATAAATATCCAGGATTTTGCGGGTTTCTTCCAGCGCTTCGGCTTCGGTGGCATGTGCCGTGTGGCCTTCCTGCCATAAAAATTCGGTAGTACGCAAAAACAAACGTGTACGCATTTCCCAACGAACTACATTAGCCCATTGATTCACCAGAATAGGCAAATCGCGATACGAATGAATCCAGTTTTTATAGGTACTCCATATAATGGTTTCTGAAGTCGGACGGACAATCAGTTCTTCTTCCAGTTTAGCTTCGGGGTCAACAATCAATCCCGTTCCGTTGGGGTCGGCTTTCAGGCGATGATGGGTTACCACGGCACATTCCTTGGCAAAACCTTCGACATGCTCTGCCTCCTTGCTCAGGAACGATTTAGGGATAAACAACGGGAAATACGCGTTTACGTGTCCGGTTTCCTTGAACATGCGGTCGAGTTCGGCCTGTATTTTTTCCCAGATAGCGTAACCATAAGGTTTAATCACCATACATCCCCGAACAGCCGAGTTTTCAGCCAGATCAGCTTTAATTACCAAATCGTTGTACCATTGCGAGTAGTTTTCGCTCCTCGTAGTAAGTTCTTTTGCCATATATATTTTTACAGTTTTTAGATATTATAATTATCGTTCAGATAATTGGAGTGCAAAGATAATCAATTTTCATTAAATTTTCTTGTGTAGATTTAGATAAAATGGATTGAAATGATGATGGTTTTATTCTTTATGCCTCATAAAAATATTTATTTATTGCTGAAATACAGAATATTAATAATATAATTGAAATAAAACAACAATGAATCAGGCATACCGGAATCGGATTTCATGCAGCGAGTAATATTTTCAATAAATAAATAGGATATTCCAAAGGGAATAATTAGCTTTGCGATAATGATTTTTTCGAGAATTTATATTAAAAAATTATACAATGAAAATCAAATTTATCGGAGCCGCGCGCGAAGTGACGGGAAGCAAACATTTGATAACCACCGATGATGGTAAGAAAATATTGCTCGATTGCGGCATGTTTCAGGGAAAAGGACTTGAAACAGATGCTATGAACCGAAACCTGGGTTTCAATCCTGAGGAAATTGACCATCTGATTCTTTCACATGCTCATATCGATCATACGGGTTTAATACCTTATATGTACAAACTTGGCTTCCGCGGTTCGGTAATTTGCACCAATGCAACGCGCGATTTATGCTCCATCATGTTGGCGGATAGCGGACATATACAGGAATTGGATGTGAAATGGTTTAATAAAAAGCGTGCGCGTAATAACCAGTCGCCGGTTGAACCGATTTACAGTATCGAAGATGCCGAACAATGTATGAAGTTGTTTATTGGCGTAGCGTACGACCGTCGTTTTTACATCAATGATAAAATAAACGTGAAATTTACCAATTCCGGACACATGCTGGGAAGTTCAGTGGTTAACCTCGAAATTATTGAAAACGGGCAAAAGAAACATTTGGCTTATACCGGCGATATCGGGCGTCCCCAAAACAGGATTCTACGGCCGCCGGCTGCATTTCCGCAGTGTGATTACCTGATTACCGAATCGACTTATGGAGACCGTTTGCATCCTGCTGAAAGTGAAAGTGAAGATGATTTGTTGAAAATCGTCATCGAAACTTGTGTCGATAAAGCCGGCAAGCTCATAATTCCATCCTTCTCGATTGGTCGGACACAGGAAATTATTTTTGTGTTGAATAAATTATATAACGAGGGTAAACTTCCACATATTGAAGTATTTGTCGATAGTCCGTTATCGGTAAATGCAACCGATATTTTTCGCATGCATGTGGATGGTATGAACGAAGAAGTGAAACAGGTGCTTAAAACCGATCCCGATCCGTTTGGGTTTAACTCGCTTCATTATATCAAAAAAGTGGAAGAATCGAAAGCGCTCAACGATTATCAAGGTCCCTGCATCATTATTTCATCGTCGGGCATGATGGAAGCCGGACGTATCAAACATCATGTGGCAAACAATGTTTCCAACTGGCGAAATACAATTTTAATCGTAGGTTACTGTTCACCCACGTCGCTTGGCGCGCGAATTCAGGAACCAGGGTTGAGATTTATATCTATTTTTGGTGAAATGCATGAAGTAAATGCTAAGATAGCTAAAATTGAAGCTTTCTCAGGACATGGCGATTATCACGAGATGATGGATTTTCTCGAATGTCAGGATAAAGAAGAAATAAGACAGACTTTTCTTGTTCATGGAGAATATGAAGTCCAGAAATTTTACAGGGAACAACTTGAAATTGAAGGTTACCGCAACATCGAAATTCCGGCGGCAGGAGAGGAGTTTGAATTATAGAAGGCAATGAGGAGGACACAGTAAAATATAGCAAAATAAAAAAAGGAACTCACAGTTAGCTGTCGGTTCCTTTTTTCATTTGAGAGCGGAAGACGGGACTCAAACCCGCGACCCTCAGCTTGGAAGGCTAATGCTCTATCGACTGAGCTACTTCCGCGATTTAATGTGCCAATATGATAATGTGCTGATTTGCCAATTCAAACTGCATAATCTCATCCAATTGGTACATTGGCACATTGATTAATTGGCACATTATTTTGTGGGCAGTGATGGATTCGAACCACCGAAGTCGAAAGACAGCTGAGTTACAGTCAGCCCCATTTGGCCACTCTGGTAACTGCCCTACTGATTTTCTAAAGCGGTGCAAAGGTAAGTTTTTTTCTTAAACTACCAAATAATATTGGCCATTTTTATGGCTGTAATAGCCGCTTCCACGCCTTTATTCCCATGAATTCCTCCGGCTCTTTCCAACGCTTGTTGTAAGGAGTTAGTAGTGAGAACTCCGAAAATTACCGGACAATTTTCGGTGCGGGTATTTAATTGTGTAATTCCATAAGTTATACCCTGACATACGAAATTGAAGTGAGGAGTTTCACCCTGAATTACACACCCAAGTACAATAACCGCCGAATATTTTTGAATTTTCCGGTTCTCAATTACACAAAGGTAATCATTCACAAATTCTTTGGCGGCATAAGTCAGTTCAAATGTTCCCGGAACATGAACAATATTAATATTGTTGAGTTTTACACCGTTGTTAACAAGCGTATCAACGGCTCCTTTCAGAAGATTGTGGGTGATTTGTGGATTCCAGTCTGCCACGGCAATGGCATATTGTTGTTTTGCTACGGTTTCTTTAGCCGGCATCATGTCAGGGTCGTATTCCGACAGATTTTGATATTGGGTAGCCATTCAATTTGTTTTTTTAAGTTTATTGTTATTTGTTTTTTGTTGAATAATCTGAATTAAGTGCAGTGAACTAAAAAAGCTACTCCATAATGAAGTAGCTTTATAATTGATGTGCAATTTGTTTTTTATTTTTGAATTCTTGCAATATATTTGTCAATATCGGCAGCTTCGTTGCTTTTGGGATAATTATCTTTGATTTTGGTGTAAGCTTTAAGCGCGTTATCGGGCTGCTTTAACGATTCATATACAATCCCTGCTTTTTTCAGATAAACGGGGCTCAATACTTCATTTTCGGTTTCGACAGCCTTGTTGAAATAATCCAGCGCTTTAGAGGTTTCGCCCAGTTCAACATAAGAGTCGCCAATTAAACCGATAACAGATGTAGTAAAATAGGTATCTTCAGCATCGAATTGGGAAAGATATTTAATAGCGTTGTCGTACTGACCCAATTTGTAATAACAAATTCCGGCATAAGCGGCAGCTAAATTTCCCGAAGAAGTAATTCCGTATTCCGAAACAATTTCTTTAAACCCTATGAAATCTCTTCCGTCACCGTCAAGAGCGACTTTAAACGAATCGACGGCAAAAAAGGCTTGTGCCTTGCCCATTTCGTTTTCGGCCTCAGTTTCACGCGGTTCTATATAAAAATTTTGAAATGCCAAAACAGCCAAAACAATTAAAACAACCGCAGCAACAGCGAATATTATCTGTTTTTGATATTTTTCAATGAAAGCTTCCGAGGTACTTAAAACATGTTCAACATTTTCTAATTCACCGGGTTTATTATCTTTTTTATTCGACATAAAATTGTTGTAAAATTTCTTAATTTGTTAATTTTGATTTTTGGTTCGACAAAAATAGAAATATTCTTTCATATTACGAAATTTTATCGACAGTTTTTTCTTTTTGACAGACATATATTAAAAATTGGTTGCGAATTGCATATTTAACACTAAAAATTTCGATAGAGCTGTATTATTACAAAATAAAAGTTGTATATTTGCATCATAAGAAACGAACCGCATTGTTCTGAGATTGGAAAACTCAACGTTAAAAAAATTAACGAGTCATGTGGGTTTTTAATGGCGGGCTGCGCCTTAGGGTATTCCGATAGTATCGGAACGGCAGATTACAAAGAAAACCGACACCTCAAATCCTATTTATAGGAGTTTTCTCAACTAATGGCAGTGCGGTTTTTTCTTTTTTAAAGATATTCAAGGTGTTCAATTATAGTTGGGCGCCTTTTTTTTGTCAGGTTGAACCAGACATTTGATTTGTTTTCTTTCTAATAAGTCTGTAAATAGGGTCTGCTTAAAAAGTATAATAAGTCTGATAAATAGTAAATTATAGTAATTTTTTTAGGTGTAAATGCAAGGTTTTTGAATATAACTGACCATTTTCTTTGCACTACAATTTCTGTTTCTATTGAAAGATG
>DIFH01000145.1 GCA_002427615.1 Paludibacter sp. UBA5753
TTGTTTATTCATTTCATTTACTGCTAATCTTAACTTACCAGCCACACGAAAGGATTCGTGCGGCAGCAAAGGGTGTCGCCGCCTTTTAATCATAGGCGTGTGTTATGCCCAGTTTTTTTCTTTTAGTCTAACAAGTCATTCAATATCGTGTCTAAATGAGCGTCTAAGTCGCCTTGAAAGACAGTGTGAGGAATTTCTAATTCATCTAAAACTTTCGCAAAACGTTTGTAACCGACTTCATTTCTTAATTCAACCCATTTTACTTTCAACATGTCGGCTTGTTGTTTATTTAAGTCAGAAAGTTTGTCAGCAACAAAAACATCGCTTTCTCTTGCAAAAATTGCGTCTGCACTTTCAGGATTTCCACGCCCCATCATTTTTACTTCACAACGGTGATATTTTCCATCTTTAATCAGGTAAAAGTCAACTTCTCGCATACTTGCAGGAATTTTACTTTGGTCAAAATGTTCAAATGGAACGTTGTAAATTTTACAAAGTGTTGCCATTAAATATTTCTCAACTCTTTTTCCAGCTGTGCTCCAAAGTCCGCCTCTTAACGCAGCGCGCTTAACAGCAAGTGTATTGATTACGATTAAACTTTCATTTATGTTTAGCTCAACGCTAACACCTCTAAACTTGATTGTTAGGCTTAAATCTATATCTGGTTGATTTTCAATTAACGTACTAATTGACTGATAAAGAATGTCGTAATGTTCATTTGAAGCGTCAATTACGATTTCACGGGTTGCCGAATTGTACATATTCGTAATTGTCTTTTTATTCAAACCTGAATTAATTGCAATATCTTCTGAACTAAGATTTTTATTTAAAAAAGTTGCTTTGTACCAATCAATTGTTACGTCTGTGTTGGCAAGTTTTGCTTCAATAACTTTTTTAAAAAAATCTATAGCAAACTGCAAAAACTCTGCATTTATCAATGCGACTACTTCAATACGATAATCTTGTCCCTTAACTAATCGTTTGATAATGTTTTTTACTACTTGGTCTGTCAATGTCATTTTGCTATATCTTTAAATTGTTCTAATGTTAGAAATTTAGTCTCACGTTCTTTGAAAAGCGCACCTGGTTTCGCTTTCGCTTTCATATATTCAAAATATGTAGGTTCTTGTTCAGTAAGAAAGAAAGTTCTATTCAATGCTTTTGCAGTTCTACCAACAGTTCCGCTACCACCAAAAGGGTCAAAGACTAAATCGCCTTTGTATGAGTAATATTGTATAACTCTTTTGCATAACTCAACAGGAAAAATTGCTGAATGGATTTTGTCAAAAGTAGGGTCAATCTTCCAAACGTTTGTAGTTTCATAACCATCAGCTACTTTGCTTTCTGCCACCGTTTGATAATCATAACTCTGAATATTCCAGTCCAATAGTTTTTCAGTTTGTTTCCGATAAACCATTAAATATTCAGTCACGCAATTAGGTTTGTATCCTAATGGTTTTCGGTGTTGCATAAAACCACCTATTCTGTTTTTTACACTTGCTTCTGGTTTTAACCAAACAATATCATCAATAAATTCCCAACCCTGTTTTACTAAAAATGGATGTAAATCAAAAGGAATTGGATATCGCTTACTTGAATGAGAACGGCTAACTCTCGGAATAATGATAGGAGAAGTATTTACAATTAAAAATCTACCTTCTTTTGTAATTCTATGAGTTTCTTTAAAAACAGATTCAAGAAATTCTAAATACGCTTGATAGCTTGGATAAATTGAATAATCCCTTGCATTATAATAGGGTGGAGAAGTAAAAGTTAAATGAACGCTTTCATCTGGAACGTACTTTAGTGCTTCTAACACATCCGCATTAACAACCACATTCTTTAAAAATTCAAAAGTTTCAGGGTGTGGCATAACACTTTCTGTTTGATTTTCTTTTGCAAAATACTCTTTGTAAATTACAGTTCTAACCATTTCGTTAGTGTGATTAATTAATGGTTTTAAATGTTCTTCTACATCTTTGTCTTTTTCGAAAACCAGCAAACCACGTATTGCCTGGCATATTGCTTTCGGGTCTTCATCTTCTAAAAATTCAAATAAAAGTGGTTTGTTTTCAGCTTTTCTTTGTCTGCCAATTGAAGATATTATTTCTCGCTTAACACTTGTGTCAGTTTCCTTTTTGTATAGTTCAGAAAGTTTATTAATATCTGAATTACCATTTAATTTACCAATATTTTTAACAGCGTTTAATCTAACCTGAGAATGTTGGTGGTTTAAAAGTTCATATAAAAAAGTACTGTCAAAGTTACTTGGTAATTGTCCCAAACTTTCAAGAATAAAATTTATAGTCCCAACATCTCTTTGACTTTTAATAAGATTTGCAAGTTCTGAATTACCCTTACGTTTTAGTTCGGAAATATATTCTTTAGTTATCATCAATTTTATCTTTTTTTATATTCGCAAAGATACTCAATTTAAAGAGTTTTGTCTCAATTTTTGAAATACCATTTATGGTTCTGTGTCCTTTTTACAATGAATGCGGAAGCAAAGCTGCCGGAATGCACGTCAGCCAGCCAATGAACATAGGCGTGTGTGTTATGCCCTCGTTCTTTCTCTTTTGATTTCTGTCGTTTTCGTGTTATGTTATTCCCAATTCATTTTTTCTGAATACGTCAACAACCCACTTTGACAGTCAATAAGTTTAGTTTCCTCATGAAACTCTCGGATTATTATATTCATAATCTTGGACAGTATTATGTTGCACACTTCTAAAGTGTAAATAATATGATGGATTAAGTCGTCAGATTCTCTTAACATAAAAGAAATGCCTAAACCATGAACAAATGAAGAATAGTATTCTTGTATTATTTCTGCATCACGTTCTGGAATTTTTGATAATTTGTATAATTCAGTCCACTTATATTTATTATTTCTGTCATTTCCTTCACTATCTTTAAACTTCCAATTTCGGCTTTGAAGAATTTTATCATTCACAATTTGGTCTAACTGATTATCTGCAATAATTTCTAAAATTCTTTTTCGAGCTATTTCATCTGCACACAATGCATTATATGAATCTGTTTTAGAATCTTCAGACATCTCAGTTGAATCATTTATCAATTTTGAACGTACTTGTAAAGCATCTAACAAATATAGATAATAACGGATAAGTTGCTCGTTTTTATTAGAATGAGAGGTGAAAAGATATAATATAGCATAATTATCTACAATCATACGCAGCATCGTACACAAAGAAGATATAGAATTTAATTCTGAAATTTGAAATATTAAATCAAAACTCGGACGCAGTTTTTTTATGTGATTATATACCCATACTTCCTTTCTATCAACCTCAATCACGTCATTATAGGTACTTAGATTTTCAAATAGTTTATCTAATTCCAATTTCATAAATTGAAATATCTGCTTGACTTCTAATAAAGTTTTTTGATTATCAATATTATTCATATTTTATTAAGTTATTCAACCTTTTATCAATTTTCTTGCCTCTTCAATATTGCTCCCGTCCTGCTGGATATATTCTTTCTATAAAGCTCAAAAGGTGCTGTCCGTTGTTGGGATTTGTTTTTAATCCCAACTCTTGTATTCTTAGGATTTGTAATCCGTTCTTATTGTTTTTATACCACCGTAACTTCTAATAATCCTGTGTCTTAATGTATGTACAGTAATTTTTTTATGTCTGATTTTTGTAAAGTAGCTTTTAGTGATATTCTGAATGTTTCTATCCGCTTACTGCCCGCAATTTTCACCTTCGAACAACCATTCTTTGGTTTATATTTTTTAAAATATTGCCGTAAAATTAATAAAGTTTTTTTCCATAGCAAAGAATAATAGTCTTTTTTTTGTCCCGTCCTACCGGATATTCTTATTAAATGGATAATGCTTCGCGGACGTCTGACGGGAACCAACGGTCATGACCACTTTAAGCGCTTTTTTCCCTCCCCCTCGTTGCAAATCCTTAGTTTAAACAGAATGATTGAGCAATTTCGACTGTCGTTTGTTATTATTGAAACAAACATGTAATAGGCAGACAAAAACCAGCAAAAAAACGATTGTTTGCCTTCATTCTCAAATTATTATTCAAATGTTGAATTATAAGCAACAATATAATGAATAGCATTGATTTTTTTTAATTATTTTTGCACGCAATTTTACCAGGAAAATGACAAAAGACTCTTATAAATACTTATATAATATTGATTCCCCCATTGATTTAAAGGCAGTTCCTCAAAACGAGCTTTCAAATGTTTGTGATGAACTTCGCCGGTTTATTATCGAAGAGGTATCAAAGAATCCTGGACATCTGGGGTCAAGCCTTGGCGTAGTGGAACTTACGGTTGCTTTGCATTATGTTTTCAATACCCCTTACGATCGCATTGTGTGGGATGTTGGGCATCAAGCTTACGGACACAAGATACTTACGGGCAGGCGTGATCAGTTTCATACAAACCGCCAGTTTAAAGGACTTTGCGGTTTCCCTACTTCTAAAGAGAGCGAGTACGATGCTTTTGGCGTGGGTCATTCTTCCACTTCCATTTCGGCAGCCCTCGGGATGTCGGTAGCTTCGCTGATGAAGAATGAACCCAACAGGCAAGTGGTGGCTGTAATCGGAGATGGCGCTATGACCGGCGGTTTGGCTTTCGAAGGATTGAACAACACGTCGATGGACAAAAATAACCTGCTTATTATCCTGAACGATAATCAAATGGCTATCGACCCGATTCACGGCGGTTTTACGCAATACCTGATTGATATTACCACTTCGCGGACTTATAACCGTTTGCGTTTTAGGGCTTATAACATATTGAAAGATTTAGGGCTAATAAGCGACAGGGGTAAAAACAGAATTATAAGTTTTAATAACACTGTAAAAGCAGCGTTGTCGAAACAACATAATATTTTTGAGGGACTTAACATCCGGTATTTTGGGCCTGTGGATGGGCATGATGTGGAAAATCTGGTGAAGATTTTATCGGATATCAAGGATTTTAAAGGACCGAAAGTGTTGCATTGCATTACCAAAAAAGGAAAAGGTTACGAACCTGCCGAGAGTTCGGAGACAGGATGGCACGCCCCGGGAAAATTTTGTGTTGAAACGGGCGAAAAGGACGATTCTTCATCAGTCGTTCCCACACCGCCGCTTTTTCAGGATGTATTCGGAGAAACGCTGCTTGAACTGGCAAAACAAAATGATAAAATAGTGGCTATTACGCCTGCCATGCCTTCGGGATGTTCGATGACCATTATGCAAAATAAGTTCCCGAATCGGGTTTTCGATGTGGGAATAGCCGAAGCTCATGCGGTTACGTTTTCGGCGGGACTTGCCAAAGAAGGTATGATTCCGTTTTGCAATATTTATTCTTCGTTTATGCAACGGGCTTACGATAACGTGATTCATGATGTTGCCCTGCAGGAACTTCCTGTTATTTTCTGCCTCGACAGGGCGGGGATTGTTGGTTCGGATGGAGCCACGCATCATGGCATTTTCGATCTGGCTTACATGCGTTGCATTCCGAATATGACTATTGCCGCACCCCGAAATGAAATTGAATTACGCAACCTCATGTTTACCGCGCAGAATTTTAAACAAGGTCCGTTTGTAATTCGATACCCGCGTGGAAAAGGAACAATTGTGGATTGGCGACAACCCATGCAGACAGTTATAATCGGCAAAGGCGAATGCCTTAAAAATGGAGAAGATATGGCGGTAATCACCATTGGTACAATGGCTGAAAGTGCATCAAAAGCAATTGAAAAAATTGAAAAAGAAAGCAATATTTCGATAGCTCATTACGATATACGCTTTTTGAAACCGCTCGATACCGAATTGTTGCACGAAGTAGGGAAAAAATTTCGTAAAATTGTTACTGTTGAGGATGGAGTTATAAACGGAGGATTCGGTAGCGCCGTGCTCGAATTTATGGCTGAAAATAATTATATGGTTAACATAAAACGTCTTGGAATTCGTGATACTTTTGTTGAACATGGTACGCCCGAAGAATTATATGCCATGTTGGGTCTGGATGAGAAAGGTATTGCCGGGTCGTTGAAGGAGCTGATTGGTTGAGACAATCAAGTCGACTGAATTGAATAAGCGGATTTACAGTTTTTTTTCGTTGATTCCGGATTTTATATTTTCATACCTATCGGATTTCTGAAATCTGACCGGTTTGAACAAGAAGATAAAACTTTAGTTGAAATACGACATGAAATTACGAGCGGAATTTAGGTAGGATTAATTCTACTTTGATACATTAATTATATGTCGTCCCTTCGGGACTTTAAGGGTTATTTGTCTTCCTATTTTTACCAATATGCTCGTGCCTACGGCACTTTTTTAATCTCGTAGAGCTTTGATATTGGTAAAAATAAGTACAATTCCTACATACAAAGTCCCGTAGGGACGTGATAGATATATAAATTTCTAATCTGTCAAAGTAGGATTAAAAATGTAAATTACATGATTTTTTGTTTCAGTTCGTTGAGTTGAATGACAAACTGTATTTTCCGAATAATTAAATCAGTTCTGCTGAACTCAATCAATTTATTTAACAGAGTTACTCCGGATTTTTGAACCCTTTCAAAATTATTAAAATAGGTATAAAAAAAATGAAAATTATTATTGCCGGCGCCGGCGAAGTAGGCACACACTTAGCAAAATTACTCGCCCGTGAGAATTTTGACATTTTATTGTTAGATGAAGATCCTTTGAAGTTAAAAGATCTTGAATCCAGCTACGATTTATTGACCAATACCGGTTCGTCCACATCAATCAAAGATTTGAAAGAGGCAGGTATTGACCAAACAGATTTGTTTATTGCAGTTACGCCATCCGAAAGTGTTAACATGACTTCCTGTATGCTTGCCACCAATTTGGGCGCTAAACACACTTTGGCGCGTATTGATAATTATGAGTATTTATTGCCGAAAAACAAGGAGTTTTTCGAGAAATTAGGAGTTCAGCATCTGATTTATCCCGAAATGCTTGCTGCTAAGGAAATTGTAGAATCGCTCAGCACAAGCTGGTTGCGGCAAAATCTGAGTTTCTGCAACGATGCATTGATTTTATTAGGAATCAAAGTCAGATCGAATGCTGTGATTGTAAACAAACAATTTAGTACAGGTTTTTTCGACCATGGTAAATATCGCGTCGTTTCCATTAAACGAAACAATAAAACAATTATTCCCATAGGTTCGGACCAGATACTTGAGAACGATATAGTTTATTTTATAACAACACACGAGAACCTGAAGTTTGTTCGTGAACAGGCAGGGAAAGAAGATTTTCCGATCCGGGATATCATGATAATGGGCGGAAGCCGGATTGCGCAAAAAACCATTCAGTATTTGCCAACCCACGTACATGCAAAGGTGTTGGAAAGAGACAAGGAAAAAAGCTATTCGTTGGCAGAGAAATTGGGAAACTCGATGATTATCAATTGCGATGGACGTAATATTGAAATATTGAAAGAAGAAGGTATTGAGGAGATGGATGCATTCGTAGCTGTAACAGCCAATTCCGAAGCCAATATTTTAGCCTGCATGGCGGCAAAACGGCTCGGAGTTAAAAAAACGATAGCCGAAGTGGAAAATAATGACTACATTATGTTAGCCGAAAGTATGGATATTGGCACAGTTATTAATAAAAAAATGATTGCCGCCAGCTATATTTATCAACTGACGCTCGATGCCGACGTACTGAATGTTCGCAGTCTTTCGTCGGCCGATGCTGAAGTAGTGGAATTTGTGGCTAAGCCGGGTTCGAAAATTACCCGCTCGAAAATAAAAGACCTTCGCTTACCCGACCAGGTCAATATTGGCGGTTTTGTTCGAAATGGGGTGGGAAGTATTGTAAACGGTAATACAGTTATCATGCCCCATGACCATGTAATCGTGTTTTGCGTATCATCGACCATTCGTAAGATGGAAAATTATTTCAATTGAAAATGACAAAAGAATTCAATTACAAGCTCGTATTGCGAATAATGGGTAGTTTAGCCCTTGTCGAAAGCGTCGTTTTGTTGTTTGTGTGTCTTATCCCGCTTATTTATGGCGAAAACGATGCAATTTACTTTCTCATTTCATCGGCAATTAGTCTGGCGTTTGCCGGAACTGCGTTGTTTTTTGGACGCAATCCTTCCCCTACGATCGGGAAGCGTGAGGGTTCGGTTATCGTTACTTTTACATGGATTATTTTCTCTTTGGTCGGTTTATTGCCTTTTTGGATGAGCGGTAGCATTCCTTCGTTTACCGATGCATTTTTCGAAACTATTTCGGGTTTTACCACTACGGGAGCTTCCATTTTAAATAATATTGAGGAACTTTCGCATGGTATATTGTTTTGGCGAAGCCTGACACACTGGATCGGAGGGTTGGGGATTATTGTTATTTCGTTGGCGATTCTGCCTGTTTTCAGTACCAGTGGAACGCAACTTTTTGCCGCAGAAACCACAGGACCCACCAAAGATAAAATTCATCCGAAAATAAACGAAACCGCCAAGCGTTTATTCCTTATCTACGTAATTCTTACAACTTCCGAAACTATTTTACTTCGCATAGGCGGTATGAGCTGGTTCGATTCGGTTTGTCAATCGTTTGCAACTATTGCCACCGGTGGTTTTTCCACTAAACAAGCCAGCATTGCTTATTGGAATTCACCCTACATTCAGTATATTATCATCCTTTTCATGATTTTGTCGGGGGTAAACTTCAGTTTGTACTATTTTGGATTTAAAAATAAATTACAGAAAATAAAAGAAAACGAAGAACTGCGATATTTTCTGATTTTACTTTTTTCATTTTCATTGATTGTTACCTTATCACTCATTGATTTTTCGAAAATACAAAGTTTTGCCACTCTCGAACAGGCTGGACGCAATGCATTGTTCACCGTTTCGTCGCTGTTAACCACCACCGGATTTTGTATAGTCGATTACATGAACTGGAAACCCCTTACCTGGGTGATTTTGCTTATGGTTATGCTCACCGGAGCTTCAGCGGGGTCGACCAGTGGAGGTATAAAAATGATTCGCGTAGTGATTTCAGCCAAAGCATGTTATCACGAATTTAAACGGCTGATTCATCCCAATGCAGTCATGCCGGTTCGTTACAGCGGTCATCTGGTGCGCGAAGATATTCTGACGCGCGTACTGGCGTTTACCTTGCTGTATCTCGTTGTTGCAGGATTTGGTATTTTAGTGTTGGCTATTTCAGGCATGGGATTTTTGGAATCGGTAGGCGGTATGATCACTTGTTTAGGTGGGGTAGGACCGGGACTCGGACTGGTAGGTCCTGCCGGAAATTTTCACGATATACCCGAATTCAGCAAATGGTTCCTGTCATTGATGATGCTTGCCGGGCGTTTGGAATTGTACACTGTTTTTTTGCTTTTCACACCTGCATTCTGGAAACGATAAACTTTACAGAATAAGATCAAGAGGATACATCAAAAGCAAGAAGGACGCAAATTACGCGAACTATCGCAAATTTACACAAATCATAAATGGTTATTCTTCAGGAGAATATTCAAATGAGAAACAGTGTGATTTGGGAAAATTTGCGTAATTTGCGTTCAAAAGACTTTTTTGATACAACCCTCATTCTCCGTTAAACCTATATCCTATCCCTGATTCTGTAATGAACAAACGTGGTTTCGATGGATTATCTTCAATTTTTTTGTAGTTGAGCCACAAGAACTCGCAAGTGTTGAGTTTGGTCAAGAGTATCCGTAACTCCATATTTCCTTTTAGGTATAGAACCCGATACTCATTTGCAGACCGCACAAAACGTTTGATAACGTAAGTTCACCTCATTTCTGAAGGCTGCTTAATCTGAAACCATACCACAAAAATCTTTGTGCATTAGTTATATATAAAAAAATAGTTAAATAAATGGCTGATGTTTGATGTTCTGTGAAAATATGTTTTATATTTGCGTGAAAATAAAACATATATTCATATTGTTTATTTTAATCTATGTTTAAAAGCGCTTTATAACAGTGACTTAGATGTTTTTGGATCAAAAGAATGAACTGTATTTCAGAAAAGAATGAAATTGTAAAAACTTTTACAAAAACAACAAACGAGCGAACTTTCTTTTAACAAAAATGTTTATATTATAAATCATTAGTAAAAATAACAATATTTATATGCTGTGGTTATCTTTTGTGCGCAAAGACGTAAAAAAGTTTTTAATAAATTGCAGATGAAATAATCAACAAAAAGGCAATAATAAAATCACTATCAAAACTCACTTAAAAAATCAGGAATATGAAAATCGAAACTGAAAAACTCGTTTTACTTGGATTGGATGAAAATCTGAAAGCGCTAATGAGTGTGCCTTCGTACAAAATCGGATCTTTTACATTCGATGTTGAAAAACGATTGCTTATCTCAAAAAATGAGTCGGTAAAGCTTACAGGGAAAGAGTCTTATTTACTCGTTTTACTTGCAGCGAACGCCAATACTTTTTTGGAACGCAAATACATTCTGAACACCATTTGGCGAGAAGACAATTTCCGTACTTCGAGAAGCATGGATGTTTATATTTGCAAACTTCGCAAATTGCTTAGCAAAGACGACAAAATCAACATTGTAAACCTTCATGGTAAAGGACACAAAATGATTATCAGTTAAGCAACAACGGATAGAAAATGTCGGATGATTCATAAACCCGACATTGCCAGGGAAATAAACTTTGAATAGTCCTGATTCAACCTTTGCTGTTGAAATACATTGGGCTTTTCAAAGTTTTTTTATATAGTGTTTACAAGAAAACATCCATCTCTGCGTTGCACTCGCAGCAAAAATTACTCATCCAGCCTTGGCGGGACTCCGTGTTTTCGCTGCTTCGTGCGTCTTGACCTTGACGTTATCTTATCAAACACCGAGTTTTTTTTCTAACACTAATTAAGGTCTGCTGAAAAAGTAGAATAAGGCTGAAATATAGTAATTTATAGTATTTTTTTTTAGGTGTAAATGCAAGGTTTCTGAATAGAACTGACCATTCTCTTTGCACTACAATTTCTGTTTCAATTGAAAGATGTCCTGAAAGCTTGCCTGCGGCAGGCAGGTTTAACCACTCCGTGGCATAAAATTGTTTATCAGCGGACCCTAACCTGGACAAGCCAAAACCAAAAAGGTAGAACGCAAATTATGCAAATACCGCAAATTTTGGCAAATAAAGGCTGAAGTTTTCTGGATTTTTATTACACTTTAAATGACTGATATTTGAATATTGTAGCAAAAAAATCGAATTTGAAAGAGAAGGTACTAATTATATATCAATAGGATGCAATATAATAAAATGATTTGCATGTGGTGCGAATAGAAAAACAAAAAACGCTAACAACTTTATTATAAGTTTGTTAGCGTTTTTTTTAGTGGTACCACCAGGAATCGAACCGGGGACACAAGGATTTTCAGTCCTTTGCTCTACCAACTGAGCTATGGTACCTTTTTTTGCTTAGCGGGTGCAAATATACTGCCTTTTTTTGGATTTGCAAGGGCTGTAAAGTGAATTTTTGAAAAAAACCAGTTTCTGTATTTTTTATTGTTTTTTTGTTGAATTTAATACCTTGAATCAGTTTCAAATAAGTATTTTTGTGACAATCGTCTTTTTAAAAGAAAAAAGATAATCGTTTTTTATCTCCCGGGTTAATTCAAAATTTATAACTTCAAATCATTCATAAAAATGAATTTAACAATAGAACTTTTCATTCTTATTGCTTCTATACTGCTGTTTTTTAGTCTTATTGTCGGTAAAACCGGTTATCGTTTTGGGGTTCCGGTTTTATTGTTGTTTCTTTTTATAGGTTTTGCAGCCGGAAGCGATGGGTTGGGTTTGGAATTCAGTTCACCCGAGGTGGCTCAATATATTGGAGTGATTGCATTGAATATTATATTATTTTCGGGCGGAATGGACACCCGTTTTTCCGAGATAAGGCCTATTGTCGGTAAGGGAATTGTCCTTGCAACGGTGGGAGTTCTTCTTACCGCTCTTTTTACCGGTTTATTTATTTATTGGATTACCAACAGCATAATTCATTCGGTTACATTTAGTTTGTTAGAGTCGTTGTTGCTTGCAAGCGTCATGTCATCAACCGATTCGGCTTCGGTATTTGCCATTTTACGTTCGCGCGGTTTGTCGCTCAAAGAAAACCTGCGTCCTTTGCTTGAACTCGAAAGCGGCAGCAACGACCCAATGGCTTTTATGCTGACCATTGTTTTGATTCAAATGCTTCAAACGCCCGATATTAGTGGCTGGGAGGTTTTGTTTATGTTTCTTAAACAATTAGTTTTGGGTGCATTGGCTGGTTTTCTGCTCGGTAAGCTTTCGGTAAAAGTTATTAATAAAATCAATCTGGATAACGATGCTTTATATTCGGTTTTGCTGCTTACCGTTATGTTCTTTTTATTCGGTTTTACGAGTTTCATCGGTGGTAATGGTTATCTGGCTGTGTATGTCGGCGGCTTAATGATAGGGAATCACCGCTTTGTGCATAAACGTAGTACATTGAAATTTTTTGATGGACTCACCTGGCTATTTCAGATCATCATGTTTCTTGCGCTCGGTTTATTGGTCAATCCTTCGGAACTGCTTCCGATTGCCGGAGTTGGAATTTTGATTGGTCTTTTTATGATTCTGATTTCTCGTCCATTGTCGGTTTTGCTTACTTTATTGCCTTTTAAAAACATGAGTTTTAAGGGGCGATTGTTTACTTCGTGGGTTGGTTTGCGTGGAGCTGTACCCATAATTTTTGCAACCTATCCTTGGATTAGCGAAGTGCCGCAGGCTAAAATGATGTTCAATATCGTGTTTTTCATCACTATTCTTTCGCTGGTAGTACAGGGAACCACTGTTTCGAGCATGGCGCATTGGCTGGGTTTGTCGTTGCCGGTTCCACCCAAACGCAAACTCAAAGAATTTGATGTGGAATTTTCGGATGAAATTAAGTCGGCTATGTGCGAAATCACCGTGAATGACGAAATGCTCCGAAGCGGTCGCCGGGTCATGGATGTGTCGATGCCGGAACAGACCTTATTGGTTATGGTGAAGCGAAAACATAAATATTTTATTCCTCGCGGAAATACACAACTTGAAAAAGGTGATTCATTGTTGATAATTACCGATAACGAAGAAGCCATGCTTGAAACTCAACGTCAACTGGGGGTGAGTTCACCGGAGCTCTGAAGTTAATATTGTTTCCGGTAATATGTTAAATTGCAGAGCGTCAGTATGTAATTTGTGTTTTGAAATATGCCTGTTTTTTTGTATTTTTGCACTTCATTATAAAATTACGAATGAATAATATCCGCAATTTTTGCATTATCGCTCATATCGATCACGGAAAGAGTACTTTAGCCGATCGTTTGTTGGAGTTCACCAATACGGTTGCAGGGAAAGAAATGCAGGCCCAGGTGCTTGACAATATGGATCTGGAGCGTGAACGTGGCATTACCATTAAAAGTCATGCCATACAAATGAATTATCGTTTAAATGGCGAAGAATATATTTTCAATCTGATCGATACTCCGGGACACGTCGATTTTTCGTACGAAGTTTCGCGTTCTATCGCCGCTTGCGAAGGAGCTTTGCTGATTGTTGATGCTACGCAAGGCATTCAGGCACAAACGATTTCTAATCTTTATATGGCTATTGAGCACGATTTGGAGATTATTCCCGTGATGAATAAAATGGATATGGACAGCGCCATGCCCGAAGAAGTGGAAGACCAGATTGTGGAATTGCTTGGTTGCAAGCCTGAAGAAATTATTCGTGCCAGTGGAAAAACAGGTATGGGCGTCGATGAAATTCTGGAAGCCATAGTCTTACGTGTTCCCGCTCCCAAAGGCGACCCCGAAGCGCCGCTTCAATGTTTAATTTTCGATTCGGTGTTTAATTCGTTCCGTGGTATCATTGCTTATTTCAAAATTGAAAACGGTACTATCAACAAGGGCGATTTAGTTAAGTTTGTGAATACCGAAAAAGAATATTATGCCGAAGAAATCGGCATCCTGAAACTCGACATGTCTCCTACAAAAACCCTGAGTGCAGGCAATGTGGGATATATAATTTCCGGTATCAAAACATCGAAAGAGGTAAAAGTGGGCGATACCATTACCCATGTAAAACGTCCTTGCACTAAATCAATTGAAGGCTTTCAGGAAGTAAAACCTATGGTCTTTGCCGGCGTATACCCGATTGAAACCGAAGATTTCGAAGACTTACGCGCTTCCATTGAAAAATTGCAATTGAATGATGCTTCACTCACTTTTGAAGCTGAATCTTCAGTGGCGCTGGGTTTTGGTTTCCGTTGCGGATTTTTGGGGATGTTGCACATGGAAATTATCCAGGAACGTCTCGAAAGGGAATTTGACATGAGCGTGATCACGACTGTTCCCAACGTTTCGTATAAAGTTTATACCAAAAAAGATGAACTGATCGAAGTTCATAATCCGGCAGGGCTGCCTGATATTGTGATGATTGACAGGATCGAAGAGCCTTATATCCGGGCATCTATCATTACCCGCACCGAATATATCGGACAAATTATGACGCTTTGCCTGGGCAAACGCGGTGAGTTGATCAAGCAGGATTATATTTCGGGTAACCGTATGGAGTTAATATACGATTTGCCGTTAGGTGAAATTGTATTCGATTTTTACGACCGGCTGAAAAGTATCTCCAAAGGATATGCGTCGTTCGATTATCATACCAACGGGTATCGTCCGTCCAAATTAGTGAAACTCGATATTTTGCTCAATGGCGAACCGGTCGACGCCCTTTCGTCGCTTATTCATGTCGACAACGCTGTTTCGTTGGGCCGTCGCATGTGCGAAAAACTCAAAGAACTTATCCCGCGCCAGCAATTCGATATTGCCATACAGGGAGCCATTGGAGCCAAAATTATTGCACGCGAAACCATTAAGGCGGTTCGGAAAGATGTTACGGCTAAATGTTACGGCGGCGATATTACCCGGAAACGTAAATTACTTGAAAAGCAGAAGAAAGGAAAGAAGCGTATGAAGCAGATTGGCTCGGTTGAAGTGCCTCAGAAAGCTTTTCTTGCCGTGTTGAAACTCGATTAATGCTCTTTTCCTCAGGATGAATCTGGTTTATAATCTTGCAACTTATGAAAAAAAGTATAATTTTTTTATAAGTTGCAAGTTTTTTATCTACTTTTACGGGTCAAATTTCAAAGCTTACAGAATCAAAAGTTAATACATAATAAATCATGTCAGAACTTACAGGACATATTTCCCAGATCATTGGGCCCGTTGTCGATGTATTTTTCCAACTTACTGGAAAAGAAGAAATTAAATTACCCTCCATAAACGATGCATTAAGCATTAAAAGGCCTAACGGCAATGAATTGATTGTTGAAGTACAGCAGCATATCGGAGAACAAACCGTAAGGTGTGTTGCCATGGATTCGACCGATGGGCTGTGTCGCGGATTGGAAGTTGTTGCGTTGGGCAAACCTATTTCAATGCCGGTAGGCGAGCAGGTGAAAGGGCGATTGATGAACGTCATCGGCGATTCGATTGACGGCATGAAACCGCTTGATAAAAAAGGTTCCTATCCGATTTATCGGGAGCCTCCGAAATTTGAAGACCTTACAACGAGTGAAGATGTGCTTTTTACCGGAATCAAAGTGATTGATTTGCTCGAACCTTATGTAAAAGGCGGTAAAATCGGACTTTTCGGCGGCGCCGGAGTCGGGAAAACGGTAATCATCATGGAATTGATTAATAATATCGCCAAAGGGCACAGCGGATTCTCGGTCTTTGCCGGTGTGGGCGAGCGTACGCGCGAAGGAAACGATTTGTTGCGTGAGATGATTGAATCGGGGGTAATACGTTACGGCGAAGAATTTAAAAAAGGCATGGACGAAGGCAACTGGGATTTGTCGAAAGTTGATTACGATGAAGTGGCAAAATCGCAAGCTACCCTTGTTTTCGGACAAATGAACGAGCCTCCGGGCGCACGTTCTTCGGTGGCTTTATCGGGATTAACAGTGGCTGAATCGTTCCGCGATGGCGGCGGCGAAGGTGGACGCGATATTTTGTTTTTTATAGATAATATTTTCCGTTTTACCCAGGCAGGTTCCGAAGTTTCCGCTCTGTTAGGGCGCATGCCTTCGGCTGTGGGTTACCAGCCTACATTGGCTACCGAAATGGGACGCATGCAGGAACGTATCACTTCAACCAAATATGGTTCTATTACATCGGTTCAGGCGGTTTATGTCCCTGCCGATGACTTGACCGACCCTGCTCCCGCCACGACGTTTTCACATCTTGATGCTACTACGGTTTTAAGTCGTAAAATTGCCGAGCTGGGGATTTTCCCTGCCGTCGATCCGCTCGAATCCACTTCGCGCATCCTCAATCCGCTTGTGGTGGGTGAGGAGCATTTCGAAACCGCACAGAGAGTAACGCAGATTTTACAGCGCAATAAAGAATTGCAGGACATTATTTCCATTCTTGGCATGGAGGAATTATCCGACGAAGATCGCACGACGGTAAACCGAGCGCGTAAAGTGCAACGTTTTCTGTCGCAACCTTTTGCAATGGCGGCTCAGTTTACGGGAGTTCCGGGGGTCATGGTATCGATAGAGGAAACTATCCGCGGTTTTAAAATGATACTCGATGGGCAATTGGATGAACTTCCTGAAATGGCTTTCCTGAATGTGGGAACCATCGACGAAGCTATTACCAAAGGACATAAATTGATGAAACAAGCCCGAAAGAGCGTAAACGATTAAACGTGAAGTAAAATCCCTGATAGATGAAATTAGAAATAATAACTCCCGAAAAAATATTTTTCTCAGGCGAAGTCCAATTGGTTACTTTGCCTGGAACATTAGGCCTGTTTACCTTACTCGACGGTCATGCGCCACTTGTTTCATCTTTGCGTCAGGGCGTCATAAGTTTCAGAAATGAGGAGGGCGTTACGGAGTTGAATATTGAAAGCGGGTTTGCCGAAGTTAATAAAAATATCGTGGTTGTTTGTACGGAATTAACGGATGAAAAATGAAAGAGTTAAGAAATAAACAGCTGTTGATTTTTACCCTGGTTATGTTGTTGGCAGGTTGGGGTGTCTGGTGGATGATGAATTCCGTATTTCATGTTGAGAGTTTTATGGGTTATCCTTTTATTCCTGTTCTGTTTTATCTCTCAGGTCTTGTGTTGGTATACGTATTATTCAGGGTCGATAAAACCAATCCCCGTAAACTGGTCAATGTGTATATGTTGCTCAAATTGATTAAAATGTTGGTTTTCGGAACGACAGCTCTCATATATTTGTTTGCTTTTAAAGTGAATACAAAAACTTTTATAGTTGTTTTTGCTTTTTATTATATGTTATATCTTCTTTTCGAAACATATACTTTTTATAGTGTAGAGAAACAAATCAAGAAACAGAAGGCATGAGCGGAAAATTAAAAATATTCTTGCTGCTGTTGAGCGCATTCATTCTAACGTTCCATCAGGTTCGTGCTTCTGATGCGGTTGCTGCCGGAAAAGAGGAGCCTTTGAATGTACGGGAATTTATTCTCGAACATATATCCGATTCGTACGAATGGCATATCACTACAATAGGCGATAAGCTGGTTTCTATTCCGTTACCGGTTATTGTTTACAGTAAAATATCTGGTTGGCATGTGTTTATGTCGTCGGAGTTTCATGGGGGACATGCCCACGAAGGACTTTTTATTGCCCGCGAAGGGGAATATAAGGGTAAAATTGTGGAACTCGATACTGCCGGCAAGGAAATCAAGCCTTTCGATATTTCGATTACAAAAAATGTTTTCTCCCTGCTTTTCAGCAGCGTGTTGTTGATAATTATAATAATGTCCGTAGCGCGTTCGTATAAAAAAGAGGGTTTTGCCCCTAAAAAAGGATTTGTTGCCGCTATGGAAATGTTTATTATCAGCGTAAACGACGATATAATTAAACCTTGTATCGGAAAGGATTATAAACGGTATGCACCGTATTTGCTGACCGTGTTTTTCTTTATATTTATCAATAATTTATTGGGATTGATACCCCTGTTTCCCGGTGGAGCCAACGTGACAGGAAACATTGCCATAACATTTATATTGGCGCTTTGCACTTTCTTCATCGTTAATTTATCGGGTTCAAAAGAATATTGGAAAGAAATTCTCTGGCCTGAAGTTCCGCTTTGGTTAAAATTGCCGGTGCCTTTAATGCCTGCTATAGAGTTGGTCGGTATTTTTACCAAGCCATTTGCTCTGATGATCCGGCTTTTTGCCAATATGCTTGCCGGACACTCCATAATTTTAGGACTGACGGCTTTGATTTTTGTAACGGTGAGTATGGGACAGGCAATGAATATAAGCATGACTGTGGTTTCAGTTGTGTTCAGTGTGTTTATTGGGTTGGTGGAATTGTTGGTTGCTTATATTCAGGCTTATATATTTACCATGTTGTCTGCTGTTTTTATTGGCTTGGCAAGGGTGGAGCCACATCGCAAACATTGAGTTCAGTAGTTTATAAAAAGTAAAAGAATAACAATAATTTACTTGTATAATTAAAAAAACAAATAAAATTAAATAACCATTTAAAAAACAAATAAGTATGTTACTTTCAATTTTATTACAGGCAGCTGCCGGAGCAGGTTTAGCAAAACTTGGAGCAGGTATTGGAGCAGGACTTGCAGCCATTGGCGCAGGAATAGGTATCGGAAGAATCGGAGGTTCGGCTATGGAAGGAATTGCCCGCCAGCCTGAATCAGCTAGCGATATTCGTATGAACTTGATTATTGCTTCGGCTTTGATTGATGCAGTTTCTCTTTTCACCGTTGTTGTTTGCGGATTTATTCTTTAAAGTCTGTTCCAAAGTTCAAGTCTTTAAAAGATATAATTGCCTGTAAACCATGGTCAATTATGAATTATTAATTGTGAATTAATTATGTCGTTATTAACGCCCGATTCAGGATTGTTATTCTGGATGCTGATTTCATTCGGAATCGTTGTTTTTGTACTGGCTAAATTCGGATTCCCTGTCATTCTGAAAATGGTGGAGGAAAGAAAAGCGTATATAGAAGAATCGCTGTTCATGGCCGAAAAAGCACGGACAGAGCTGGATAAAGTAAAAGTAGAAAGTGAACGGATTATCGAAAATGCCCGTAATGAGCATCTTGAAATTATAAATGAAGCTTCCCGGTTGAGAGATTTGTTGATTAACGATGCAAAAACCAAAGCTGCCGGTGAAGCCGATAAAATAATCGAAAATGCGCGGGTGCAGATTCAGAGCGAAAAGGAGGAAGCTATTCGCGATATTCGCCGGCAGGTTGCCGGGCTTTCGGTAGACATTGCCGAAAAGGTGCTGCGCAGTAAGTTAGCCGAAAAGGATGAACAGTTGAATATGATTAATCGCTTGCTCGACGAGATTAATATTTCAAAATCGTAAAAGGGTATGAATACAGGATTGATCTCGTCGCGTTATGCGCTTGCGTTGTATGAATTCGCTCAGCAGCAAAACGCTGAGGACAGGGTTTACGACGAAGCTAAATTGTTGGCGAAAAGTTTTGTGAAATTCAATGACCTCAGGCCTGTGCTTGACAATCCGGTATTGGGAAAAACCCAAAAAAAGCAAATCATTCTCTTAGCAATGAGTAATGCGGTTGATGCGGTTTTTGATAAATTCCTCGATTTAGTTCTCGAAAAGAATAGAGAAACTCAAATTCAAACTATAACGCTGAAATATATCGACTTATACAGAAAACGCAAAAATATTTATCCCGCAAAACTGACTATTGCTTCCGATGTCGATGAATTGACGGAGAAACGATTAGTGGCTGTTGTTGAAAAAGAAACACATGGAACACTTGAAATTGAGAAATTTGTCGATCCGGCTATATTGGGTGGTTTTGTGCTTGAAGTCAACAATGTAAGATGGGATGCAAGCGTCGCCGGTCAACTTGATAAGATAAAGAAGAATTTTATGGAACAAAACATCAAAACCAGTTAGCATATTTACAAATTATAAAATGTACTATTGACGATTGAATGAATAATTGTACAAAACTTCGTAACTACTCAGCACCCTAATAAATTTGATAATAATCAGCCATTTATTCGATTGTTATGTATTTAAAATCTTTGCCCCGATGGGGCTCAATATGAATAACCTGCAGTAAGCGAAGCGCAACTGAGGGATACTGAAACAATCCCCTTCCTTTTGATTTTCAGTTAGAATTTGTCGAACTGAAAATCAAAAGGTGATAAAAACAAAGGATGCTGAGTAGTTACAAAACTTCACCAGCCCAATTGTAAATCGCAAATTAAATAGGTATTAAATTAAAATAAGATGTCTGACAAAATAAAGGTGAGCGAAGTGTCCGAAATTCTTCGGATGCAACTCGAAGGAATTAACACGGCGGTTCAATTTGACGAAGTCGGCGCTGTTCTACAGGTGAGCGACGGCGTAGTGCGTATTTATGGATTGAACAACGCGGAAGCCAACGAATTACTTGAGTTCGAAAATGGGATGAAAGCCATTGTGATGAATCTTGAAGAAGATAATGTGGGAGCTGTTTTGCTTGGGCCGACCAATCTGATTAAAGAAGGCTTTACCGTGAAGCGTACCAAACGTGTCGCATCCATTCAGGTGGGCGAAGGTATGCTTGGACGTGTGATCAATTCCCTGGGTGAAGCGCTTGATGGTAAAGGACGGATTGGTGGCGAACTGTTCGAAATGCCGCTCGAACGTAAAGCGCCCGGCGTGATTTTCCGCCAGCCGGTAACCGAACCGCTACAAACCGGTTTGAAGTCGATTGATGCCATGATTCCCATTGGACGCGGCCAGCGTGAGTTAATCATTGGCGACCGCCAGACGGGGAAAACAAGTATCGCCATCGATGCCATTATCAATCAAAAAGAAAATTTTGAAGCCGGAAAGCCTGTTTATTGCATATATGTTGGTATCGGTCAGAAAGGTTCTACCATTGCGTCTATTGTAAATACTTTGCAGGAACATGGAGCAATGAGTTATACTACCATAGTGGCAGCCAATGCCTCCGATCCTGCTGCCATGCAATATTTTGCGCCTTTTGCCGGTGCGGCTATCGGTGAATATTTCCGCGACACAGGCCGCCATGCACTCGTTGTTTACGACGATTTGTCGAAGCAGGCTGTAGCTTACCGCGAGGTTTCTCTGATTCTTCGTCGTCCTTCGGGACGTGAAGCCTATCCAGGCGATATTTTCTATCTGCATTCGCGTTTGCTCGAACGTGCCGCTAAAATCATTGTTCAACAGGAAGTGGCAGAACAAATGAACGATTTGCCCGAAAGTCTGAAAGGAAAAGTAAAGGGTGGCGGCTCGTTAACGGCTTTACCGGTTATAGAAACACAAGCCGGCGACGTGTCGGCATATATTCCTACCAATGTGATTTCGATTACCGACGGTCAGATATTTCTGGATACCGATTTGTTTAATCAGGGAAACCGTCCGGCTGTCAATGTAGGCATTTCGGTTTCGCGCGTGGGAGGAAATGCACAAATCAAACCGATGAAAAAAGTAGCGGGAACACTGAAAATTGACCAGGCTCAATTCCGCGAACTGGAAGCTTTTACCAAATTTGGCGGAGATATGGATCCTGTAACTGCCATGACTATCAACAAGGGACAGAAAAATACGCGTCTGCTTGTACAGGCTCTACATGAACCTATGTCGGTCGAAAAACAGGTAGCCGTGCTTTATTGCGGAACACACGGATTATTGGGCAGTATCCATTTGAATAAAGTACTGGATTTCCAGAAAGAATTTCTTTCCGTGTTGGAATTAACGCATCAGGCCGATGTGCTCGATCTTATCAAAAAAGGAATTATTAACGACGAAATAACTGCTATTATCGAGAAAGTAGCCGAAAAAGTGGTAAAAGGACTGGCATAATCATCCCCCTTCGGTCGCCGACCGCTGTTAGCCTCTCGCCTCACGCCTCACGTTTGAAGTCGAGACACGGTGAAGGGGACTTAAAGACTTGGTTTCTAAAAAATATGTTTATACAATAGTGCGATTTTCAATTGTAAATCGTAAATGAATAAATCGTAAATGAAAGAATGGCTTCATTAAAGGAAATAAAATCACGCATTCAGTCAGTCAAATCGACTCAGAAGATCACGTCGGCTATGAAAATGGTGTCGTCGGCAAAATTACGCAAGGCGCAAAGGATCATTGAAAACTTTTATCCTTATGAGCAGAAAATGAATGCATTATTAAATAATTTTCTGAGCGCTCAAGAAGGCGATATCGATTCGGTGTTTGCCGATGAACGTGAAATTGAACGCGTGGCTATAGTGGTTTTTGCATCCAATTCAAGTTTGTGTGGAAGTTTTAACAATAATGTTGCGAAGCGACTGACTCAGGTTTTGGAATCGTATAACATTTTAGAACAAGAAAATATCCTCTTGTATCCCATTGGCAAAAAGATAGCAAAGGCATGCGTTAAAATGAATTTTAAGCCTCAGGGCGATTTTGAATCGTTGGCTGATAAACCCAACTATAATCAAGCCGTAAACTTGGCCGACACTTTGATGAACTTGTTTCTTAACAAAGAAATTGACCGGGTTGAGTTGATCTATCATCATTTCGAATCTAAAAGTTCGCATATAATTACGTCAGAAACATTCTTGCCCTTACGGTTCGAGTCTCGTGGAAAAGGAACTCCGGTTACCGATTATATTGTGGAACCCGACAGCCGCGCTATTCTGGAAGAATTGATCCCTAAGGTTCTGAGAATAAAGCTATACACTGCGCTTCTCGATTCTAATGCTTCGGAACACGCCGCACGCGCCATAGCCATGCAAACAGCTACCGATAATGCCGATGAACTTCTTCAGGAACTATCGTTACAATACAATAAATCACGCCAACAAGCCATTACCAACGAATTGCTCGACATTGTGGGCGGATCGTTCGGCAGGAGCTGAAATAAAACATTTTATTATAGGGTGAAGACTGCGTTTGTTGCGGTCTTTTTCTTGTTCATTACGTGTTTATTTTGTATTTCAATATTCAAAAATGGAATAAATTCAGAAATTATTTATAGTTTTGCTGTCTACTAAAAACAAATCTTAAATCATATTGTATTGCTCTGTTTTCCCTTTAAGAAGGGTGTAGAATCATTATCATGAAGGAAGAAAACTATTTACTTGTTGAGTTGAAAAATGGAAACAAAGTGGCTTTCACTTTGATTTTTCATCAATATTATAGGGATTTAGTTATTTTTGCAGGTAATTATTTACAGAACAAGGAGCGTTGTGAAGATATAGTTCAATCCGTTTTTCTGAAACTTTGGTCGGACAGGGAAATTCTGGTGATTGAAATCTCTTTGAAATCATTTTTACTGAAATCGGTAAAAAATGCTTGTCTGGATGAAATTCGTCATAAACAAGTTGTCAGAGACCATGAAAACTATTCGATAAGCATTCCGGATATTGAAGATTCACTTGATACGGAAAACTATATTTTATATTCCGATTTACAGTTCCATCTCACCAAAGCACTTAGTAAACTCCCACGAACATATAAAGAAGCCTTTGAAATGAATCGTTTCGATGGTTTGAAATACAAGGAAATTGCCCTACAATTAAATGTTTCGGAGCGGACAATAGAAGTGCGTGTAAGCAAAGCTTTAGGTTTATTACGTAAGTATCTGAAAGAATTTTTTATCTCGATACTTTTGTTGCTAATTTCATAAGAAATCTAAAATGAATGTGGATGAATTAATTTAAAACGTCTTTATTTATATAGGTGTAAAATAGGTATAAAATGCAAAACAATAATCACATAGAAGAATTAATAATAAAATATTTTTCGAAAACCATAAGTGCCGAGGAAAAAAGTTTATTGCAAGCGTGGATAAACGAAAGTGCGGAGAATAAAAGATATTTTCAGGAAATACAAAATATATGGCACGTTTCACATCCTGCATTTCATCCCGAAGATATTGATTTAGACAAAGCCAAAACTAAAATACTCAACCAAATAGAACATAAGCCATCAAAAAATATTTCGTTTATAGTTTGGTGGCAACGCGTTGCGGCTATTCTGATAGTGCCGGTGATGATGTTAATTGCATATCAGCTTTATAGTGACTCCTTGTATAAATCTGATGTAGCTTACCAGGAAATCATTGCTCCATTGGGTATGAAGTCTAAAATTACTTTGCCTGATAGTTCTACTGTTTGGCTCAACTCCGGTAGTAAGTTAAAATATCCCGTTGTATTCACTTCCGGTAAACGTAATGTGTATTTATCGGGTGAAGCGTTTTTCAAAGTTAATTCCGATAAAAGCCATCCGTTTGTAGTCTCGACCAATAATTTACAAGTTTCAGCTACCGGAACGGCTTTTAATATAGAATCTTATGCTAATGATACTATAACAGCGGTTACCTTGCTTGAAGGAGAAATTAATGTGCAAGTGGGCGAGATGAAATCTGAACATATTATGCCAAACCATCGTTTGGTATATAATAGTAAAAATAATAAGTATGATATTGCCAAAACTGATGCAAAACATTGGTGCATTTGGAAAGATGGCATTCTGGCATTCAGAAACGAATCGCTCGAAAATGTATTTAAACGCATAGGCCGTACTTATAATGTTGATATTGTAGTAAAGGACAAATCGGTAGGTCGACAACTTTACCGGGCAACTTTCGAAGGAGAGTCTCTGGACGAAATATTACGATTATTAAAATTATCAGCACCCATCAAATATAAACGAAGCGGACGAGAGCAACAATCAGATAATGAGTTTAGTAAAGAACGGATCGAAGTATATAATGCCAATTAAAGGTTTATACACATAAATAAAATTCCATATTTGAATAAAAATAAAGATTCGAATGTGGAATTTTTTTTTTGAAACGTCTTAGATATAGAAAAGATAATAATGGTACAATGTGTTTATCTTAACCCATTTTGCAGCTTTTAATATGTAAATCGTTGAATATCAAATATATTAACAACATAGAAGTTTATTTGGGCGCTACAGATTTTTTCTAAATTTGATTTTCAATTGATTGAGTAAATATAGAAAGATTGTGATATTAAAAAATGATAATACAGGGCACTACAAAGCATTACGAAAAATATACTTGTTGAATTTCAGAGATTTAGTGATTGTTTCTACTCTATTTAGCATAGAAAATCAACTATTTTAATCTATATTTAACCATTTCGGGTGTAGAGAGCTGCAAAAGGGGTTAAAAATCAAAAATCACCTTAAAATTTAAATTGTTATGGATATATCTACCTAATTCCTGCTCAAAGTACGCAGTTTTTCTAACCGCCAATTCCTTTTTTCTTGTATTTTCTATCTCTTTCAATACAAATAACCTTTTTTAAATATTTATGGAATCATTAGTAATGTGTAAATCAAATTTAAAATCAGGGATCGCATCAGGACAGCGACGTTTGGCGTTTGGTCTTATATTCTTGTTGTTTAGCTTTCTTCAGGTTTTAAGTTCTGAGCTTGCTGCTCAAACAGCCTCAGTAAGTCTCGATTTGAAGAACGTTCCCATGGAAGAAGTGCTGAATAATATTGAGACTAAAACCAGTTACCGTTTTTTGTATAATAAGCAGTTGGTCGATGTTAACCGCAAAGTAACAGTGGTGTGCAATAAAAAGGACGTCATACAGGTGTTGATCGATATGCTTAAGGGTACCGATATCGGATTCAGCGTGAACGGAAAACAAATTGTACTCAGTAAGATTGAGAAACCGGATACACAGGTTCCCGTTAAGGTTTCGGGAGTTGTAACCGATGTTGCCGGAGAACCTATCATCGGTGCTTCTGTTCTGATAAAAGGAACAAAAATCGGAACAATAACCAATGTAAACGGACAATTTACAATTGAAATGCCTTATAAATCAGTTATCTCAATTTCATATATTGGTTATAAAACACAAGAAATCACTGTTGTAAGTAAAAATGTGATTATAGTAAAGCTAATCGAAGATGTAGAAACGTTGGGTGAAGTTGTTGTAACAGCACTCGGTATCAGAAGAGAGGAAAAAGCTTTAGGTTACGCGGTTCAAGCCGTGAAAGGTGAAGGTCTTCAGACCGTGAAAGGTGTGGATATGGCTACGTCTCTGACAGGTAAAGTTGCCGGTTTACTTGTAAAAAACAGTACTGAATTTGCTCAGTCACCCGATATTCAGATTCGTGGAGAAAATCCACTTATAGTTATAGATGGTGTACCGTACGGTAACATGAGTCTGAAGGATATTCCATCAGACGATATTGAAAACCTTAGTGTACTTAAAGGAGCCACAGCTTCAGCTCTTTATGGTTATCGTGGAGCGGGAGGAGCTATTATGGTTACTACTAAAAAAGGAAACAGTAATAAAGGAATTGCTGTGTCATTGAATAGTGGTACGATGTATACTGTTGGATTTTTGGCAATTCCTGAACTTCAATCAACATTCGGGCGTGTTGTCAATACCGCTACAAATACATATTCAACAGGTGGAGACGGTTCTTGGGGTGTGCCTATGGACGGACGTGAGGTAATACAATGGGACCCAATTACAAAATCGTGGCAGGCGATGCCTTATTTACCCAGAGGTAAGGACAATTTTAAAAACTTTCTCGAACAAGGTTATGTTTTAAACAATAACGTGAATGTCGTTCAACAAGGTGAGTTTGGTAGTTTTAGGGCCTCGGCAACTTGGGTGAACAACAAAGGACAATATCCTAATTCAGAATATAATAAATACACATATAGCATCGGAGGCGATATGAAAATTAATAAATTTTTATTGTCGTCAAGCATTTCATACAATAAACAAACGTCTCCAAATATCGGATTTAGCGGATATACCAGTTATGACCCGATGTACAGTATGCTGGTTTGGTCGGCAGCCGATTACGATGTAAGAGACTACAAAGATTATTGGTTGATTCCCAACGAATCACAAAACAACAGTTATACCGATTCGAGTAATAATCCTTATTTCGACCGATATCAGAGAACTCATAGTGTAAATAAGGATATTATGAACGGGACTTTATCCATAAATTATGACTTTACTTCATGGCTTAAAATATCGTTACGTTCTGGGTTTGATAACTATAGTGATCGTCAGGATATAAGAGTGTCTAAAGGATCGTTGATAAGTGCTGGTTCTGCCACACTTATACCAAACGGAACTCAGGTTTGGGGTGAGTCGGCCAATGGTTCTTACAATACCGGTATAAGTCGTGGTTATAGCTTTAATAATGATTTGATTTTGTCTGGTAGTAAGACATTTGAAAAATTTAGTTTAGATGGTTTGTTCGGAGGGACGATCTTTTACAAACAGGACGAAGGTATTGAAGCTAAAACTCAGAATGGACTTACAATACCAGGTTATTATTCTTTAAATGCTTCGGTAAGTCCTGCCGATGTAAGTTCTAACATCTATCGTCGTCAGGTAAACAGCTTGTACGGCCGTCTGGCTATGTCGTGGAATAACCTGATTTATGCTGAAGGTACAATGCGTAATGACTGGAGTTCAACATTATCACAGTCAACCCGCTCTTACCTTTATCCATCAGTTTCAGGCAGTTTTGTGACCTCGGAATTATTGCCAAAAATGGACTGGCTTTCATTATGGAAACTTCGTGGCTCATGGACTACTTCAAAAACTCCCGCCGATGTATATGCTATTAATTCGGTTTATACCATTACTAACAGTGCATGGGGAAGTCTGAGTTCTGCAGCCTATCCGGAGAGTATACGTAGTTCAGTTGTAATGCCTGAATCATCCGAAACTTTTGAAATAGGAACAGCCATTAATTTATTCACCAACAGAGCCTCAATAGATTTTTCTTATTATTCTAAACGTATGTACGATGGTCTGACATGGGGGGGGATTAGTTCCGCTTCGGGCTTTACAAGTAATTATGTCAACACAGAAGAAGAAATTACGCGCAAAGGTCTTGAAATTACAGCCAATGTTTCACCCATCAAAACCAAAGACTGGCAATGGGATGTGTCTGTAAACTGGTCGAAATATGCACGCTATTACACAAAATTAGATCCACTTTATTCAAAAGATAAACCATGGGTAAAAGTAGGTGAAAGAGCTGATGCTTATGTGCTGTATGATTATTTGCGTGATCCTGATGGGAATATTATTCATAATGCAGGTAAGCCACTTTATTCGGACTATACTTCGAAGTTTGGATATTCAGACCCTGACTGGATTTGGGGATTGAATTCAACCTTAAGATATAAAAATTTCCAGTTCGCCATTTCGATGGATGGAAGGGTAGGTGGTTTAACTCAGACAATAACTGAAATGTATATGTGGCGTGCCGGTTCACATCCTAATTCTGTAGTGCCTGAAAGATATCTGGATGCAACAGTTGGTGGGAATAATTATATTGGTAGCGGTGTGAAAGTTGTTTCAGGAACAGCTACTTACGATACTTACGGCAATATTACGAGCGATACAAGAGTATTCGCAACCAACGATGTAGCTACAACATACGAAACGTATATAAACACTTTGCATAAAGGAACAGCATGGGGTGGCGCTGCTTCTCCTATTGATGTTTATTCCACCACTTTTCTGAAAATTCGCGAAATGTCCCTGACTTATACTTTGCCTAAAGATATTTGTACAAAAATATATACCAAAGGTGTATCGGTGTCGGCGGTTGGTCAAAATATATTTTTATGGTCGAAACAATTTAAGTATTCCGACCCGGATGGAGGTACCGATAACTTCAGTGACCCATCTATCAGATATGTAGGTTTCAATGTAAAAGTAAACTTTTAAAACATGGATTCATAAAAAAGGAATGCTATTTTATAACTTTAATAACTAACACAAATGAAAAAACTAAATAGATTTATTGCAATTGGAAGTTCTTTCCTGATTTTCCTAATGGTCGGTTGCAGTCAATTCGAAGATATAAATACAAATCCCGATGCTACAACAACTGTAAGTGCATCTCTTTTGTGTACAAAGGTAGTATTAAGAACTTGTGTATACAGTGGTGATGCAAAGAGTTTTATCTCTGCAAATGCTTTGCCAAAATATGTTGGTTATGCCAATGAAGGTCAGATGGAAACGCAATACAATAAACTTGGCAGCAGTAGTTTTGGTGCAATGACGATTTTGCCTAACATCGATCAAATGTTAGAGTCGGCTAAAGGAAGTGTGCTTGAAGATTCTTATAAAGGAGTCGCAAAGTTTGCTCGCGCCTATATGTTTTTCCGATTAACTATGGAAATGGGCGATATACCTTACAGCGAAACAGGTAAAGGTGAGATCGGACTTTTCAAACCAAAATATGACAGTCAGGAAGAAATTTTCATAGATATTTTAGATGAGCTTAAAGAAGCTGATCAGTATTTTGCCAATGGTAGAACTTTCACAGGTGACCCGACACCTTATGCCGGTAATCCGGTCAAATGGCGTAAAGCAACCAATGCCCTTGCGCTGAAGATTCTGATGACTTTGAGTAAAAAAGAAAATGTAGCTTCGCTTGATATCAAAAACCGTTTTGCTGAAATTGTTGCTTCTGGTAACTTGTTGGAATCATCCACTGGTTATTTTGGATTGGCATATTCAACACAAAATAAGCACCCTCTGTCAGGAACGAGTAATTTGTTTACAAGCAGAACTATTATAAGTTCATTACTTATGGACAATTTGAAAAAATTGAATGACAGACGTTTGTTCTATTACGCAGAACCAGCTGCTGCCAAAATTTCGGCCGGAAAAGCACAATCGGATACTGCTGCTTATGTAGGTGTAGATGTTTCGATGGATTATGCTGCCATGAATGCAGGACACAGCGCAAATAAATACTCACTGTTGAACAAACGGTATTTGACCGAAGCAGCCTGCGAACCCCGTATGTTGTTGACTTATGGCGAGCAACAGTTGATACTGGCCGAAGCGAGGGTTCGAGGATGGATTACTACCGAAACAGCACAGACCTATTATCAGCAGGGCGTTAAATCGGCTCTTGCTGCTATTATGGCAACAAAATCAACTTATGCTCATACAAAACCAATAGATCAGACATATATCGATAATTATTTTACCGGAGAAGCAGCTTTCAAAACTTCTGTTGATGACCAACTGAAACAAATCTGGATGCAACGTTATTTTCTGAACTTCATGCAGGATGCTGAATACAGCTATTTTGAATATCGCAGGAATGCATATCCGGTATTTCCCATCAATCCGGCAACCAATCTGAATGAAAATAACAAATTCGGACTACCGTTACGTTGGACATATCCGAATTCGGAAACAGACTATAATCGCGATAATTTGATTGAAGCATTAAACAGACAATTTGATGGATACGATGAAATAAATAAAGTAATGTGGATATTAAAGTAATTACAGTAAAAAAATGAAACTTAAATAAATTATTAATTGTAACTCAAAAATTTAGTATTATGAAAACGAAACGATTACTCCTTTTTATGATTATTTCGGTGTTTACAGTAGCTACTGTAGGTGCAACTATTCCTCAACCGGTTGGTTTATGGACTTTCGATGAATTAAATAACTTATTCAAGGCAACAATTGGAAATGTACTTGTTCCGACCGATGATGCCAGTGGCTATGTTCAGACTTTTGGTCCTTATGATGGAAAGAATGCAGTTTTGACTCATCGGGGTAATGGATTTGCAATGGATCATGGTATTGCGCCAAATGGCGGTGGTACCCGCGTTAATGATTACACTATTGAATGGGATATTATGGTTCCTGATTTTGCACTGTATAGATCTTTAATTCAAAATGGCGCTATGAATGAAGGAGATGGGGATGTTTTTATAAAAAACAATACCGGAGTTATTGGAACAACGACTATGGGTTGGACATCGAATATGTTAGTGCCCGGTACCTGGTATCGTATAGTATTATCCATTCAGGCAGGCTCCTTTGCTCGTATATATGTTGATGGAGTTCTCTGGAAAGAAGGAAATGCTCCGGCAGTCGACAGTCGTTTTAGTTTAGCACCTGTTGTGCATTTATTTGGAGATGATGATGCCGAAAATCCGGAGTTATCTTGTTCAAGAGTCGCAATTTGGAATACACCTCTTACATCAGAACAAATAGCAGAGTTAGGTAATGCAACAACTCCCAGTACATCTATGCCCGTAAGAAAAGGACTTTGGCAATTTGACGATTCAAGTAATCTGATGAAAGCAACAATTGGTACAGACCTGGTTTTAACAGGAACACAAACTGCTGTTGCCGGACCTACTGAAACCAATCATGCAACGATGGTTCCGCTTGGAAGTTATTTGACAATGAGCCATGGAATGAGTCCTAATTTAGCTGGTACTTTTGTAAACGAATGGACTTTACAGGTTGACTTCTCTATCCCTAAAACTGAAACATGGTATTCATTCTTCCAGACAGGTGCTCTTACAGAAGATGCTGATTTATTTGTCGCAAGCAGTGGGAACTCTTCTGGTCGTGTGGCTAATTCAATCGGAACAGCTCAAACGGGTTATTCAACCAATACATTAGTCGCTAATACATGGTACCGGATGCTTGTATCAGTTAAGAACGATGAATTTTTCAGAGTTTATATCGATGGTATGTTGTGGTTAGAAGCTCCGTCACAGGGAATAGATGGAAGATGGGGACTTGATAACGTACTTCAGATATTTCAGGATAATGATGGCGATGATGGAGATATTAATTGCTCAGAATTGGGAATATGGGATGTTGCCTTAACAGCCGATCAGGCGCTTCAGTTAGGAAATGCAACAAATTCTGTATCAGGTTTGAGAAACGTAACCATAAGCAAAACTGCAGATTTGGGACAAAATTATCCTAATCCATTCTCACAGATTACAACTTTCCCGTATCAGGTAAGAGAAACCGGAAACGTAAGTTTTCATATTCTTGATGTTACCGGCAAGGAAATACAAGTAGTAAACGAAGGACTGAAATCTGCTGGAGTTTATAAACTTCAGTTTAATTCCAACAAATTGACAAATGGATTTTATTATGTACAAATGTTTGTTGGAAACCTTATGAGTACTCGTAAAATAATTGTTGCTCACTAATCTGATTCGTATAAAAGAATTATTAAAGGGTGCTTCAAAAAAATGGAGCACCCTTTTAATAAATAAACAAACAATTAACACCAATTAAAATTTCAGAACTGGAATGAAATTAACAAAGCATTTGGAAGTACTGGTATTATTGCTTTTGATAACCAACTTTATCAATGCGACAATTCCTACGAAAAAAGGTTGGTGGAAATTTGATGATGTTTCGAATCACACAAAAGCAGAATTAGGTTATGGGACTTCGTTGGGACTTTTTGGTATTCAGAATGCAGCCACAGGACCAGTTACAGGAAACGAAGCCGTATTAATTGTTCAGGGAAGTTATTATAGAATGAATCATTTAATTTCGCCGAATGGTGGCGGAACAAAAGTGAATGAGTACACTCTTCAATACGATTTCAAAGTTACTCAGCATGGAATCTGGCATTCTTTTTTTCAGACAACGACTGATAATTCAGATGATGGTGACCTGTTTATCAATCCATCCGGAAATATTGGAGTCGGAGCAGTTGGATACAGCAGTTATTCGGTCATTCCGAATGAATGGTATAGATTGATTGTTTCTGTAAAAAACGGGAGAGAATTTACATGTTACCTGGATGGAAAACGAATAGTGAATGGAACTGTACAATCGATTGATGGACGTTTTTCCTTAAACAGTCAAATGCTTATTTTTGCTGATAATAATGGCGAAGATGGAAGCATTTATTGTTCGGAACTTGCAATTTGGGATCAGACACTATCTGCTCAACAGGTTTATGAATTGGGTGGATACAATCATGAAACGTATGTTGAACCATATCAAATGAGCCGAATTCCGTATTTGCAAAGTCCTGGAATGAATTCAATCACCATTTGCTGGCACGACACAGCACAAACCGCTACGCAGGTTGAATACGGAACGACCCCGGATTTAGGATTTGTTACTATCGGATCATCCGAACTGATAAGTCAGTCATATCGATGGCATACGGTTAAGCTTACAGGTTTACAGGCTAATACACGTTATTTTTATAAAGGAATGAGTGGAACTGGAGAATCCGGCGTCTTTTCTTTTAAAACTCTTCCGGACTTAACCGATGAAGGTAAAATCAGATTTATTTTACTCAGTGATACACATTGTCCTGATACAACAATGGCTGGGAATGTGGTTCGAGCTGCACGTTCAAATGCTATGGAACTTTATGGTTCGGATATTGAAAATCATGTGAACGGAATTTTGCATTCCGGCGATATTGTTGTTAATGGAAATATCCCTGAGCAATATTCAACCGAATATTTCAAACTTTTATCCTCTCTGACACCTTACATTCCAACCATGGCGGTTGCAGGAAATCACGAAGGTGAGAGTTCATATTTTTATAATTATCTGAAAATGGATGAACTCTCGGCTTTTCCAGCAAATCGGGCATTAAATGAAAAAATTTGGAGTTTAAGGATTGAAAATTCATTATTTATTGGTCTGAATACCAACATAACCGCCCAATACGGAACGGTCATGGCTGACTGGCTGGATACAAAGCTGAGCGAAACGGAGAATAATCCGGATATTGATTTTGTATTTCTATTTTTTCATCATCCGCCTTTTACTGAACTCTGGAAAACAATCAATAATTCGGATGCCGGAAACGTGTATGTGAAAAATATTTTGTTTCCCATTATAAAAAAATATACTAAGGTGCAGGAAATGCATTATGGGCATACCCATGGTTTCGAACGTGGAACAATTCTGTCAGACAAAGCAAATGCAGATTTTAGAATTGTCTGCGGCGGTGGCGGTGGTGGAGCATTGGATACATGGGCGACCGGAGCAAACGAAGATTTTAATGATATTCATATTACAATAAGTAATTATTGTTATCAGATGCTGGAAATTGATCCAGCAAATCATTCCTACGAGAACACGATGTATAGTTTGGGAAGTCCCACTGACGAGGAGAATAATTTACCTCTTGATAAATGGTATAAAAAGAAAAATCAATCCGGACCGGCTACTCCGAATATTGAATCCGTAAAGATTTCAGGGGAAAATATGGAGTTTGCAACTTCTCAGTTTATTGGAGTCGATTCACTTATGTCCGTTCAGTTTCAGATTATCAGAAATTCGATGGTAATTAAAGATTCAGTGGCAAACTGGGAAAATATCTATGGTGTTGACCAGAATAAAAAGCCGTTAAATTCGAATCGAGGGATTAATTTGAACAATGTAAAAATTCCGGCTTCACTTTTTCATACCAGTGACACATATTATCTGAAAATTCGTTATCGTGATTTTAATCTGAAATGGAGTAATTGGTCTGATTCTTTTTTAATAAACAATACGGATTTGATTAATGTAGGGTCTGAAAATAACCAGTCGTTACTTCAAAATTTCCCTAATCCTTTTAAAACCAATACAACAATCACTTATAAGATAGATAAAAAGAGTGAGGTTATTTTTAGAATTTATGATCTTGATTTCAAGCTGATTGATCAAAAATGCGAAGGAATAAAAACCTCAGGTATTTATTCTTTCACTTATTTTCCGGCAAACTTGGCAAGCGGGTTGTATTTTTATCAAATGATCACAAATCAGTTGTGTATAACTGGGAAAATGATAAAATCATAAGCAAAAATGAAAAATAGTAAAATTAAAATTTTATCGATTGCCTTTTGGAGCTTGGTATTGCCACTTTATGCAATTTCAAATTCATTGCCGCTTGATGTAAAGGGAAAAGTTACGTGTAACGGAAAAGGTATACCTTCCGTGTCAATAACCGATGGAACTTCAATTGTATTTACGGAACAGTCAGGAAATTTCAGTATTCATCCAGGATCAGATAAAGAATTTATTTATTACTCTTTACCTTCGGGATATGAATCGCCCATTAAAGATGGAATTCCTGTGTTTTATGCTCCGATTGATAAAACAGTAAAAGGACAACACATAGATTTTCCGTTAAACCAAAGTAAGCAATCGCAACAAAAGCACGCCTTTATTCTATGGGCGGATCCTCAGATACTCGATATGGAAGAGTTTGATTTGTTGGAGGAAGTGGTGAAAGATGTAAATAAAACGATTGCTTTATTTACAAAAGAAATTCCTGTTCATGCCATAAGTGCTGGCGACAATGTGTTTGATAGGTTAAATCTTTTCGAGAAATACAAACAAATGATTTCGCAAATTAAAGTGCCTTTTTATCAAGCAATTGGGAACCATGACATGGACTATAACAACCGTTCCAACGAGTTGTCCGCCCAATCCTTTTCGGTCGCTTTTGGCCCCACGCATTTCTCGTTCAACGTAGGTAATGTCCATTATGTAGTACTCAAAGATGTGTTTTATTATGGATTTTCGTATCGCTACATCGGATATATCGACGAAAACCAACTACAATGGTTAGAGCAAGATCTACAGTCGGTAAAACCTGGAAGCACTGTTATCGTTACACTGCATATTCCCACAATTTATGGCGAATCGGAAACTGCCGAAAATTATTCGACTACATTGTCAAATTCAGTGATGAATCGTGAAGCTTTGTATAAGATTCTTTCACCGTATAACACTCATATTTTAGCAGGTCATAGCCACACTCAATGGTTTAAGCAAGCTGCCCCTGCAATTGCCGAACATGTTCATGCGGCAGCTTGTGGCGCTTGGTGGCAGGGCGAATTTTGTGTGGATGGCACACCCAAAGGTTACACTGTTTATGAAGTGAATGGCGACAGTTTGAGCTGGTATTTTAAAGGTATAAATGCAGATAAAAATGATCAATTCAAATTGTACCAAGCGGGAACGGATACTGAATTTCCAGATTGTTTCATAGCCAATGTTTATAATTATGACCCTTTGTGGAAAGTTTACTGGCACGAAAATGGTATTTTTAAAGGAGAAATGACCCGCTATTGGGGGAAAGACCCGTTGGCTGCAGTGCTTTATCAGCCTGGTAAAAACAAAAAGCATTCATGGTTAAGTGTGGGCGAAACTTATCATTTGTTCAGAGCCAAGCCTGAAAACCCGAATGCTGAAATTTTGGTAGAAGTGATTGACCGATTTGGGAATAAATATCGTAAGGCATTGAGATAAATTATATTGTTAATAATTGGACAATGAAATACAGCATAGTAATTTTATTAATCATGTTTTTTGTCGACATACTTTCGCAGGGAAAGATTTTGTTGTATCCCAATGGTTCAACCGAAGGTAATTTCAGTCCTGAAAAAGAAACTGCTCATGGTGTGGAATTTATCACTTTCGTAAGTGAAGCAAGAATGTACGCATATTTTGCTCCCAAAGAAACGAATAACAGAACTTCGGTACTTATTTGTCCGGGAGGTGGATATGGTGGATTGGCAAGCCCTAAAGGAAGGGGTTGAAATTGCCAGATGGTTTAATAATATTGGCGTTACGGCCTTTGTGCTTTATTACAGGATTCCCTTTTGTCATTCCGAAGTGCCTCTGAAGGATGCAAAAACAGCTATGCAGATCATTCACCGAAATGCAAAAGAATGGAAACTTAATAAAAACAGAATCGGCGTTATCGGATTTTCGGCGGGTGGATATTTGGCAGCCACATTGGGAACACATTTTGATCAAACTAACAAACCTGATTTTATGGTGCTTATGTATCCGGTCATATCGTTGAAAAAAATTTATACGCCCAATGGAACGCGGAAAAACCTGATTGGCGAGAATGCCTCTGAAAAGTTGGAGAATTTTTATTCCAACGAATTACATGTTTCGCGGAAAACTCTTCCAACATTTATCGTTCATGCCGAGGATGATAATGTTGTATCGATTGAAAATAGCAAAGTTTTTAATGAAGCGCTGAAAAAAAATAAAGTAAAATCTGAATTTATTATTTACAAGCTTGGAGGACATGGCTTTGGCATGCGTCCGCAAGGGCTGGATGTCGATAACTGGCCTGATAAACTTCAAAAATGGCTGAAGACTCAAAGTTTGATTTAAATTTAAAATACAATTAAAGATATGAATTCTAAAAAAGTAATTGTTGTACTCACTCTGTTGTTGTGCATTACAAGTGTGTTTTCTCAATCAAAAAAAGGTTACAAACTGGTTTGGCAGGATAATTTTTGTGGTAAAACCATCGATACAACGGCATGGACTCACGAAATAGCTCCTCCAGGTTGGGTGAATAATGAATCGCAGCGATATACAAAAGGCGAAAACGTAAAAGTCAGAGGTGGAAAACTATTAATAACTGCTCGAAACGAGAACAATGAATATACTTCGGCGAGGCTTATTACCAAAGACAAGCATATCTTCACTTATGGAATTGTGGAAATAAAAGCCAAATTGCCCGAGGGTGTAGGCACTTGGCCTGCACTTTGGATGCTCGGGAATAATATTGACCAGATTGGTTGGCCCGAGTGCGGCGAGTTGGATATTATGGAACACATTGGAAGAGAACCGGGTGTAGTGTTTTCATCTATTCACAATCGTTCGGGCTATGGCGCCACACCTTATAGTGGCAAGGTGAATATTGAAAATCCTTATGATAAATTCCATATTTATGCTATGGAATGGACTTCCGAATATATCACTTTTTTTGTGGATGACCGACGAATTTATCATTATAAGCCGGAAATAAAAACATCTGAAAACTGGCCATTTGATAAACCGGCATATTTTATCTTTAATATTGCTATTGGAGGAAATTTGGGAGGAGAAATAGACAATGCCATTTTCCCTACTACTATGACAATTGATTGGGTAAGGGTATATCAAAAGAAATTGTAATATTTGGTGCAATTTGATTTAAGTGAGGTTAATTAAATAAGAATCATTGATATACATGTTTCTCCTCATTTGACCCAATCAAATTACAATTGCAGTTTGTATTTGGTTTATAGACTTGTTTTTCAAATTATTTACTCCAATAATCATAAGTCGATTACCAAGAGGGTATTAGTAGCGCTACTAAGAGGGTATTAGCAGTACTACTAACAGGGAATTAGTAGTACTGCTTACAGTAAGTATAAAACAATGGTTAGTTATAAAAAATCTTTTTTTGAACGCATTGAAAAAAGTTGCATTCATTAAAATGCTTTGTATGTAACTGTACTACATTTAGATAGTTTATTTTATAACGATCCATTGAATAGAAAACAAAACAAGAAAAAAAACGACACTTTGACTTTTACAATCTAATTGTTTATTTTTACAAACCAAAACGTCGGATGTATGTAGATTATTCCACACTTATTGGGGTCAGGGGGGCTCGCATCATGGTGGAAAATTGGAACATTTTTATAGATATGAAACGAGCATGATTAGCGATAATCACCAAAGAAGCTGAAAATCCGACAGGCAAGCCTCATGTAACATTTAAAAAAATCAATTATTTACACCTAAAATCTTTCATTTCTCGATATTTACAATATATGGCGTACTAATAATGGTAAAAGAGTAATGTATTAATCATCGCAAAATAAATTAATCAGTAAAATAACGAAAAAATTATTAAACAAATGAGTAAAAGAACTTTAAGAATCATGTACGTAATTGTTCTAACCATATTTGTAGTTCAAAATACAAAGGTTCAGAGCAAATCAATCGATCAGAATGTAGATTCAGTGCTAAACTTAATGACACTGGAAGAAAAGATAGGACAGCTGAACCAATATAATGACGATTGGATGGCAACAGGACCAGTAACGTTGGATAATGACAAAATGGGTCAGATAAAACGCGGAGAAGTGGGATCGCTGCTTAATTGTATAGGAGCGGAGCGTACCAATAGCTGGCAAAAAATTGCGCTTCAATCGCGATTGAAAATTCCATTGTTATTCGGACAAGATGTAATTCATGGGTTTAAAACAACATTTCCAATACCTTTGGCAGAGTCGTGTAGTTGGGATTTGGAGGCAATTGAACTCTCAGCGCGGATTTCAGCTGTAGAAGCAAGTGCAAGCGGAATACACTGGACTTTTGCGCCTATGGTTGACATTAGTCGAGATCCTCGCTGGGGAAGAGTCATGGAAGGAGCCGGCGAAGATACTTACCTGGGGTCGAAAATTGCCTATGCCCGTGTAAAGGGATTTCAAGGCGAAAAATTGGGAGAATTAAACTCCTTAATGGCATGTGCCAAACATTTTGCGGCTTATGGTGCAGCAGTTGGTGGTCGTGACTATAATTCGGTGGATATGAGCGAAAGGCAACTATGGGAAACATACCTGCCACCATTCAAAGCCACCGTGGATGCTAATGTTGCAACATTTATGACTGCATTTAACGATATCAATGGGATGCCTGCAACAGCGAATAAGTATTTACTGACAGATGTGTTGAAAGAGAAATGGAATTTCAAGGGTTTTGTCGTGAGTGACTGGGGAGCAATTGGCGAAATGATAAAACACGGCAATGTAAAGAATGAATATGAAGCGGCTCAGGCGGCTATTAATGCCGGTTGCGATATGGATATGGAGAGCCGGAATTACAAGAATAATTTGGCTCAATTAGTAAAAGATGGTAAGGTTTCAGAAGTAGTAATTGACAATGCCGTAAAAAGAATATTGCGTAAGAAATTTGAATTGGGATTGTTTGATGACCCTTTCAGGTATAGTAATGTTGTCAGAGAGAAAAGCGAATTAAACAATGCTGAACACGCAAAGGCTGCAAGAGATATTGCAAGAAAAAGTATAGTATTGTTGAAAAACAAAAATCAGTTGCTCCCCATCTCAAAAAACACAAAAACCATAGCATTTATTGGCCCATTGGTGAAAGCTGTAAAGCAAAATAAGGGTTTCTGGGATGTAGAATTGCCAGGTAATGACTCGAGTTTTATTGTGTCTCAATGGGAAGGACTAAAAAATAAAGTTGGCAACAGATCCAAACTGCTTTATGCAAAAGGTTGCGATATTGAAGGTAATAGCAAGGCTGGTTTTGCAGAAGCTGTGAAAGTAGCTAAACAAGCTGACATTGTCGTTTTAAGTATTGGCGAAAGGCGCGATTTGTCAGGCGAGGCTAAAAGTCGTAGCAATATAAATATTCCCGGAGTACAGGAGGATTTATTGAAAGTTCTTCTTGCCACTGGTAAACCTGTTGTTGTCCTTATCAATGCCGGTCGACCATTGGTTTTTGATTATACTGCCGAAAATGCGCCGGCTATACTTTACACCTGGTGGCTGGGCAGCGAAGCCGGTAATGCCATTGCCGATGTACTGTTTGGCGATTATAACCCATCTGCCAAACTTACCATGACTTTTCCGTTGAGTGTCGGACAAATCCCTATCTATTACAATCATTTTAATACAGGACGTCCGGCGCAAAATGACAACAATCGATCTTACCGTAGCGCTTATCTCGATTTGTCATTGTATCCTCGTTACGAGTTTGGGTATGGATTAAGTTATACTACTTTTCGATACAGCGACTTGCAACTCAACAGCAAAAAAATGAATGACAATGAACAAATTGAAGCTTCTGTAACAATTAAAAATACGGGAAATTACGATGGAGAAGAAATTGTACAACTTTATTTGCGCGATTTAGTAAGTTCAATTGTAAGACCTGTTTTAGAATTAAAGGACTTTCGAAAATTGAAACTGAAAGCGGGCGAGTCTAAAACGATTACCTTTTTTATCGACAGGGAAAAATTATCTTTTTATAATCAGCAATTGAAATGGGTAGCCGAGCCTGGTGATTTTGAACTTATGATTGGCGCTTCATCAAGGGATATTCGGTTGAAAGAACGATTTGAATTAATTCAATAAAAAAATAGTACTAAATCATAGAACAATGAAAATCAGTCCCTTTGTTTTACAAACAGAGGCACTAATTAGGGTCTGCTGAAAAGCTATTTTATGCCACGGAGTGGCTAAATTTGAATAACCCCCAGTGAGCGTAGCGATAC